>NZ_JBFTKU010000010.1:0-170275 GCF_056665975.1 Caulobacter sp. 05T431 | reverse complement strand
GGATCGGCGGACGCGGCAGGCCCGGGCTGAAATCGCCCGGGCGGTCCGGAAGGGGCGTCAACCTTCCGCCCGTCGGGGGCCTCCATCGGAGCGGGTTAAAAATCCGCGATCCGAAGGCTTCCGGAAAACGATCCGCGCGGAGCGTCCAGACCCTGTCGAAACGGTACTCTCCACAATCCTACGCCGGGCATGGCCCGGACGCTCCGCCGCCTCCCACCCGCCGGGCTCCCCGGTCGGGGACATGCGCTCGCGCGCGTCCCCAGGTCTTGGCGCCGTGGATGCTGTCGGGGACACGCCCAAGGGCATGTCCCCGGTCCTACGCCGCCTCTTGGGTGTAGCCCAACTGCTTGTTCAGCTTGTCCAGCAGCTCGATCACAGCTTCGGCGATCACCGTGCCGGGCGGGAAGATCGCGGCGGCGCCGGCGTCGCGCAGGGCCTGGAAGTCCTGGGGCGGGATCACGCCGCCGACCACCATCATGATGTCGCCGCGACCTTGCTTGGCCAGTTCGGCCTTCAGTTCGGGGGCCAGGGTCAGGTGTCCGGCCGCCAGGGACGACGCCCCGACGATGTGGACGTCGTTCTCGACCGCCTGCTTGGCGGCCTCGGCCGGGGTCTGGAACAGTGGGCCGATGTCGACGTCGAAGCCGAGGTCGGCGAAGGCAGTGGCGATCACCTTCTGACCGCGGTCGTGGCCGTCCTGGCCCATCTTGGCGACCAGGATGCGCGGCCGGCGGCCGTCGGCCTGCTCGAACGCCTCGACCATGGCCTTGGCCCGGGCGGCGGCGGGATCGGCGCCGGCTTCCTTCATATAGACCCCCTGGATCGACTGGATCGTGGCGCGGTGGCGGCCGAAGACGTTCTCCATCGCCAGGCTGATCTCGCCGACCGTGGCGTGGGCGCGGGCCGCGTCGACGGCCAGGGCCAGCAGGTTGCCGGTCCCCCGGGCGCCGTCCTCCAGCGCCTTCAGCGCCGCCGCCGTCTTCGCCGGATCGCGCTCGGCCTTCAACCGGGCCAGCTTCTCCAACTGCTGGTTGCGCACGGAGGTGTTGTCGACCTTCAGCACCGGGATGTCGTCGGCGATCTCGGGCTTGTAGCGGTTGACGCCCACCACGCTCTGCTTGCCGCTGTCGATGCGGGCCTGGGTCTTTGCGGCCGACTCCTCGATGCGCAGCTTGGGCAGGCCCTGCTCGATGGCCTTGGCCATGCCGCCCAGGGCCTCGACCTCCTCGATGTGGGCCAGGGCCTTCACGGCCAGGTCGTGGGTCAGCTTTTCGACGTAGTAGCTGCCGCCCCAGGGGTCGGCGACCCGGGTCGTGCCGCTCTCCATCTGCAGGAACAGCTGGGTGTTGCGGCTGATCCGGGCCGAGAAGTCGGTGGGCAGGGCCAGGGCCTCGTCCAGGCTGTTGGTGTGCAGGCTCTGGGTCTGACCGTTGACGGCGGCCATCGCCTCGACGCAGGTGCGGGCCACGTTGTTGAACACGTCCTGGGCCGCCAACGACCAGCCCGAGGTCTGGCTGTGGGTGCGCAGCGAGAGGCTGCGGTCGTCCTTGGGGTCGAACTCTCGCTTCATCAGCCGCGCCCAGAGCAGGCGGGCGGCGCGCATCTTGGCCACTTCCATGAAGTAGTTCATCCCGATCGCCCAGAAGAACGACAGGCGCGGGGCGAAGGCGTCGATGCTCATGCCCGCCGCCACGCCGGCCCGGGCGTATTCGACGCCGTCGGCCAGGGTGTAGGCCAGCTCCAGATCGGCCGAGGCCCCGGCCTCCTGCATGTGGTAGCCGCTGATCGAGATCGAGTTGAACTTGGGCATCTTCTCCGACGTGAAGGCGAAGATGTCCGAGATGATCCGCATCGAGGGGCCGGGCGGGTAGATGTAGGTGTTGCGGACMATGAACTCCTTGAGGATGTCGTTCTGGATGGTCCCGGACAGCTTGTCGGGGCTGACGCCCTGTTCCTCGGCGGCGACGATGTAGAGCGCGAGGATCGGCAGCACCGCGCCGTTCATGGTCATCGACACGCTCATCTTGTCGAGCGGGATGCCGCTGAACAGCGTGCGCATGTCGAGGATGGAGTCGATGGCCACGCCGGCCATGCCGACGTCGCCCTTCACCCGCTCGTGGTCGCTGTCGTAGCCGCGGTGGGTGGCCAGATCGAAGGCCACCGACAGGCCCATCTGACCGGCCGCGAGGTTGCGGCGGTAGAAGGCGTTGCTGTCCTCGGCGGTCGAGAAGCCGGCGTACTGCMGCACCGTCCACGGGTTGGTCACGTACATGGTCGGATAGGGGCCGCGCAGATAGGGCGCGACGCCGGGATAGCCGCCGGTGAAGTCCAGGCCCGCCGTGTCGTCGGCGGTGAAGGCCGGCGGCACGTCGACGCCCTCGGGCGTGTGCCAGATCGCGCCTTCGGGAGCCGCCGCGGTCATGCCGGCCGCGAAGTCGACGGCGGTGAAGTCGGGGAACTTGCTCATGCTTGCGTTCCCTCAAAGGCGGCGGCGAACCGGATGGCTGTCAGGGGCGGGCAACGGGAGTCCGGTCCGGGGGCGCGGGCGCTGGGCGGATCGACGGCGAAGTCGGCGGCCTTGGGCGTGGCCACCTCCACCGGCTTGTCGTCGGCGTTGGGGAAGGCGGTGACGCCCAGGATTTTGCGGCTTTTGTCGGCGAAGGCGGCCTCCTGCGCCGCGCGGGTGGCGCCGACGATGTCGGAGATCAGGCCGCTCTCCAGCGCCTTGACGATCCCGCCGGCCGCCTCGATGGCCTGGAAGCCGCCCCAGGCGGCGCGGGCCAGCTGGTCGGTCAGGCTGTCCAGGTACCAGGAGCCGCCGGCCGGGTCGGCGACGCGGCCCAGATGGCTCTCCTCCATCAGCACCAGCTGGGTGTTGCGGGCCTGGCGGCGACCGAAGGCGGTGGGCAGGCCGACGGCGTCGGTGAAGGCCCCCAGCACGATCGAGTCCGCCCCGCCGACCGCGCCGGCGAAGCCCGCCGAGGTCAGGCGCAGCAGGTTGGTCCAGGCGTCGGCTCGGGTCAGCATGCGCTGCGACGAGCGGGCCTCGATCACGGCGGGGACCGACACGCCGCAGGCGTCGGTGATCCGCGCCCACAGGGCCCGGGCGGCCCGGATCTTGGCCACGCCGGTGAAGTATTCGGCGTCCAGGCTGACGCCCAGGACGATGCGCGAGAACGCCTCTTCCATCGAGAGGCCCGCGCGGACCAGGGCCTTGGCATAGGCGAGGGCGCAGGCGGCCATCGTCGCCAGCTCTTCGGTGTTGGAGCCGCCTGCCTCGTGCACGGCGCGCCCCGTGGCCAGCATCAGGCTGGCCTTGGCGTAGGTTTGGGCCAGGCGGGTCCCCACCGTCGCGGCCGAGATCAGGTGGCCCTCGATCGGGCCGGGGCTGGTTCCCGCCTGGGCGAAGGCGGTCAGCGGGTCCATGTGGAAGGCCAGGGGCGCGTTCGGCGCGGCCTTGGCCAGACCGCCCAGCCAGTCGGCGGCCTTGGGGCCCAGGAAGCCGGCGTCCAGGGCGACGGGAGCCAGGTCCAGCAGCACGCCGTTCAGAGCCTGGGCCAGGTCCTGCAGCGAGCCGACGGCGACGCCGTTCACCCCGGTGGGGTCGATGGCCAGCAGCACCGAGGCCGCGCCGCCCTCCAGGTCCTTCATGATCTCGGCGGCGGTCTGGCGGGGATCGGGATGGGCGGCGCGCATGCGCAGGTCCCAGGGCCGGTCGGCGTCGCGGGCCCGCAGGTCGCGCGCCACCACCACGCCGTCCTCGACGGTGTAGAGCGGCCGGATGGCGATTCCGTCGGGGGTCTGGGTGATCAGGGCGTCGTCGAACGCCTGGCCCTTCAAGGTCTTCTCGACCAGGGCCATCCACTTGGACCGATCCGGGGCGCCAAAATCCTCGGCCAACGGGGTGGGCGGGTGATTCACGACGTCTCTCTCCTGCACCGCAGCATTTTCTTGTTTTGGCCAGCAGATGCGCCTCTGCCCTAAGGTAGGTCAAGCGCTTGCGTGCGGTGCGAACACGCGTTTAAGCTAACAGTGTTTACATGAGCGGCCCGGAGCGGCCGCCCCAAAGGAGACGTCTTCCATGGCCTTGCCGCCGATCCTGCGCGACCGCCTGCGCCTGCCCGTCATCGCGTCTCCGCTGTTCATCATCAGCAATCCGGACCTGGTGATCGCCCAGTGCAAGGCCGGCATCGTCGGCTCGTTCCCGGCGCTGAACGCCCGGCCGATCTCGCAGCTGGACGAGTGGCTGGCGCGGATCACCGAGGAGCTGGCGGCCTACGACAAGGCCAATCCCGACGCGCCCTCGGCCCCGTTCGCGGTGAACCAGATCGTCCACAAGACCAACAACCGCCTGGAGGAGGACGTCGCCCTCTGCGTGAAATACAAGGTCCCCGTGGTGATCACCTCGCTGGGCGCCCGCGAGGACCTGAACGGCGCGATCCACAGCTACGGCGGAATCACCCTGCACGACGTGATCAACGACAAGCACGCCCACAAGGCGATCGAGAAGGGCGCGGACGGCCTGATCCCGGTCGCGGCCGGGGCGGGCGGCCACGCCGGCGCCCTGTCGCCGTTCGCCCTGGTCCAGGAGATCCGCCAGTGGTTCGACGGGCCGGTGGCGCTGTCGGGCTCGATCGCCTCGGGCCGCTCGATCCTGGCCGCCCAAGCCATGGGCGCGGACCTKGCCTATATCGGCTCGGCCTTCATCGCCACGAAGGAGGCCAACGCGCCCCAGGGCTACAAGGACACCATCGTCGAGGCCCGGGCCAACGACATCGTCTATTCCAACCTCTTCACCGGCGTGCACGGCAACTATCTGCGCCAGTCGATCGTCCGGGCGGGCCTGGATCCCGAGAACCTGCCGGTCAGCGACCCGTCGGCCATGAACTTCGGCTCGGGCGGCAATCAGGAGGCCAAGGCCTGGCGCGACATCTGGGGCTCGGGCCAGGGCGTCGGCGCCATCGACGCGGTGCTGTCGGCCGGCGAACTGGTCGCCAAGTTCGCGGAGCAGTACGAGGACGCGAAGGCGGAGCTGGCGGCCAAGACGGCCCTGACTTCGGGAAACCGCTTGGCTTTCGCGGCCCAGTAGGCGGGGACGCCGCGGGGACCGACGCGCGTCGGTCCTCCAGGACTCCCGGCGGGGCGACACTGGAAGGCGTTGAAACCTTTCAGGAGCTCCCATGTCCAACGACGTCACGCCCCGCCTATCGCTGCCCTTCGTGGCCGCGGGCCAGGCCCAGAAGCACATCACCGTCAACGAGGCCTTCGGCAGGCTGGACGGCCTGGTCCAACTGGCCGTCCAGAGCCGCACGACCGCCGCCCAGCCGGCCTCGCCCGCCGACGGGGCGATGCACATCCTGCCCAGCGGGGCGACCGGCGCGGCGTGGCTCGGGACCGCCGCCGGCCTCCTGGCCCGCTACGCCGACGGAATCTGGGAAACCCTGACGCCCAAGGCCGGCTGGCTGGCCTGGATCATCGACGAGGGCCTAGCCCTGATCCACGACGGCGATGCCTGGACCCCGCTGTCCTCGACCTTCAAGGCCCTGACCGCCGCGCGCTCGCCGTTCCTGGCCGCCACCCGCTTCGAAATCCTCGAACAGGAGCTGACCCTGTCGGGCGCTTCGGTGGCGACCACGGTCACGATCCCCAACCGCGCCATCGTGCTGGGCGTGTCGACCCGCACCAGCGTGGCGATCACCGGGGCCACCTCGTACAGCTGCGGCGTGTCGGGCGACGCGGCCAAGTTCGGCTCGTCGCTGGGCGTGGCCAAGAACGCCAGCAATGTCGGGATCATCGGCCCGACGGCCTACTACGCCGACACCCCGGTGGTGATCACCGCCGCGGGCGGCGCCTTCACCGGCGGCAAGGTGCGGGTGTCGATCCACGCGATGCGGTTCGACGCCCCGGCCGCCGTTTAGGGGCTGCGGTCTAGGGCCGCACCGAGGTTGACCCCGCTCGCCCGGGCGTCTAGGTAGCCGTCACCTTTGGGGAGTAGCCGCCCGCGCCTATCAGCGGGGCCCGTCGTCAACACACTTGTCTTTCGAGACATGGCGCGGGTGAAGGAAGCACCAGCTTCCGCGGCGAGACCAATGGCGTCGGTTTCCGTTCCGGGCTGGGCGGGGTCTCCGATGCTATTGGCGTGCGCTCGGCCCGGATGGTGTTTTTAGATCATGGAATCCCTGCTCGTTTCGGCCCTCGTGGTGGCCATCGCCGAGATCGGCGACAAGACCCAGCTGCTGGCCATCATCCTGGCCACCCGCTTCAAGAAGCCCGTGCCGATCATCCTGGGCATCCTGGTCGCCACCCTGGCCAACCACGCCCTGGCGGCCCTGGCCGGCTCGCTGGCCTCCGACTTCTTTGGCGGCGTCTGGTTCAAGTGGGCCATCGCCATCTCGTTCATCGCCATGGCCGCCTGGGCCCTGATTCCCGACAAGGCCGACGACGACATGCCCGGCGGCAAGGGCCGCTACGGCGTCTTCCTGACCACCACCATCGCCTTCTTCCTGGTCGAGATGGGCGACAAGACCCAGATCGCCACGGTGGCCCTGGGCGCGCGCTTCCACGACGTGCTGTGGGTCGCGGCCGGCACCACCCTGGGCATGATGGCGGCCAACATCCCGGCCGTGTACCTGGGCGAGGCGGCGACCAAGATCGTGCCGCTGAAATATGTCCGCCTGGGCGCGGCCCTGATCTTCCTGGGTCTGGGTCTCTGGGCCGGGATCGAGGCCTTCAAGGGCTAAGGCAACGAAAGTCCGTCCGCTCCGTTCTTCCGCATCTGAACTGGGAGGACTGAAGATGAGCGACCTATCGCCATCGGAGTTTCACGAAGACGTCTATGCGCACCCGCTGATCTCGTGGGGCGCGGTGTTCGCGGGTGTGGCGGTGGCCATCGCGCTGGGGGCCTTGCTMAACCTGCTGGGCCTGGCCATCGGCGCGACCGCCGCCAACCCGTGGACCATGGACAGCGGCGACGCCAAGGCCCTGACGGTGGGCGGCGGCCTGTGGGTGGCGTTCTCCAACGCCGTAGCCCTGCAGGTCGGCGCCTTCATCGCCGCGCGCGCCGCCAAGTATCCGGACCACCACCGGGGCCTGTTCCAGGGCCTGGCGGTCTGGGGCGTGGCCTTCGTCCTGGCCTTCGCGGGCCTGGGCACCAGCGTAGGCGGCCTGCTGCACGGCGGTGACGCCGCGGTCACGGCCTACGCCACGGCGGCCGACGACGCCTCGGGCCCGGACGACCGGGTCAGTGACGCCGACGCCAAGGTCGCAGCCGAAAAGGCCGCCGACGTCACCGCCAGCCTGGCCTGGTGGGGCGTGGCGACCATGGTCCTGGGCGCGATCGGCGCCGTCGCCGGCGGTCGCCTCGGCGCCCGCCATCCCGTCTGGCATCGACGCGCCCGCGTCGTCATCACCCCCAGCGTCTAGGAGGCTTCGATGAAGGGCATTTTCCTCTGGCTGCTGGGCATCCCGCTGCCGATCATCCTGCTGCTGTACCTGTTCCACGTGCTTTGACGTGACGAGGCCCGCCCGCCCTTGATGCGGGCGGGCCTCAGCGCCAAAAGGGTTCCCGCAAGTGGGAGCCTTCGAGACATGACCGACCGCGGCTGGGAGTTCTGGATCGACCGCGGCGGCACCTTCACCGACGTCGTCGCGCGGCGTCCGGACGGGACCCTGCTCACCCACAAGCTGCTGTCGGAGAACCCCGAGCAATACGCCGACGCGGCCGTGGCCGGGGTACACGCCCTGCTGGAGGGCGAGGCCGGGATCGACGCGGTCAAGATGGGCACCACCGTGGCGACCAACGCCCTGCTCGAACGCCAGGGCGAGCCGACCGTCCTGGCCATCACCCGGGGCCACGCCGACGCCCTGCGCATCGGCTACCAGGCCCGGCCCAAGCTGTTCGACCGCCGCATCGTCAAGCCCGAGGCCCTCTACACCCGTGTGGTCGAGATCGACGAGCGGATCAGCGTTGAGGGGCAGGTGCTGCGCCCGCTGGACGAGACGGCCGCCCGCGCCGATCTGCGCGCGGCGTTCGGCGCCGGCTTCCGCGCCGTGGCGATCGTGCTGCTGCACGGCTTCCGCTTCACCGACCACGAGGCCCGCGTCGCGGCGATCGCCCGCGAGGTCGGCTTCACCCAGGTTTCGGTCAGCCATGAGGTCAGCCCGCTGATGAAGCTGGTCGGGCGCGGCGACACGACGGTGGTCGACGCCTATCTGTCGCCGATCCTGCGGCGCTACGTGGACCAGGTGGCCGGCGCCCTCCAAGCGAAGGAAGAGGGGGGCCAGGACACCCGGCTGCTGTTCATGCAGTCCAACGGCGGCCTCACCGACGCCCGGGCCTTCCGGGGCAAGGACGCGATCCTGTCAGGTCCGGCCGGCGGCGTGGTCGGCATGGCCAAGACCGCCGCCCAGGCCGGGTTCGAACGGGTGATCGGCTTCGACATGGGCGGCACATCGACCGACGTCTGCCACTTCGCCGGCGAGTACGAGCGGGCCTACGAGACGGTGGTGGCCGGGGTGCGGATGCGCGCGCCGATGATGAACATCCACACCGTGGCGGCCGGCGGCGGTTCGATCTGTTCGTTCGACGGGGCGCGGTTCCGGGTGGGACCGGCCTCGGCCGGGGCCAATCCGGGGCCCGCCTGCTACCGGCGCGGCGGGCCGCTGACCGTGACCGACTGCAACGTGATGCTGGGAAAGCTGTCGCCCGACTTCTTCCCGGCGGTGTTCGGTCCCAACGCCGACCAGCCGCTGGACCGCGACGTGGTGGTCGAAAAGTTCAAGGTCCTGTCCGGCGAGATCCTGGCGGCGACCGGCAAGGCGATGACGCCGGCCGAGATCGCCGAGGGCTTCGTGACCATCGCCGTCGAGAACATGGCCAAGGCCGTTCGGCAGATCTCGATCCAGCGCGGGTACGACGTCACCCGCTATGTCCTGGCCTGCTTCGGCGGGGCGGGCGGCCAGCACGCCTGCCTGGTGGCCGACGCCCTGGGCATGACCAAGGTGATGATCCACCCGTTCGCCGGGGTGCTCAGCGCCTACGGCATGGGCCTGGCCGACCTGCGCCTGATGCGCGAGGAGACGATCGAGCGGCCGCTAGATACGGCAGAAGACCTCGGCGGTCGCGCMCAGGCTCTCGGGCGCAAGGCCTGGGCGGCGCTCGAGGACCAGGGCGTGCCKATCGTTTCGGGCGATGTCGTGTCGAGCCTGCGGGTGAAATACGCGGGCACGGATACGCCGCTGCTGGTCCCGCTGGGCGACAGGGCGTCCGTCCGCGCCGCGTTCGAAGACCTGCACCAGCGCCGCTTCGGCTTCATCTCGCCGACCACCCCGCTGGTGGTGGAGACGCTGGTGGTCGAGGTCATCGGGCATGCCGACGCCGGCGCTTCGCCCKATCTGGGCTCCGGCGCCCAGGCCGAGCCCGAGCCGCTGGCGACCCTGACCGTTCGCATGGCCGGCGCCGAGCACGCCGCGCCGGTGTTCGACCGCGCCGCCCTGCCGATTGGCGGCGAGGTGGCGGGCCCGGCCATCGTCCGCGAGGCCACCGGCACCACCGTGATCGAGCCCGGCTGGCGCGCCGTGGTCGACCCGCATCTGAACCTGGTCCTCGAGCGCGTCGTGGCCCTGCCCAGGCGCCAGGCCGCCGGGACCAAGGCCGATCCGGTGATGCTGGAGGTGTTCAACAACCTCTTCATGGCCGTGGCCGAGGAGATGGGTTTCGCCCTGCAGAACACCGCCTATTCGGTCAACATCAAGGAGCGGCTGGACTTCTCCTGCGCCCTGTTCGACCGCGACGGCAACCTGATCGCCAACGCCCCGCACATGCCCGTGCACCTGGGCTCGATGGGCGACAGCGTGCGGGCCATCCGCGACGGGCGGCTGCACGACGGCCGGGGCCTTAAGCCCGGCGACGTCTACATGCTGAACGCCCCCTACAACGGCGGCACCCATCTGCCGGACGTGACGGTGGTGATGCCGGTGTTCGACGCGGCGGGCGACCTGACCTTCTACGTCGCCGCGCGCGGCCACCAGGGCGACATCGGCGGGATCACCCCCGGCTCGATGCCGCCGAACAGCCGCACGGTCGAGGAGGAGGGGGTGCTGATCGAGAACTTCCTGCTGGTCGAGGGCGGGCGGTTCCTGGAGGCCGAGGTCCGGGCCCTGCTGGCCTCGGGCGCGTGGCCGGCTCGCAATCCGGACCAAAACATCGGCGATCTCAAGGCCCAGGTGGCCGCCTGCGCCCGCGGGGCCGAGGCCCTGACCGGCATGGTCGCCGAGTTCGGCCAGGACGTCGTGGAGGCCTATATGGCCCACGTCCAGGACAACGCCGAGGAGGCCGTGCGGCGGGTGCTGGCGACCTTGGCGGACGGCGATTTCGTCTATGAGCTGGACGACGGCTCGGTGGTGAAGGTGGCGATCACGGTCGATCGCGCCGCCCGCACGGCGCGAGTCGATTTCACGGGCACCAGCAACCAGGTCCCGACCAATTTCAACGCCCCGGCCTCGATCTGCCGGGCGGCGGCGCTGTACGTGTTCCGCACCCTGGTCGACGACGAGATCCCGATGAACGACGGCTGCCTGCGGCCGGTCGAGCTGGTCATTCCCGAGGGCTCGATGCTGCGGCCGCGCTATCCGGCGGCGGTGGTGGCGGGCAATGTCGAGACCAGCCAGGTCGTGGTCGACGCCCTCTACGGCGCGCTGGGCGTGATGGCGGCCGCCCAGGGGACGATGAACAACTTCACCTTCGGCGACGACCGGCGGCAGTACTACGAAACCATCTGCGGCGGGGCCGGGGCGGGGCCGGACTTCGACGGCGCCGACGCGGTCCAGACCCACATGACCAACAGCCGCCTGACCGACCCCGAGGTGCTGGAAAGCCGCTATCCGGTGCTGGTCGAGGCGTTCCAGGTCCGGCGCGGCTCGGGCGGGGCAGGGGCGCATCGCGGCGGCGACGGCGTGGTGCGGCGGATCGGCTTCCGCGAGCCGATGACGGCGACCCTGCTGTCGAACCGCCGACGCGTGGCGCCGTTCGGGATGGCGAGCGGTGGTGAAGGCGCTCTGGGCAAGGCCCGGGTCGAGCGGGCGGACGGCTCAGTCGTCGTGCTGGGCGCGACGGACGCCGTCGAGGTCGCGGCCGGGGATGCGATCGTGATCGAGACGCCTGGGGGCGGGGGATACGGCCCGGGTTAGGCCGTGGAACGACCGGGGACAGGCGCATGCGCCTGTCCCCAACCCGTGCGTGAGGCTTAGGCCAGCTGAATTTTCCCATCCACCCGACGGGCGATGCCCAGCGGGTTTGCGTCCTGCAGTTCCGGCGGCAGCAGGGCGGCCGGCAGGTTCTGGTATGAGACCGGGCGCAGGAAGCGGAAGATGGCCAGCGAGCCGACCGAGGTCGAGCGGCTGTCCGAGGTCGACGGATACGGACCGCCGTGCACCATGGCGTGGCCCACCTCGACGCCGGTGCCGAAGCCGTTGACCAGCACGCGGCCGGCCTTCAGCTCCAGGGTCGGCAGCAGGGCGCGGGCCAGGTCGGTGTCGGCCTCGTCCATGTGCACGGCGATGGTCAGCTGACCTTCCAGGGCGGCCAGCACCTGGATCAGCTGGGCCAGGTCCGTGGCGCGGACCACCAGCGAGGCGGCGCCGAACACCTCGTCCTGCAGGTGCGGGGTGGTCAGGAAGGTGGCGGCGTCCACCGAGAACAGGGTCGCGCGACCCTGGCCGTGGCCGCCTTCAAGGCCGTGGGCCACCTGGGTGACGCCGGCGGTGTCGGCCAGCGCCTTCACGCCGCCGGTGTAGGCCTTGCAGATGCCAGGGGTCAGCATCTGGCCCGCCGGTGCCTTGGCGATCACCTCGGCGGTTGCCGTAAGGAAGCCGTCCAGCTCAGGGCCGTCGATGGCCAGGATCAGGCCGGGATTGGTGCAGAACTGGCCCGCGCCCTGGGTCAGGGCGGCGACGAACTCCGGCGCGATGGCCGCGCCGCGCGCCTTCAGGGCGTTGGGCAGGAGCAGGACCGGGTTGATGCTGCTCATCTCGGCGTAGAACGGGATCGGTTCGGGACGGCCCTGCGCGATGGCCGTCAGGGCCAGACCCGCGCGGCGCGAGCCGGTGAAGCCGGCGGCCCTGATGCGGTGGTCGGCGACCAGGCCCTGCGAGATCTCGATGCCGGCGTCGTGCAGCATGGCGAAGACGCCGGACGGCAGGCCGACTTCCTTCACCGCCGCCTGGACGGCGCGGCCGACCAGTTCCGAGGTGCCGGGGTGCGCCGGGTGGGCCTTGACCACCACCGGACAGCCGGCCGCCAGGGCCGAGGCGGTGTCGCCGCCGGCCACCGAGAAGGCCAGGGGGAAGTTCGACGCGCCGAACACGGCCACCGGGCCCAGCGGCACGTTGCGCAGGCGCAGGTCAGGACGGGGCAGGGGCGCGCGGTCGGGCTGGGCCGGGTCGATTCGGGCTTCCAGCCAGCCGCCGTCGCGCAGCACGCCGGCGAACATCTTCAGCTGGCCCATGGTGCGGCCGCGTTCGCCTTCGAGGCGGGCGCGGGGCAGGCCGGTCTCGGCCATGGCGCGGACGATCAGCGCGTCACCGATCGCCTCGATCTTGGCCGCCACGGTCTCCAGGAACACGGCGCGCTGCTCGGGCGAGGTGGCGCGGTAGGGACCGAAGGCCGCCGCCGCCAGGGCGCAGGCCTCGTCCAGATCGGCCTTGGTCGCGCCGCCGAAGGTGACATCCAGGGCGTTCCCCGTGCTGGGATCGACCGCCAGGATCGGGCCGCCGGCTCCGGGGCGGGCGCCGCCGTCGATCAGAAGTTCACCGGTGATGGTCAAGGCGCGTTCCTCGTGGTGTCGAAATGGGTTTGAATTGGCCGTGGCTCTTAAATGATACCGC
The DNA here is from genome assembly GCF_056665975.1 of Caulobacter sp. 05T431. Lineage (NCBI taxonomy): Bacteria > Pseudomonadati > Pseudomonadota > Alphaproteobacteria > Caulobacterales > Caulobacteraceae > Caulobacter > Caulobacter sp. 05T431. The sequence goes on along the minus strand of NZ_JBFTKU010000010.1, from coordinate 157,393 downwards.
TCCCATCGTCGTCAAGCGGGGTGGGGGCAGACAGACTGTTTCACGGAAGCTACGTTCGGCGCGAACCTTGGGGGGAACGGATTCTGAATGGCGAAGCGGCCGGCCACGATCATCCATGTCGCCGAAAAGGCGCGCGTGTCGGTCAAGACGGTGTCGCGGGTGCTCAACGATGAGCCCAACGTAACCCCGGACCTGAAGGCGCGCGTGCTCGCGGCCGTCGAGAAGCTGGGCTACAGCCCCAGCAAGGCCGCGCGGACCATGGCCGGGTCGCGTTCGTACCTGCTGGTCGCCTTCAACGACCGCCGCCTGACGCTGGACAACTGGCGCAGCGAGCGCGGCAACGAGTGGATCGACCAGATGCTGTACGGCGCCATGCTGCGCTGCGAGCAGTCTGGCTACCACCTGATGTTCGAGCTGGTGGACCGCGAATCGGACCAGCTGGAAAAGCAGATCACCGCCGTGCTGTCGTCGCTGCAACCCGACGGCGTGATCCTGACGCCGCCCAACTGCGAGAACCCGGTAGTGCTGGGGGCGCTGAAGAAGCGCAACATCCCGTTCGTGCGCCTGAACACCCCGGTGCGCGGGCAGGGGCCGCGGGTCTACATGGACGACCGCGCCGCCGCCCGCCAGGCGACCAAGCACCTGCTGGGCCTGGGCCACACGCGCATCGCCATGATCGCCGGCGACTACAAGTTCTCGTCCTCGATCCTGCGGGTCGAGACGTTCCAGGCGACCATGGAGGCGGCGGGTCATCCCGTGCCGGACGCGCGGATCTACAAGGGCGACTTCACCTTTGAGGCCGGGGTGGCGGGGGCGCAGGCCCTGCTGGACCTGCCCGATCCGCCGACCGCGATCATGGCGTCGAACGACCAGATGGCGCTGGGCGTGGTCAGCGTGGCCCAGGCGCGCGGCCTGGCCGTGCCGGGCGACCTGTCGATCCTCAGCTATGACGACACGATCGGCGTGCGCCTCAGCGCCCCGTCCCTGACGGCGGTGCGCCAGCCGGTGGCGAAGATGGCGGAGAAAGCCGCCGACATGCTGATCACGGCCAGCGCGGCGGGCGAGAAGCAGATCGCCGGCAACACCCTGGTGCCGTTCGAACTGATGGTGCGGGCCTCGACCGGGCCGGCGCCGAAATAGCGGGATCGGGGACAGGCGCAGGCGCCTGTCCCCGGCCGTAGGTCCTACTTGCCGTCGTACGACACCGGCAGCGTCTTGGCAGCCAGGGTCACGTCGGCCTTGGCGCCCAGGTCTCGGGACGAGGCGCCCAGCGACACCTCATAGGCGCCGGCGGCGATGTTCCAGGTCTTGGCCTTGGAATCKAACGTCKCCAGCAGGCGCGGATCGACGGCGACGCTGACCGTGGTGCTGGCGCCGGGCGCCAGGTCGACCTTCTTGAAGCCGCCCAGGCGACGCGGGGCCTCCCAGGTGGAAGCGCCCTTCGGCCCGACATAGACCTGGGGCACGTCCTTGCCCGCGGCCTTGCCGGTGTTGGTGACCTTGAAGCTGACGGTCAACTTGTCGCCGACGACGCTGGTCTTCAGGTCGCTATAGCCGAAGGTCGAGTACGACAGGCCATGGCCGAAGGCGAACAGCGGCTGGTGGCCCTTCTTGTCGAACCACTTGTAGCCGACCGCCGCGCCCTCGATGTCGTAGTTGGCGTCGACCATCAGCTCGGGCTTGCTGTTGTCGCCGTCGATGACGGGACGCGGCAGCTGGTCGGCGCTGGCGGGGAAGGTCACCGGCAGGCGGCCTGACGGGTTGACCTCGCCGGTCAGGACGCGGGCGACGGCCTCACCGCCGTTGGTGCCCGGGAACCAGGCCTCGACCACGGCGCCCACCTTGGGGAGCCACGGCATCAGCACGGCGCCGCCGGTTTCCAGCACGACGGCGGTCTTGGCGTTGGCCGAGGCCACCGCGTCGATCACCGCGTCCTGGTTGTCGGCCAGGGTGAGGGAATAGTCCTGCGACTCGGCGGCCCACTGGTGGGCGAAGACGATGACCAGGTCGGCGCCGGCGGCGGCCTTGGCGGCGGCGGCCGGGTCGGAACCGTCGTCATAGACGAACTGGGCGCCGGGATTGCGGGCCTGCAGCGCCTTCAGCGGCGAGTTGGGGTGGTAGACGATCGGGCCGGGGAAGCCCTTGGGGCCCAGGCCCTTCACCGCCATGCCGCCGATCGGGAAGACCTGCGACGAGCCGCCGCCCGACAGCACGCCGACGTCGGAATGCGAGCCGATCACGACGATCTTCTTGGCGCTCTTGGCGATCGGCAGCAGGCCGCCGTCGTTCTTCAGCAGGACGATGGCCTCTTCCGCGTCGGCCTGGGTGACCTTGGCGTGGGCGGCGAAGTCGATCGGGCCCTTGACCACCGGATGGTCGAACAGGCCGTGGGCGAACATCGAGCGGGTGATGCGCTTGGCCATGTCGTCCAGCCGGGCCTGCGGCACCGAGCCGTCGGCCACGGCGGCCTTCAGCGGCGCGCCGAAGAAGGGCTGCTTGTCGAAGGTGTAGGCCGACTCCTGGTCCAGGCCCGCATTGGCGGCCTTGGCGGTCGAATGGGTCGCGCCCCAGTCCGACATCACATAGCCCTTATAGCCCCAGTCCTTCTTCAGGACCTCGTTCATCAGCCAGTCGCTCTCACAGGCGTAGACGCTGTTGATGCGGTTGTAGGCGCACATCACCGAGCCCGGCTGCGACTGCTCGATGGCGATCTCAAACGCCAGGAAGTCGGACTGGCGGGCCGCGGCGTCGCCGATGTTGGAGCTGACCGTCATGCGGTTCGTCTCCTGGCCGTTCAGCGCCCAGTGCTTGATCGTCGAGATGATGTTGTTGGACTGGATGCCCTTGATCTGAGCCCCGACCATCGTGCCGGCCAGCAGCGGGTCCTCGCCGCCATATTCGAAGTTGCGGCCGTTGCGCGGGTCGCGGGCCAGGTTGACGCCGCCGGCCAGCTGGACGTTGAAGCCCGAGGAGCGGGCCTCCGAACCGATCATCGCGCCGCCCTTGAAGGCCAGTTCCGGGTTCCAGGTGGCGGCGGTGGCGATTCCCGAGGGCAGGGAGGTGCGCTCCAGATAGGGATCGCTCGACTCACGCTGGGTGGCCACGCCGACGCCGGCGTCGGTTTCCCACTGCGGGGGCACGCCCAGGCGGGCGATTCCGGGGATATAGCCGGCCGAACCCATGCGGGCCTCGGCGTGCGGCGTGAACTTGGGTTTCTCCTGGTTCGAACCGAAATAGCCGAACACCAGGGTCAATTTCTCGTCCTGCGTCATTTGCGCAACGATCAGGTCGGCGCGCTGATCGGCGCTCAGCTTGGGGTTCATCCAAGGTTTCGAGGCGCTCGCGGCCGCGGCCTGAGCGTGAGCGGCGGCCGTCGGCAGCGCCGTGCTCAGCATCAGAGCCATCACCAGGCTGCGCATTTGCTGTCGCTTCATTCTTTTTCCTCCCATTTACGTCTTAAGCTATACGCGTGGCGTTCTTTGTCAAATCTTGCCGTGCGGCGACTATTTTCAACTAATCACGACGAACGAAACGACGCTTTCAACTAAGTCGTAAATAGATAGCTGATTGACAACGTTGTCGTACTGTAGCTATTCACAAGACGCAAGTCGCGACCACAAAGGATCGCGCGCAGGGAGGGATGAAGATGAAGCTCCGCAAAACCCTATTGGCCGGCTCGTCGGCCGTGGCGGCGATGATCGCCGCGACCGCCGTCCAGGCTCAGACCGCTCCGGCGGCGGCCGACAACACCCAACTCGAAGAGATCACGGTCACCGCCACCAAGCGGGAGACCAATCTGCAGGACACCCCGATCGCCATCAGCGCGTTCGGCCAGTCCGCGCTTGACCGGCAACAGGTCAAGGACGTCACCGACCTGGCCAAGTTCGTGCCGTCGATGGCCATCAACCAGCAGGGCGACCAGGGCGCGATCCTGATCACCATGCGCGGCATCGGCAACGACACCGCCTTCACCGAAGTGGCCGACCCCGAAGTCGCCATCTATGTGGACGGCATCTACTCGCCGCGCGCCCAGGGCGCGGCCGTGCTGATGTACGACGTGGACGCCGTCGAAGTGGCGCGCGGTCCGCAGGGCACGCTGTTCGGCCGGAACGCCACCGTCGGCGCCGTGAGCATCCGCACCGCCAAGCCGACGCTGGGCGACTACTACGGCAACGCCGAGATCGTCGGCGGTTCGTACAACCGCCTGGGCGCCCGCGTGGCGGTCAACATGCCGGTGTCGGACACCTTCGCCCTGCGCGTGGCGGCGATCACCGAGCGCCACGACGGCTACGCCGACTTCCAGCGTCCGCCGAACGTCGTGGGCGTCAACCCGTCGGCCTTCGTCACCCAGGGCAAGAAGTACTACGCCCAGGACCAGCGCTCGGCCCGCCTGAGCGCCCTGTGGAAGCCGAACGACAACTTCACCTGGAACGTCAATGTCGAGGGCTACCAGGACACCGGCGCCCCGATCATCGCCCTGGCCCAGACCCCGCGCGCCGGCCAGAAGAAGTGGTCGGCCCTGATCGACACCGCTCCGGAAAGCGACCGCTTCTCGTACGGCGTGCGCAGCACGATGGACTATTCCATCAATGAGAAGGTCGGCCTGACCTACATCACCGGCTGGCAACGCGTGGGCGGCAGCGCCAACAGCGACGCCGACGCCGGCATCCTGGGCGTCACCCAGGGCGGCGTCCTGAGCAAGGGCGGCTTCGGCGAGAACCACACCGTCTGGTCGCGCAACGACGCCTGGAGCCATGAAGTCCAGCTGAAGTCGCAGGGCGACAACGTCGTCGACTGGATCATCGGCGGCTTCTACAGCCACGAAGACAACTCGATCCGCTTCGACATCGACCAGCGTGACGGCTATCGCGACGGTCCGATGAGCTGGTCGGGCAGCTTCATCCAGGCCAAGCGCACCGTGGAATCGAAGGCCGCCTTCGGCCAGGCGACCTGGCACGTGACCGACGCGATCCGCCTGACCGGCGGCGTGCGCTACACCGACGACACCAAGCAGGACCAGGGCGGCCGGAACGTCACGTTCAAGGGCTACAACGACTGTCTGGCCGCTGAAGCCGCTCTTCCGGGCGGCGGCGTCCCCTCGCGTTGCGACACCGGCATCTTCGGTCGCGACCGCGGCGCCACGGCCGACCAGCTGCTGGCCCTGCTGGGCCCCGGCTACAGCATCAGCAACAACGACGTGAAGGGCAGCTGGGACAAGTTCACCTGGCTCGGCCGCGCCGACATGGACGTGAGCGACGACGTGCTGGTCTACGGCAGCGTCAGCACCGGCTTCAAGTCGGGCAACATCGAGGACGGCGGCCTGCTGGCCAATCCGGAAACCCTGACCAACTACGAAGTCGGTTCGAAGATCCGCTTCATGGACGGCCGGGCGACCCTGAACCTCGCGGCCTACTACGAGGACTTCAAGGGCTACCAGGTCAACCAGGTGGTCACGACGTTCAAGCCGGACGGCACGGTCGACAAGTCGCAGGTCGTCACGACCAACGCCAAGGGCGCCCAGGCCTACGGCATCGAGGCCGAACTGACCGCCAACCTGACGGCCAACGACCGCCTGCAGATCTCGGCGACCGCCCAGGACACCAAGATGGACGAGCTGATGGCCGCCGACGGCCGCATCGGCCCGAACGACGCGGCCCACGCGGTCCAGCTGAAGGGCAACGAGCTGCCCCACGCCCCGCACTTCTCGGGCACGGTGGCTTACGAGCACACCTTCGAACTGGAGAACGGCCGGATCATCCCGCGGATCGCCACGCACTTCGAAAGCAAGAGCTGGCTGTCGTACTTCAACCAAGGCAAGCCGGACCAACAGGGCAGCTATACCCGTACGGACGTGACCCTGCGTTACGAACCGGCGGAAGCCCCCTGGTCGGCCGAGGTGTTCGTCCAGAACCTCGAGGACAAGAACATCAAGACCGGAGCCGGCGCCGCCGGCGTGCCGAACTACGATCCGATCTGGACGGCGGTCTACCAGCCGCCGCGCACCTGGGGTGTTCGTCTGAAGACGAAGTTCTAGGCCGATCCCAAGTCCCCGTCCGGCCCAGCCGGGCGGGGATGACCGCTTGAAGCCCGGTCCTCCCCCCGGACCCCGCTTCAGGAGCGGCGTGTCCTTTCTCGAGAGGGGCGCGCCGCTCCCCCCTATCTTTGAGCGTATTGCCTCCCAGACTGCGCTCTGACCCGGGTGACGGCGCTCCTGACCGTCACCCGGGATTTTTCTTTTCCAGGCCGCCCCGTCGGGGGCCGACTCGGGCTTTCGTCCCATCTTCCAGACGTCTCCCCAGGCGTCTCCAAGGAGCCGCTCATGACCGGGAACCGCATCGTCATCGTCGGCGGCGGCACGGCCGGATGGCTGACCGCCGCCTATCTGGCCAAGCGCCTTGGCGCCGACCGGCCGGACGGCGCCAGGATCACCCTGATCGAGGCTCCGGACATCGCCACMATCGGGGTGGGCGAGGGCACGTTCCCCACCATCCGCTCGACCCTGGCCGAGCTGGGCGTCAGCGAAGCGCGGTTCCTGCGCGAGAGTTCGGCGACMTTCAAACAGGGCGTCCGGTTCGTGGATTGGGAGCAGCGTTCGGAACGTGGGAAATCTTCCGAATACTTTCACCCGTTCAACCTGCCGCTCCGGCCCAACGGTCGCGATCTGTCGCCGTATTGGCTGCTGGACCACCAGGCCGGCGCAACCTTGCCGTTCGCCGACGCGGTGACCACGCAGGGCGCGATCATCGGCGAGGGGCGGGCGCCCAAGCGGCTGGAGGACCCCGACTTCCAGGGGCCGATGAACTACGCCTACCACTTCGACGCCGCGCGCTTCGCCGACTTCCTGCGCGGGGTGGCGGTCGAGGCGGGCGTCACGCACCTGAAGGGAAAGGTCGACGGGGTGACCCGCGACATGACCGGCGACATCGCCTCGATCCGGGCGGGCGAGCTGGGGACGATCGAGGGCGACCTGTTCGTCGACTGCTCGGGCTTCCGCGCCCTGCTGATCGGCGAGGCCCTGGGCGCGCCGTTCAAGCGGGTCGACGACGTGCTGTTCAACGACCGGGCCCTGGCGATCCAGGTCCCATACGAAACGCCGGACGCGCCGATCAATCCCTACACCCTGGCCACCGCCCACGAGGCCGGCTGGACCTGGGACATCGGCCTGGATAGCCGCCGGGGCGTCGGCTACGTCTTCTCCAGCCGGCATACCGACGAGGCGCGGGCCGAGGCGGTTCTGCGCGGCTATGTCGGCAAGGCCGGCGACGGGCTGAACGCCCGCCTGCTGAAGTTCCAGACCGGCTATCGCGAGCGCCAGTGGATCGGCAACTGCGTGGCCGTGGGCTTGTCGGCGGGCTTCTTCGAGCCGCTGGAATCGACCGGCATCATGCTGATCGAGGTGGCCGCGACGATGATCGCCGAGGTCTTCCCGCTGCGCGACCGCGCCGCCCGCGACGCCGCCGCCCGCACCTTCAACGCCGCCATGGTCGGCCGCTTCGAGCGGATCGTCTCGTTCCTCAAGCTGCACTACTGCCTGACCAAGCGCGACGAGCCGTATTGGCGCGACAACGCCGATCCGGCCACTTGGCCCGAGGCCCTGCGCGACCTGCTGGCCCAGTGGAAGCATCGCCCGGTGTCGCGGTTCGACTTCCTGGTCGACCTCGAGACCTTCCTGCCCTCCAGCTACCAGTACATCCTGTACGGCATGAACGCGGTCACCGACTTCGCGCCCGTCGAGGGGCGCTACGACGAGGGCGCGATGGCAAAGCAGAACTTCGCCAAGGTCGCCGAGGCGTCCCGCGAGGCGCTCAAGCACCTGCCGCCGCACCGGCAACTGGTCGAGGCGTACTACGCGCGTTAGCCGGGGACATGCCCTCGCGGCGTGTCCCCAACAGCCTCCACGGCGCCAAGACCTGGGGACACGCGCGAGCGCATGTCCCCGACCGGGAAACCCGGCGGGTGGGAGGCGGCGGAGCGTCCGGGCCATGCCCGGAGGAGTGTGTTTGCAGAGTACCGTTTCGACAGGGTCTGGTCGCTCCGCGCGGATCGTTTTCCGGAAGCCTTCGGATCGCGGATTTTTAACCCGCTCCGATGGAGGCCCCCGACGGGCGGAAGGTTGACGCCCCTTCCGGACCGCCCGGGCGATTTCAGCCCGGGCCTGCCGCGCCCGCCGATCCTTCGCCGCCAGGGCTTCGTCCCGACTGAGGGGAGCCTGCCCTGGACCGCCGCGAAGGCGTTCACTCAAGAACCACCGACGAGCGCTTCCCGCTCGACCGCCCCTGTCGCACGTATCGGTCGCCGGCCGGACGTCCTCCCCACGACAGGGCGAGGATCAGTATGCGGGCGGTTTGAACGCGGCGGCGGATGTGACGCTGCTTTTCTTGCAGGGCGTTGAATGGGTTGGGATTTGCCCCGGCGTTCGCGGGGATTGAGCGCGCTGTATCCCCCTAACCCCCGCTCATCCCGGCGAATGCCGGGACCCAGATCCTAAAGCCGGGTGGCTGATCGGATTGGCTCAGCGTTCTTGGCGTCAGCCGCACCGTCATTCCATCTGGGTCCCGGCTTTCGCCGGGATGAGCGGATTTCTAGAAGGCCCTTGACGAACCCATAACTCGCCAGTTATGCATAACTCATAGCCAACGAGTTATCAGTTCCCATGACCGACGCTCACGACATCCTCTTCCGGACGCTCGCCGATCCCACCCGACGGGGGATCTTCGAGCGGCTGTGCCTGGGCGGCGAGCAGACGGTCGGGGCKCTGACGGCCCTGGCGGGGGTCTCGCAGCCGGCGGTGTCCAAGCACCTGGGCGTGCTGAAACAGGCCGGGCTGGTGAGCGACCGCCATGAGGGCCGCCAGACGCACTACAGCGCCCAGCTGAACGCCCTGGCCCCGTTGGTCGACTGGACAAGCCGCATGGCCGGGTTCTGGGAAGCCCGGTTCGACAACCTCGAAGACCTGCTCAACAGGATGGATCAATGACCAGCACCGAGACCGAGACGCGCACCGTCGTCGTCGAGCGCGACATCGCGCATCCCCCCGAGAAGCTCTGGCGCGCGCTGACCCAGCCGCACCTGATGGAGGAATGGCTGATGAAGAACGACTTCAAGCCCCAGGTGGGCCACGGCTTCCAGCTGCGCGGCGAGTGGGGCGGGGTGCTGGACTGCGAGGTCCTGGCGATCGAGCCGAACAAGACCCTGGCCTACACCTGGAACCACGAGCATCCCGATCCGGCCTATGCGCTGCAGAGCGTGGTGACCTTCACCCTGACCCCGACGCCCACGGGCACGCATCTGCGCGTGGAGCAGGCGGGCTTCAGCCCCACCCAGAAGCAGGCCTATGGCGGCGCCCACGCCGGCTGGAAGTCGTTCCTGGGCAATCTGGACCAGCTGCTGGACCGGCTGGACTAGGGGCATCCTCGCGGAGCTTGGAGGTGGCGGCCGCCTTCAAGTCCCCCTCTCATTCGCCATTCCCGCCCTTGTGGCGGGAACCCCTTTATCCGCCGCAGGTGCGGAGGTGTGGCGCGCCAGCGCGCCAAGGCATCTCGCCGTCAGCTGAACCAGGGGTTCCCGCCACAAGGGCGGGAATGACGGCAGCAGGGGTGGTGATGTCGAGCTTAGTCATCCCCCTTCCGCTTTTGACCTCGCCCTCAAAGGAGAACCCCGTGAACCTCAACACCCTCATCCGCCAGACCCACCGCTGGCTGTCGATCGCCTTCACGGCCGGCGTCATCGGCTACATGATCGTCATGATGAAGGGGCAGCCCCCGGCCTGGGTCGGGCTGTTCGCCCTGGTCCCGCTGATCTTGCTGCTGGTCAGCGGCCTGTACATGTTCGTGCTGCCGTATGTCGCCAAGGGACGACGACGCGCGGAAGGATAGGGAATCGGCGCCATGACCGAGCCCAAACTGCTGTCGGGCGGCAATCCGCAGATCGCCAAGGGCGACGGCGAGGCGCCGATCCAGGCCTATATCGCGGCCATGCCGGGCTGGAAGAGCGCGGTCGGGCGCAAGCTGGACGGGCTGATCACGGCGGCCGTCCCCGACGTGCGCAAGGCGGTCAAATGGAACTCGCCCTTCTACGGCCTCGGCGACGGAAGCTGGTTCCTGGCCGTCCATTGCTACGCGAAATACGTCAAGGTGGCCTTCTTCCGCGGCGCGGCGCTGAGCCCGCCGCCGCCGGTCGCCTCCAAGCAGCCGGACGTGCGCTATTTCCACGTCCTTGAGGATGAACCGCTCGACGAGGCCCAGTTCAGCGACTGGGTCCTCCAAGCCAGCCAATTGCCCGGCGAGCGCCTGTAAGCCCGCCAACACGAGGTGAGATGATGAAGAAGCAGATGGGCGGACCGGTGGAAGGCCCGCCGTCGGAACTGATCGACAAGGCCATCGCGGCGCTGGACGGCGACTGGCGCGGCCAGACCCTGGCCAAGATCCGCAAGCTGATCCACGAGGCCGATCCCGACGTGATCGAGGAATGGAAGTGGGGGATCCCCGTGTGGTCGCACGATGGGATCATCTGCACCGGCGAGACCTACAAGGCCGCCGTGAAGACCACCTTCGCCAAGGGCGCGTCGGTGGAGGACCCCTCGGGCCTGTTCAATTCCAGCCTGGAGGGCGCCACGCGGCGGGCGATCGATTTCCGCCAGGGCGAGGCGATCGACGAGGCGGCGTTCAAGGCGCTGATCCGCGCCGCCGTGGCGCTGAACGCGTCCAAGCCGCCAAAGGCGGCGAAGAAGCGCGGCTAGAGTCGGGGATTTCCGGAAAGAACTTGGGCCCGCCGGTCGTCCGCGCGGGCCCAAGTCGTTTTCGTCAGATCAGGCGCTTAGGCCAGGGTGGTGACGACGTCGACATTGCCGTGAACCGCCTTCGAATACGGGCAGACGGCGTGGGCGGCGTCGACCAGCTCTTGCGCCACATCGCGGTCGAGGCCCGGCAGGCTGACGGCGAGGCGCGCTTGCAGGAAGAAGGCGCCGGCCCCGTTGACCAGGTCGATCTCAGCGTCGACCGCGGCGTCGGCCGGCAGGGCGACCTTGCGTTGGCCGGCGACCAGGCCAAGGGCGCCCAGATAGCAGGCCGACCAGGCCGCGCCGAACAGGTTCTCGGCGGCGGGGTGGGGCTGGGGCAGCTTGATGTCCAGGAAGCCGTCGGCGCTGACGGCCGCGCCGTTGGCGCCAGCGGTGGTGTGGGTCTTGCCGGTGAAAAGAACCTTGGCGGTCATGGGAGAGTTCCTTCTGGGTTAGATTGATCGTATCCGCTTCAATCGGATGCGATGTAACTAGTCGCGCCTCCGATGTGAGTCAAGCACTTCCGATTTAATCGGATACGATTTATATAGGAGGGCAACGAACCCGTTCTGGAGACGCCCATGTCCCCGACCACCAAGACCCCGCCGCTCGCCGGCGCCGACGGCCGCAGGCTGCCGACGTTCCTGTGTTTCGCGGTCTATTCGGCGAACCTGGCCTTCGGCCGCGCCTACAAGCCCCTGCTGGACGCGCTGGGCCTGACCTACACCCAGTACATCGCCCTGGTGGCCCTGGCCGACGAGGACGGCCAGACCGTGGGCGCGCTGGGCGAGAAGCTGTTCCTGGAGTCCAACACCCTGACGCCCATCCTCAAGAAGATGGAGACGATGGGCTTCGTCGAACGGCGGCGCGATCCCGCCGACGAGCGCCAGGTGCGGCTGAGCCTGACGCCGGCCGGCCGCCGCGTGGTCGAGGCCAATCCCGGCGACGCGCTGATGGACGCCACGGGGCTGGACGAGGAGACGTTTCCAGTGCTCCAGGCCTCGGTGGCCCGGCTGCGCGACAACCTGATGAGCGCGACGAAGGGGTAGGGGACGTCTCGAGCGTTCGACGCTTCAGACACTCCTTATCCGTCCGTCATTCCCGCCCTTGTGGCGGGAACCCCTGGTTCAGCCGATGGTGAAATGCCTTGGCGCGCCGGCGCGCCACTCGCCCGCACCTGCGGCTGAGAGAGGGGTTCCCGCCACAAGGGCGGGAATGACGAGCGTTTGGGGAAGTGGTCGAACTTCAGTAGCCGTTAGGCGGCCTGCACCCTTTCGATGATCACCGCCGGGGCCATGCCGCCGGCCGCGCACATGGTCACCAGGCCGTAGCGGCCGCCGGTCCGTTCCAGCTCGTCCAGGATTGTGCCGACCAGGATCGAGCCGGTGGCGCCGATCGGGTGGCCCAGGGCCATGGCCCCGCCGTTGACGTTGACCTTGCTGCGGTCGAGGGCGAGGTCGCGGATGAACTTCTCGGCCACCACGGCGAAGGCCTCGTTGATCTCCCACAGGTCGATGTCGTCGACGGTCAGCCCGGCCTTGGCCAGCACCTTGCGGGCGGCGGGGACGGGGGCGTTCAGCATCAGGGTCGGGCTGTCGCCCATATTGGCCATGGCCACGATGCGGGCACGGGCCTTCAGCCCATGCTTGGCCGCATAGGCCGGCGAGGCCAGCAGCACGGCGGCCGCGCCGTCGACCACGCCCGACGAATTGCCGGCATGGTGGACGTGCTCGATCTTCAGGTCCGGATAGACCGAGGTGATCAGCCCGCCCAGGGTCATGCCGGCCTCGTCGATCGGCGCGGCCGCGAAGGGGGCGAACGAGGCCTTCAGCGAAGCCAGGCCTTCCAGGGTGGTCTCGGGGCGGGGGAACTCCTCGCGGTCCAGGGCCAGGGTCCCGTCGTCGTGGAACACCGGCACCAGGGCGCGGTCGAAGCGGCCCTCGCGGATCGCCTGGTCGGCGCGCTGCTGGCTGACCAGGGCCAGCTCGTCCAGGGCCTGGCGCGAAATGCCCTCCAGCGTGGCGATGGCGTCGGCGCAGACGCCCTGGTGGCTCTGCGGATGCTTGGCGCGCAGGCGGGTGTTGCCGCTGTCCAGCAGGCCCGGCGAGCTGCGATCGGCCGTCGCGGCGGTGTAGGACATCATCTCGGTCCCGCCGGCGATGACCAGGTCCTCCATGCCCGACATGATCGAGGCCGCCGCCAGGTTCACCGTGGTGATGCCCGAGCCGCAGAAGCGGTCCAGGGTCATGCCGCTGGCCCGGATGTCGTAGCCGGCGTCCAGGGCAGCCATGCGGCCCAGGTCGCCGCCCTGCTTGCCGCGCTGGGTGCTGGTGCCCCAGATGATGTCGTCGACCTCGGCGGTGTTGAGATTATTCCGCTCGGCCAGGGCCTTCAGCACCGTGGCGGCCAGGTGCTGGGGGTGGAAGTCGGCCAGGGCGCCCTTGCCGACCTTGCCGATGCCGCGCGGCGTGCGGCAGGCGTCGATGATCAGGGCTTCGGGCATGGCGTCCTCCTCCGGAACGATTGTTTGAACCGATCCCACACCCGGCGCCCTTGGGTCAGTCCAGCGTCTTTTTCGCGGTCATTGGACGGTCACGCCGGCGCCGGCGGGCGTCCAGCGGGCGCGGCGCCAGGCGAAGGGCGTGTCCCCGGTCGCCTGACGGAAAAGGCGCGACAGGTGGCTCTGGTCGGACAGGCCGACGTCGAGGGCGATCTGGGCCAGGGGCTCGGCGGTCTCCAGCATCAGCACCTGGGCGCGGGCGATACGTTCGGCTATGACGTGGGCGTGGGGCGAGCGGCCAAAGCTCTGCTTGAAGGCCCGGCCGAAGTGGCTGACGCTGAGCCGGACCAGGCCGGCCAGGTCCTCGACCCGGATGTCGCCGTCGAGATTGGCGTCGATATGGGCGTTCAGCGTGCGCACCTGCCAGGGCGCCAGGCCGCCGCGCGCCAGGTCCTTGGCCGGCGCCCGCGAGGCGCTATCCCAATCGCCCGCCAGCACGCCGCTCGCCGAAATCTTGAACCCGTCCATGTCCCTACTCCCGATCGGCTTGATTGCCTGGAGACAGGGATAGGCGGACCGGCGTTCGGCGATAATCGACCCAAGCGGCGCTTCACTGTTGCCCAAAGCGGACTAATCGGCCGCCCCTAGGTCTCGATGCCGTGCGCCCAGGGTTGCTTGGCGAAGTGCTCGCGCAGGAACTCGATCAGCACCCGCACGCGCGCCGGCCGCGCGCGTCCCGGCGGGGTGAGGATATGGACGGGCACGGGCACCAGGCTCCAGTCGGTCAGCACCTCCTCGAGCCGACCTTCCCTGAGCTCGTCCCAGATATAGACCTCCGGCTGGAGCGTCGCGGCCAGGCCCGCCAGCAGGATCGGCACGCCCGCCAGGCCGTTGTTCACCCGGATCGCCCCGTCCACCATCACCAGGTGCTCGCCATGGACGGGATGGAAGAAGCGCCACTCCTGGGCTTCCCGCACGTGAGTGTAGATCATCAACGGCATCTTCAGCAGGTCGCTGGGATGCGAGGGGCGGCCGTACCGGTCGAACAAGGCCGGCGCGCCCACCACCGGCAGCCGGTGCGAGAACAGGCGGCTGGCGCGCAGCGACGAGTCGGCGAGCTGGCCGATCGTGATCATCAGGTCATAGCCGTCGTCGATCAGGTCGACCTTGTTGTCGGTGATGTGGAAGTCGAGCTCGATCTCCGGATAGCGCTTCAGGAACTCGGGGATCAGCGGGGCCAGGGTCCGTACGCCGAAGGCGCCGGTCGAGGCGAAGCGCACCAGGCCGCGCGGAATCGCGGCCTCCTCCAAGATCTCGGCTTCGATCGCCTCGCCGTCGTTGAGGATGCGCAGGGCGCGTTCCAGGCAGGAGCGGCCGCTCTCGGTCAGCGACAGCTTGCGGGTCGTGCGGTGCAGCAGCGTCGTGCGCAGCCGCTCCTCCAGCCGCGTGACGGCCTTGGAGACGGTGGTCTTGGCCAGGCCCAATTCCTCGGCGGCCAGCGAGAACGAGCCCTTGTCGGCCACCTTGGCGAAGATCGCCCAGGCCTCGAAGTCCGGCATATGCGGCATGGACGGTCCCCTGGCCCTGAGTCGCGGGGCGCTCCATCGAAGCGCCTTGTGGCGTTGGGCTCAAGGTCCGGAGCGCGGCAAAGTCAGGCGATCGAGACCCGGGGCTCGAGACGGTCGCGCAGGGCGCGGGAATAGGGGCAAAGCTCGTGGGCGCGACGGGCCAGGGCCTGGGCGGTCTCGCGGTCGATGTCGGGCAGGTCGAGGGCCAGGGACACGTCCAACGCCAGGCCGTCCTCGCCTTCGGGCGGGCCGACGCCGACGGTCACCGTGACGTTGGCGTCGTCGGTGATCACGGAGCCGGTCTCGGACGCGGCGGCGCGCAGGGCTTCCAGGAAGGAGGCGGCGTAGGCGGCGGCGAACAGGTGCTCGGGCGTGGCGCCGCCGCCCATGCCGTCCAGCGCTCGGGGCTTGGCCAGCTTGACCTTCACCACCCCGTCGACGCTGGCGGCCCAGCCGGCGCGTCCGCCCAGGGCGGTGGCCTGTGTGGCGTAGAGGACGTTCATGCTCGGCGCTCCGTGGCGCGACGGACGGTCCGCCGCAGCCCACCGGTAGGCGGGATACGCCGCCAGGATTATCCGCCTGGAGGTCGCTTCACTGGTGGCGAAAAGGGCCTAATCGTCGTCAGAGCTGCAGCCGCATGAACACCGTGCCGTCGGGCGTCGGGGCGTAGTAGGGGGCGGTGCGCTCGAAGCCCAAGGCGTCGTAGAGCCGCATCGCGGTGGTCATGCTGGGCAGGGTGTCGAGCCGCAGCTCGTCGTAGCCGAGGGCGCGGGCGGTCTCGATCACCGCCTCGGTCATGGCCTTGCCCAGGCCCAGCCCGCGCGCCGCMGGCAGCAGGTAGAGGCGCTTCATCTCGCAGCAATCGTCGGAAAGGGGGCGCAGGCCGACGCAACCAAGCGGCGCCCCCGCCGCGTCGCGGGCCAGCAGTAGCTCACCCCTCGGCGGGGCGTACTTGCCGGGCAGCCCGGCTAACTCGCCGCTGAAGTCCTGGTAGCTCAGGTCGACGGTCAGGCCGGCGACATAGTCCTGGAACAGCGCGACGACCGCCGCCAGGTCGTCATCGGAGCGGACGGGGCGGATGGCGAAGGCGGCGAGCATGCCGTGAGGAGAGCAGAAACTCGACCACGTTCGCAATGGTCGACCAATCCTTCTCCCCTTGCGGGAGAAGGTGTCGGCGAAGCCGACGGATGAGGGGTTTCTCAGACCGATCCGCCGTGCGCGGTTGCGCTGACGATCAACCCCTCACCCGACCCGCTTCGCGGGCCACCCTCTCCCGCAAGGGGAGAGGGGTCTTGGTCTACTTTTCCGTCGTCAGCCTGAACACCATGGTGTTGCTGTAGGTCTGGCCCGGGTCCAGCCGCACCGAGGCGAAGGCCGGCTTGTTGGGGGCGTCGGGGAAGTGCTGCGGCTCCAGCGCGATGCCGTCGCCCTGGCGATAGATCTTGCCGCTCTTGCCCACCATCGTGCCGTCGATGAAGTTGCCGGTGTAGAACTGGATGCCCGGCTGGTCGCTGAGGATTTCCAGCACGCGGCCGCTCTTCGGATCGGCCAGGCGGGCGGCCAGGCGCGGGGCGCCGCCCGACTTGCCCGTCAGCACCATGTTGTGGTCGTAGCCGCGGCCGACGACGATCTGCGGGTCGCGGGCGTCGCGGATGCGCTGGCCCACCACGGTGGGCTTGCGGAAGTCGAAGGGCGTGCCGGCCACCGGGATGATCTCGCCGGTGGGGATCAGCTCGGCGTCGACCGGGGTGTAGCCGTCCGAGGCCAGGGTCAGGACATTGCCCATCGCTCCGTCGGCCGAGCCTTCGCCCGCCAGGTTGAACAGGGCGTGGTTGGTCAGGTTGACGATGGTCGGCTTGTCGGTCGTGGCGCCGTAGGTGATCGTCAGGTTGTTGTTCTCGTCCAGGGCGTAGGTCGCCGTGGCGGTCAGGGTCCCGGGATAACCTTCCTCGCCGTCGGGGCTGACATGGGTGAAGGTCACCGAGGCGACCGGGCCGCGCTTGATGTCGCTGACCTTCCACACCTGCTTGTCGAAGCCCTTCACCCCGCCGTGCAGGGCGGCGACGCCGTTGTTGTTCAGGGCCAGCTGGTAGGTCTTGCCGTCCAGTGCGAACCTGCCCTTGCCGATGCGGTTGGCGAAGCGGCCGACCGAGGCGCCGAAGTAGCTGGCGTTCTTCACGTAGGCCTCGGCGTCCTTGAAGCCCAGGGCGATGTCGGCCTTGGTCCCGTCGCGGCCGGGCGCGACCAGCGACTGCAGGGTAGCGCCGTAGGTGATCACGGTGGCGCTGACGCCCTTGCCGTTTGTCAGGGTTATGGCCTCGACCTCGACGCCGTCGGGCGTCTTGCCGAACGAGGCGCGGGCGTAGTCGGCCGCGAAGGCTGCACCCGGGAGGGCGATGGCGGTGGCGGCCAGGAGGGCGCCGGTCAGCTTGCGGCCTGAAGTCTTCATGGGGGTTCCTCGTTCCAACGGTCGGAGCGGCTCTGATGGCGGCTTGGCGACCATATAGTCTGACAAATTCAACCGGTGCAATCGAGGTTGGGCCGAGCCCCGGCGGAAAGAAAAGGCGCCGTTCCGGAGCGGGTCCGGAACGGCGCAGTCGAGGCCGGCCTTGGGCGGGGAAAAGCGCTAAACGGCCACGGGCCAGCCGTCTTCGGTCCAGGCCAGGCGCTGGATGCGAAGGGTGGGGACGCCGCCCTTCCGGGCGTCGTAGGCGTGGTAGACGATGTCGTCGCGGGGGCCGTCGCGCAGCACGGCCACGTGGCCGGGACCCTTGAAGCGCTTGGCCGGATCCAGGTCGGCGTGCAGCACGATGAAGCCACCGCCCTTCAGCATCGGCTTGCCCTCGCGGTCGACATAGGGGCCGGCCACGGCCTTCGAACGCCCCACCACCGTGTAGTAGCTGCTGTCGGCGCCGCGGCAGCAGAAGTCGAACGAGGCGAACAGGTAGAACCAGCCGTCGCGCTGGACGATGTACGGCGCCTCGATGGCGTCGGGATGGGGGCGGGCGGCGATCGAGGTCAGCGTCGCGCCAGCCTTGGGTTTCCCGGTCGCCGGGTCGATCTCGATCAGCTTCAGTCCGGTCCAGAAACTGCCCAGGCTCATCCACACGCGGCCGTCCGGGGCGGTGACGATGTTGGCGTCGATGGCGTTGAAGTCGTCGCCCGACTTCGAACCCAGCACCACGCCCTCGTCGCGCCAACCGAAGGCCGGATCGGATCGGTCCAGCGTCGCGGTGGTCTGCAGGGCGATGACCGAGCGGTTCTTCCCGAAGGTCGAGAGCGCGTAATAGAGGTGGTAGCGGCCGTTGATCAGGCTGATGTCGGGGGCCCAGGCGCCGCGCGTGCCGGGCACCTCCTTCTGCGCCCAGTCGGGCAGGGCGGGCATCACGGCCCCGACCAGGGTCCAGGTGACCAGGTCCGGCGAGGTGCGCCAGTGGATCAGGCCGGGCGGCTGGTTGGCCTGGCTGGTGCAGAACAGGTGATAGGTCGCGCCCTGCTTGATGATGCAGGGGTCGTGGACGGGCGAGAGGTCGCCGGTCATCCGGTCGTTGAGGCTTGCGGTGGTTGGGGCCGAGGACTGGGCGGCGGCGATCCCGGGAACGGTCGCGCTCAGGGCTCCGGCCAGGGCGTGTCTGCGGGTCAGCATCACGAACTCCGACGCGAAAGCGGACCCGCCCGGCTCCTGAGGGGCCGGGCGGGCGGGTCTTACATCTTCCAGCGGAAGCCGAGCAGGACCTGGCGGTCGTAGCGACGGGTGTCGCGCGGATACAGGTGCTTGTCGGTGAAGTAGTCCTTGAACTCGGTGTCCAGCAGGTTCACGCCCTCGAGCGTCAGGGTGATCTTGTCGCCGATCTTGTACGACAGGCTGCCGTCCAGCTGGGCGGTGTCGTCGGCGATCAGGTCGAAGCCGCTGTTCTCGAAGTTGGGCGTGTCGAGGAAGTGCTGGCGCCAGTTGTAGGCCAGGCGACCCGAGATCGGACCCTTCTCGTAGAGGACGGCCACGTTGTACGACCACTTCGACAGGCCCCGGAAGTCGGTCTTCACGCCGGTGACGCCGTTCTCCATCGAGCCGTCCATGAAGGTGACGTTGGCCTGCAGGCCTAGACCGCCGAGCGGGCCGGGCAGGAAGTCGTAGAACTGCTGGTAGCCCACCTCGACGCCGTCCAGCTTGTCCTTCCCGGAGTTGCTGGGCCGGGTCATGATGTAGGTGGTGCCGTTGATCACCTCGTTGGCCGAGGTGGTCTCCACATAGCCGTCGATGTTGCGGTGGAAGTAGGCGACCGTCAGGAAGCCGTCCGGCGCGAAGTACCATTCCAATGAGGTGTCGAGGCTGTCGGACGTCACCGGCTTGAGGTTCGGGTTGCCGCCCGAGCCCGACAGGAAGGTCGTGTTCGAGACCACCGTCGACAGCGAGACGCCCGGGTTTAGCTGGGCGAAGTCCGGCCGGGTGACCGTGCGGCCCAGCGACAGGCGCGCCACCAGGTCGGGCCGGATGTCGAACCGCAGGTTGGCGCTGGGCAGCAGGTCGACCGACGAATTCTTCTTGGTGGTCGGCGTGTATTTCAGCACCGAGGTGGCGGTGTCGACGTTGTTGCCGCCAAGGGTCTGTTCGGTGCGCACCAGGCGCAGGCCGACCACGCCGCTCCAGGGGACGCTGCCCATGTCGCCGCCGATCTTGGACTGCACGTAGCCGGCATAGGTCTTCTCGACGTCCGAGAAGAACATGCCCGGGTCGATCCGGCGCTTGCCCGTGACCGGGTCGTTGCGCAGGGCGAACTCGGCGGCGGTGGTGACGTTGCGGTCGTAGAGCAGCGCCGTCTGGGCCCGCACCTTGTTGGTGTTGCTCAGCAGGTAAGAGGCGCTGGGCGTGTACCACTGGGTGGTGATGTAATCGGGGCCGCCGCCCGCCATCGGCTCGGACACGCCGTTCAGGCCCGGCAGGGTGCTGACCGAGGTGTGGGTGAACGGATAGGCCGCGCCGCCGTACGACTGGTTGGATTCGGCGCTGCGGTCGGCGTAGCGGGCGCCGGCGCTGATCTCGCGGACGAACTCGTCGGAGGRCGCGGTGTAGACGACGTCGGCGCGCCAATCGACCGAGCCGCCGGTCTGCTTGCCGTAGTTGTCGAACCAGTTCTCGATCGTATAGGCCGACGGATTGGTGATGTCGTAGCCCGGGCTGTTGTAGTTCAGCTGGGCGGTGCCGTCGTGGCTGGTATCGACCTGCACCAGGGGCACGATGGTCGAGGTGTCCATGATCGGGTTCTCGTACTTGAAGAACGAGTTGGTCACCGACAGGTCGGTCGACAGCTTGAAGTCGCCGATACGCTTGTAGCCGCCGGCCGAGAACTGGTTGGTGTTGGAGTGCTGGTCGTTGGCCTGGGTCGACATGATCGTGAAGACGTTGTGGTTGGTCAGCGTCTTCAGCTGGTTGGTGCCCGGGAACACCGTGGCCGACAGGTTGCCGTCGCCCAGCCAGGGCAGGCCCACCAGGAAGTCCAGTTCGAACACGTTCTTGTAGTCGGTGACGAAGCCCTCGAAGTAGAGCTCGCTGGTGTCGTCCGGACGCCATTGCAGGGCGAAGTTGGCCGCCTGGCGCTTGCRGTCGCCGGCGATCGGGATGTAGCCCATCACGAACGGGCCCTGGACGTCGTCCTGCGGCGCGGGGTGGGCGGCGTTGAACGAGCCGCAGGTCTTGCTCTTTGTGCCGTTGCCGCAGTCCGTCTTGGGATCGGGGCGGACGTTGAACGCCCGCTCCTCGTGGTAGTCGCGCTCCATGAACGACACGCCCAGCAGGGCGCCGAACTCGCCGGCGCCGGTCTCCCAGCGGTTCGAGGCGGTGGCGCCGAAGTCGGGGTTCCACTTCTCGGCCTTGTCGGAATAGACCGCGTGGCCGAAGGCGTTGAACTGGGCGCCCGAGAAGTCGAACGGCCGGCGGGTGCGCACGTCGATCGCGCCGGCGATGCCGCCCTCGATCTGGTCGGCGGCGGCGCTCTTATAGACGTCGACCCGCTGCAGCATGTTGGCGGGGATGTCGGCCAGGGCGATGTAGCGGCCGGTGGTGGTGAACACCTCGCGGCCGTTCAGCAGGGTGACCAGGTTGGGCAGGCCGCGGATCAGCACCGAATTGGCCTCGCCGGAGTCGCGGCGGACCTGGATGCCGGTGACGCGGGCCAGGGCGTCGGCGACGTTGTTGTCGGGCAGCTTGCCCACGTCCTCGGCGACGATCGAGTCGACGACCAGGTCGTTGTTCTTCTTGATCTGCTGGGCGCTCTGGGCGGCCTGGCGCTGGCCGGTGACGACGATCTCGTCGACCGTCTGGTCGTCCTTCTGTGCGGCCGTCTGGGCCAGGGCGGGCGCGGCGCCCAGCAGGGTCAGGGCCGAGGCCGCGGATATCAGCAGAGTTCTGTGCGCGCCGTGCGCGCGCCGCACGGGATTCCGGGCGCCGGTTGTCATGATCATTCCCTCCCAAGTCATCACGCCCCTTCGTCGTCGCGAAGGGTTCTGGATAACGGTGATCTTGTCTGACAAATAAACGGCGCGCAAGGGTAACTGTCGTTTTAGTCGTACAAAAGCCGCAGGCATGAAGCGCGTCCGGATGGCCTCCGGTTTCGGCCTCAATCGTCGTTCGGAGAGGCGAAAACGACAACGGCCGCTCCGGGTGAGGAGCGGCCGCGGGGTAATCCGGTGGAGGCTTGGCTTAAATTGTCCGTCTTAAGTGGTCTGACAAATATAGTGGAAATGTCCTGACGGCCTGATCACGCGCGGGCCAGGGCCACCACGTTCCAGGATTGCCGCTTCAGCACGCCGGTCAGGCGGCCGTCCGCCAGACGGACCGTGTCGTTGGGCTTGGGCGACACCGCGTCGGGCTGGTCCTTGGTGTTGGTTCGCTTCAGGTCCGGATCGTGCAACTGGCTGGCCGAGGCCAGGGCCAGGTCGCCGACGCCGCGCAGGTCGACCGACAGTTCCAGGTCTTCGGTCGTGCTGCGGTTCAGGGCGAACACGGTCACCGCGCCGGTTTCCGGATCGTGGACGATCGTCGACAGCAGGGTGGGGACCTCGCCATGGGCCTTGGTCGGGAACGTGCCCGTCTCGACCTTCAGCTTCAGCACCTGGCCGCGGCCGTGGCGGGCGGCCTCGGCGAAGGGGTGGAAGATGGTCTGGCGCCAGGCCGGGCCGCCGGTCTGCGTCATGATCGGCCCGATCACATTGACCAGTTGGGCCAGGCAGCCGGCCTTCAGCCGGTCGGCGTTGTTCATCATCACGATCAGGCAGCCGCCGACCACGAGGGCGTCCTCGTGATTGTAGACCTCCTCGATCAGCGGCGGCGCCTCGGGCCAGCCCGGCTTCTTCAGGTCGTCGGGGCCGCTGGCCTTGTACCAGACGTTCCATTCGTCCAGCGACAGCATGATCCGCTTCTTGGACCGGCGGTTGGCGGCCACGGCGTCGGCGATCGCGGCCACCTCGCGGATGAAGTGGTCCAGGTCGTCGATCGTGGCCAGGAACTCGTGGATGTCGTCGGCGTCGTTGCGGCAGTAGTGGTGCAGCGAGATGTAGTCGACCTGGTCGAAGCACTGGTTCAGCACCTCGTACTCCCACTTGCCGTAGGTGGGCATGGCGCGCTGGGACGAGCCGCAGGCGGTCAGCTCGATGGTGGGGTCGACCCACTTCATGACCTTGCCGGTCTCCTGGGCGATCCGCCCGTACTCGGCCGAGGTCTTGGCGCAGATCTGCCAGGGACCGTCCATCTCGTTGCCGATGCACCAGAACTTGATCCCGTGCGGCTGCTCGTAGCCGTGCGACTTGCGCAGGTCCGAATAGTAGGTGCCGCCCGGATGGTTGCAGTATTCGAGGAAATGACGGGCCTCGTCGGCGCCGCGCGTGCCGGTGTTCACGGCGAACATCGGCTCGAGGTCCGCCTTCTTGCACCAGGTGATGAACTCGTTGGTCCCGAACTGGTTGGTCTCGGTGGAGTGCCAGGCCAGGTCCAGGCGGACGGGGCGATCCTCCTTGGGGCCCACGCCGTCTTCCCAGTTGTAGCCCGACAGGAAGTTGCCGCCCGGATAGCGGACGATGGTGACGCCCAGCTCCTTGGTCAGGTCCAGCACGTCCTGGCGGAAGCCTTCCGGCGTGGCCGTGGGATGGCCCGGCTCGTAGATGCCGCCATAGACACACCGGCCCATGTGCTCGACGAAGGTGCCGAAGATCCGGCGGTCCAGCGGGGCCACCACGAAGTCGGCGTCGGCGATGATCTTGGCGGTCAGCATGGTCGGCTCACGGATCTAGAGAAGGTGGAACAGCAGGTCGTTGACGCGGTGCTCGGCGTCGGCGAGGGCGGTGTCGATGGGCTTGCGGCCGGTGATGGCGCTGGCCATCTCGTCGCCGATGATGTCCTGGATCGCGAACTGGCGCTGCACCTGCGGCGGCAGGGTCTGGCCGATGGTCGCCAGCGGGGCGATGGCCTGGCGGTGGGGCAGGGCCTTGAAGCGCGGGCTGTCGATCACCGCCTGCATCGACGGCAGGTGGCCGGTGCGCGACCAGTCGTAGTCGTGGTCGGCCAGGAACTTCACCAGGCGATAGACGGCCGCGCGCTGCCCGGGCGTCCGGTCGCGATGGGGCACGACCCAGGCGTGGCCGTCGACGAAGGCGGCGTCCTTGGTCCCGAACAGGCGCGGATAGGGCACGACCGCGTAGCCGTCGGCCAGGGGGCGGCCGGGCGTGTGCGACTCCGCCTCGAACGTGCCGATCATCCAGGTGCCGACCAGATAGACCCCGCCGTCGCCGTTCATGAAGCCGCTGGTGGCGGCCGGATAGTCCTGGTCCCTGGTGGTCAGGCCCTCGTCGTACAGGGTCTTGAACAGCGCCACGATCCGGTGGGCTTCCGGCGTCGTCAGCTTGATGTGCTTGGGATCGGTGAAGAACACCGCGTCCTGGGTCATCAGCCAGGTGTAGAGGTTGCGGGTGTAGCTGGCCGTCTCGTTGGCCATGGCCTGGACCAGGTAGGGCTTGCCGGTGGCGGCCTTGAACTGGCGGGCCTGGGCCAGCAGTTCGTCGGCGCTGGTGGGCAGGACCGGCTGGCCGTCGCGCACGAGGCCCGCCTGGCGGAACTGGCCCATATTGATGTGCCAGAGCGGCGCCCAGTTGTCGAAGGGCAGGCCCCAGACCTGGCCGTTCTTGGTCACGCCCTCGCGCGCGGCGCGGGTGAAGGCGGCCGGGTCGACGCCAACGCTTTCCAGCCCGGGGCCCATGGGCTCGATCAGGCCGCGCGACTGGTAGTCCGAGATGGCCGACATGTGCATGGTCACCAGGTCGGGCGGATCGCCAGCCGCGAACTGGGCCGACAGCTGGTCGTAGCCGGGCCAGGCGGCGATGTTGACCTTCAGCCTGATGTCGGGGTTCTCGCGCTGGAACTGGTCCAGCAGGCCGGTAATGATCTCGCACTCGCCGTCGGGATTGCGCGCGCCCGCCCCGGCCGAGCGGCACTCGCCGAAGATGCGCTGGACGGTGATCTGGGTGACGTCGTCGCGGGGCTTGGCGCAGCCGAACAGGCTGAGCGCGGCGGCGGCGATCAGGGCTAGGCGGGGGAGGGCCTTCATCGCACCGCCGCTCCCGACACCGCCCGCACGATGTACTTCTGGAAGAAGACGTAGACCACCAGGATGGGCGCGCTGGCGAACACCGCCTGGGCCATCAGGAAGCCCAGGCCGCTGGTCTGGGCGAAGTTGATCTGCGAACTGGCGACGCCCACCGTCAGGGTGAACATCTCCGACCGCGTCGCCGAGATCAGCGGCCACCAGTAGTCGTTCCACGACGACAGGAAGGTGAAGATGCCCAGGGTGGCCTGGGCGGGCAGGGTCAGGGGCAGCAGCACCTTCCAGAACACCTGCCGGCGCGAGGCCCCGTCCAGCATCGCCGCCTCGTCCAGCTCGACCGGGATGGCCTTGAAGTACTGGGTCATCAGGAACACCCCGAACGGCGCGGCCAGGCCGGGCAGGATCAGGCCGGGATAGGTGTTGTGCAGGTGCAGGGCGGAAAACAGCTGGTGGCGGGTGATGATCACCGACTGCTCGGGCACGGCCAGGCCGAACAGCACCAGGGCGAACAGCCACTTGCGGCCGGGAAACTCCAGCCGCGCGAAACCGTAGCCGGCCAGGGACGACAGGGCCAGCACCCCGGCGGTGGTGCACAGCGAGACCAGCAGGCTGTTGGCCAGCCAGCGGAACGCCGCCGGCCGGGCCAAGATCGAGCCGTAGTTCTCCAGGGTGTAGGGCCCGCGGAACACCGAGGCGGTGTCGCGCAGCAGCTCGCCGTTGGCCTTCAGCGACAGGCCCACGGTCCACAGCAGCGGGGCGACCATGACCAGGGCGGCCAGGGTCAGGGCGGCCCAGCCCAGGCGGTCGATCCAGGGATTGCGCCCGGCGGCGCGGTCCAGCGCGCTCATCGGACCGCCTCCTTCTCGCGCGTGGTCACGTACTGCAGCACGGTGGCGACCAGGATCAGGCCGAACAGGATCTCGGACGCGGCGGCGGCGTACCCGATGTCCCAGCGCCGGAAGCCGACCTCGTAGATGAACAGCACGATCGGCCGCGAGGCGCCGTTGGGGCCGCCCTGGGTGAGCAGCTGGGCCTGGCCGAACAGCTGGAACTGCAGCACGCACTGGATGATCACCACCAGCACCAGGGTCCGGCGGATCGAGGGCAGGGTGATGCGGGTCAGGGTCTTCCACCGGCTGGCGCGGTCGAGGGCGGCGGCCTCGTAGAGCTCGGCCGGCACCTGCTGCAGGGCGGCCAGGTACAGCATCATCGGCAGGCCCAGGCACCACCAGACGGTGGTCAGGGCGATGGCCGGCAGCACCAGGTCGGGATGGCTGAGCAGCGGGATCGGCGGCTTGCCGGCCAGGTGCAGGACATTGGCGATCAGACCGCCGTCGGGGATCAGCACCAGCCGCCAGATCAGCGTCACGATCGTCACCGACAGCACCGACGAGCTGAAGAACACGCCCCGGAAGAACGCCGCCGCGCGGGTGGGGCGGTTCAGGGCGATGGCCAGGCCCAGGGCGATGACCGCCAGCGGCGGCACGGTCAGCAGCACGAAGTAGAAGGTGTTGCGCACCGCCTGAAGGAAGACGGTGTCGCGCAGCAGCCGGCCGAAGTTCTCGAGCCCGACGAACGCCTCGCCGCCGAACAGGTCGGCCTTGTGCAGGCTCAGCCATACGCCGGCCAGCAGCGGATACAGCAGCAGGACCAGGTAGACGACCAGGTAGGGCGTCACGAACAGCCCGTTGGTCCAGGTGCTCCTGCGGGGCGAGTCGGCGGTCATGCGCCCATCCCAACAGATATTGGCCCATAGTGGGCGCGGTCGTCGGCGTCGAACAGGTGGACGGGACCGTCCAGGGCCAGGCCGACCGCGTCGCCCATGGCCGCGCGGCTGGTCCCGGCGTCCTCGGCGGTGATCGCCGATCCGTCGGCCAGGCGGAGATAGACCAGGGTGCGGTCGCCCAGCCGCTCGACGAACTCGACCTTGGCGTCGACCAGGCCCGCGCCGGGGGCGACCACCTTCACGGCTTCGGCGCGCAGGCCCAGCCGCCAGGCCGCGCTGGCGGGCAGGGCGGTCAGCGGGACCTCGGTGGCGACGGTCGCGCCGCCGGGCAAGGTGGCGCGGGCCGCGCCGCCGGCGCCTTCGCCCAGTGTCACGTCCAGGAAGCTCATCGGCGGCGAGCCGACGAAGGTGGCCACGAACTTGTTGGCGGGGCGGGCGTAGATCTCCATCGGCGTCCCGACCTGCTGGATCTTGCGGTCGCTCATCACCACGATGCGGTCGGCCAGGGTCATGGCCTCGACCTGGTCGTGCGTGACCAGGATCATGGTCGCCTGGACCCGGCGGCGCAGCTGGGCCAGCTCCAGCCGGGTGCGCATGCGCAGGGCCGCGTCCAGGTTCGACAGCGGCTCGTCGAACAGGAACAGGTCCGGCTTCTTGACGATGGCCCGGCCGATGGCGACCCGCTGGCGCTGGCCGCCCGACAGCTGGCCGGGCTTCTGCTGCAGGAAGCGCTCGATCTCCAGGATGCGGGCCGCCTCGGCCACGCGGGTCTCGATCTCGGCCTGGGGGACCTTCGCGTTGCGCAGGCCGAACGCCATGTTCTCGAAGATCGTCATGTGCGGGTAGAGGGCGTAGTGCTGGAACACCATGGCCACGCCGCGATCGCCCGGGGCCAGGGCGTCGACCCGGCGCTCGCCGATGTGGATCTGGCCGGTCTCCACCGTCTCTAGCCCGGCGATCATCCGCAGCAGGGTGGACTTGCCGCAGCCCGACGGGCCCAGGAAGGCGATGAACTCGCCAGAGGCGATGTCGAGCGACACGTCGTCGAGCACGGCGGTCGCGCCGAAGCTCTTGCTGAGATGATCAAGCCGCACGCGCGCCACGCATCCACTCCCCGGTCGGCCCGCGACGCGTGACGGAAGGGTGGCGCGAAGCCGTCGTCTCTCCCGATCACGGCGCCTGGGCGCTCTTGTTTCCGCCCGTCTTTGGTGGGGGCTGGTTTTGTCTGAGTTATTTACTCAGACAAAAGCGGGATAACGGCGATTTCGCCGGTGCGCAAGGCGAAAGATGGGGTCGTAGAGGAATCGAAACGCCCTGCCGCACGGTAAGCGCGGCAGGGCGTCCATAATTGTCGGACTAAAGATGTGCTGGGGACAGGCGCATGCGCCTGTCCCCAATTGCAGCCTCTAGAGCACCCCGTCCAGCGCGCGGCGCACGCCCAGCGGATTGGCGGCCTGCAGGGCCGGCGGCAGCAGGGCGTCGGKGATGTCCTGGTAGCAGACCGGGCGCAGGAAGCGCTCGATGGCGCGGGTGCCCACCGAGGTGCCGCGCGGGTCGGAGGTGGCCGGATACGGACCGCCGTGGACCATGGCGTTGGAGACCTCCACGCCCGTCGGCCAGCCGTTGGCCAGGATGCGGCCGGCCTTGCGTTCCAGGATCGGCAGCAGGCGGCGGGCGGCCTCGATGTCGCCGGGGTTGGAGGCGTCCATCTGCAGGGTGGCGGTCAGCTGGCCCTCCAGCCCTTCCAGGGCCGTGGCCAGTTGCACGACGTCCGAGAACCGCACGATCAGCGACGACGAGCCGAACACCTCGTGGCTCAGCACCGGATCGCGCAGGAAGGTCTCGGCGTCGGTCGAGAACAGCGCCCCGACCGCCTGGTTGACGCCGTCGCCGACGCAGCCGCGGGCCAGCAGCTTGACGCCCGGATGGTCGACCAGCGCGTCAACGCCCTGCTCGTAGGCCCCGAAGATGCCCGGGGTCAGCATGACGTGCGGCTGGGCGCCCTTGAGCGCCTCGACGGCGGCGGTCTCGAACCGGTCGGCGTCCGGACCGGCCAGGACGAAGACCAGGCCGGGATTGGTGCAGAACTGGCCGGCGCCCATGGTCAGCGAGCCGATGAAGGCCGCGCCCAGGGCCTCGGCGCGGGCCGACAGGGCGGCGGGCAGCAGCAGCACCGGGTTGACGCTGCTCATCTCGGCGAAGACCGGGATCGGTTCGGGGCGGTTGGCGGCGATCCGCATGAAGGCCGTGCCGCCGGCGCGCGAGCCGGTGAAGCCCACGGCCTTGACGCGCGGGTCGGCGACCAGGCCGGCGCCCAGGGTGCGCTGCTGGCCGATCAGCATGGCGAAGACGCCGGCGGGCAGGCCTGCGGCCTTGACCGCCTTCTCGACCGCGGTGCCGACCAGGAAGCCGGTGTTGGGGTGGGCCGAGTGGCCCTTGACGATCACCGGGCAACCGGCCGCGAGGGCCGAGGCGGTGTCGCCGCCGGCCGTCGAGAAGGCCAGGGGGAAGTTGCTGGCGCCGAACACCACCACCGGGCCCAGCGGGATGAAGCGCTGGCGCAGGTCGGCGCGGGGCAGGGGCGTGCGGTCCGGCATGGCCGGGTCGATCCGGGCGCCGATCCAGTCGCCGCGGCGGACGACCTGGGCGAACAGCCGCAGCTGGCCGCAGGTGCGGCCGCGCTCGCCGGTGATGCGGGCCGCGGGCAGGCCGGTCTCGGCCACTGCGGTCTCGATCAGCTCGTCGCCCAGCGCCTCGATCTCGGCGGCGATTCCCTCGAGGAACGCGGCGCGGGTTTCCAGGTCGGTCTCGCGATAGATGTCGAAGGCGGCGGCGGCGGCGGCGGCGACGGCTTCGATCTGCTCCGCGCTGGGCTCTGGGAAGCTGCGGCCGAAGTGTTCGTTGGTGGCGGGGTTCAGGGCCCGCAAGGCAGCGGCTTCGGCCATGTCGATCTCTCTATTCAATGAACGCCGGAGCGACGACCCGTCGGCCCAGCAGGAAGGCGTCGGCGACATGGCGTAACGGGCTGACGTCGACGTCGCTGGCGGCGTCGACCACCAAGCGCGCGAAAGCGTCATAGAGGCCGGCATATTCGGCGTCCGGCCCCTCGCGAAGCAGCACGTCGTCGAGCCACAACTTGGCGCCCCCGTGCGACAGCTTCAACACTTTGTTACCGGTATCTTCGCTTTCAACCTCGACTTGGATGTCCCAATTTTGCGGGCCGGTCTGCAGGAAGTCGAACTCGGCATGGATCGATGCTCCGGCCGCATCAGCGAAGTCCAATTCGGCCTGGATCGGCGACTGGCAGTTCTCCGGCACATGCAACGTCGCGCCGGTCAGGAAGAACGGTCGGGGCAGGATGGCGGTGGCGATCGACAGGGCGTTGATCCCCGGATCGAAGACGCCCAGGCCGCCGGCCTCCCAGATCCAGGTCTGACCCGGATGCCAGACGCGGACGTCCTCGCGCCAGTCGATGCGGACCGACTTGATGGTCTTGTCGGCCAGCCATTCGCGGGCGGGCGCCACGCCCTGGGCGTAGCGCGAGTGCCAGGTGGTCTGCAGGGTCAGGCCGCGCTCGGCGGCGGCCAGGCGCAGATCCTCGACCTCGCTCAGCGTCGCGCCCGGCGGCTTCTCCAGCATCACGTGCTTGCCGGCCGCCAGGGCCAGGTGGGCCAGGGCGTGGCGCGGCTGGGGCGGGGTGCACAGCGACACCGCGTCGAACGCCACGTCGCTGGCCAGCAGCTCGGCCAGGGTGGTGAAGTGCGGGACGCCGTCGAGGTCGGCGTTGCGGCTGACCACGGCGGCCAGCTCGAAACGGTCGTCGGCGGCGATGGCGGGCAGGTGCTGGTCGCGGGCGATCTTGCCCAGGCCGACCAAGGCCAGGCGAATGGGGGCCAGGCGGATCGGCTTCACAGCTGGCGCACCGTCACCGGCTTGTCCTCGGCCTGGGCCAGGGGATTGCTGACGGGGTAGAGGAACGGCGCGGCACCGATCTCGAACACGTCGCCGACCTTCGTCTGGAAGCCTTCCGAGAACGACAGGGTGGCCGTGCCGAAGAAGTGCACGTGCACGTCGCCCGGCTTGCGGAAGATGTCGTACTTGAAGTGGTGATGCTCGAGATTGGCGATCGTGTGGGACATGTTCGCCTCGCCCGACAGGAAGGGCTTCTCCCAGACCACCTGGCCGTTCCGCAGGATCTTGCTGGCGCCGCGCACGTCGGCGGGCAGCTCGCCGGTCAGCAGCTCGGGACCCAAGGCCGCCTGGCGCAGCTTGGAGTGGGCCAGCCACAGATAGTTGCCGCGCTCKATCACGTGGTCCGAGAACTCGTTGGCCAGGCAGAAGCCCAGGCGGTGCGGGTTTCCGTCCTTGTCGATGATGTAGACGCCGGCGATCTCGGGCTCCTCGCCGCCGTCCTTGGCGAAGGCGGGCGAGGTGAGGGGCGCGCCGTGGCCGACCACATGCGAGCCGTCGCCCTTGTAGAACCATTCCGGCTGGGCCCCGACCTGGCCGGCGGCGGGCTTGCCGCCCTCGACGCCCATCAGGAACATCCGCATGGAGTCGGTCAGTTGCTCGCCGGCCTGGGCGGCCTTGTGCATCTTGTCGCGGCCCTCGGCCGAGCCGAGGTGGGTCAGGCCGGTGCCGGTCAGGACCAGGTGGGCGGGGTCGGGATGGTCGATCGGGGCCAGCACCCGGCCCTCGGCCAGGGCGGCGGGGATGTCGATCTCGGCCCCGAGCGGGCTGGACTGGGCGGTTTCCGCCAGGGTGGCGCCGACCTTCAGCGCCGCCTGGGCCAGGTCGAGCAGGGTGTCGGCCACCTCGACCCTGCGGGCCAGGCCAGCGTCGTTGATCGCCGCGAGGATTCGCGTCCCGCCCTGTTCCTTCAGTTGCACGAACCGCAGCACCATGGCTGTCGTTACCTCCCAGCGGGTTTGGCTATTTAGTCAGACAAATAGCGATCTGCGAGACGCTGTCAAACGCGGATCGAGGGCTTCCCGGCCGTGATCCGAACCGGCCGGCGCGCTGTCTGGGCGCGAGAACCGGCGCAAACCCGCATCGCAACGGCGTTTGCCAATCATCATACTTTTGACGGCGGAAATCGGACTCCGATGATCGGTGAAGCCGCTGCGAAATCCCTTGTCGGCGCACAAACTGTCTCGCTAGTGTCGCGCTGCGTCGAGATCGGCGGGCGGAGGGGGCTTCGTTCGTCGGCTGGACAGGGAGCGAAGCGCGCGTGCGGAAGAAGACGGACAAGGCCGGGGACGGCGATTTCGCGCGGGACAGCCTGGCGGCCACCAGCCGGATCCACGGCTCGATCGCCCGCACCCTGGGGGTGGCCATCGTCTCGGGCCAGTACCAGCCGGGCGACATCCTCAACAACGAGATCGATTCCAGCGAGCAGCTGCAGGTCTCGCGCAGCGCCTATCGCGAGGCCATCCGCATCCTGTCGGCCAAGGGTCTGGTCGAGAGCCGCCCCAAGACCGGCACGCGGGTCACCGAGCGCAACCGCTGGAGCTTGCTGGACCCCGAGGTCCTGGCCTGGTTCTTCGAATCCGAGCCCAGCGAGGAGTTCCTCAAGGGCCTGTACGAGCTGCGGATGATCGTCGAGCCGGCCGCCGCGGCCCTGGCCGCCGAGCGCCGCGACGACGGCCAGCTGGAGCGCATGCGCAAGGCGCTGATCCAGATGGAAAGCCAGACCCTGGCCACCGAGGCCGGCCAGGCCGCCGACCGCGATTTCCACGACACCGTGCTGGAGGCCACCGGCAACGCGCCGCTGTTCACCCTGTCGAGCAGCATCGGCGCGGCCGTCCGCTGGACCACGATCTTCAAGCAGCGCAAGCGCGAGCTGCCCCGCGACCCGATGCCCGACCACTGGAAGGTGTTCGACGCCATCGCCGCCAGCCGTCCGGACCAGGCGCGGCAAGCGATGGAGCGGCTGGTGGGCCTGGCGCTGGAGGACACGCGGGCCTCCATCGCGGATTGAGGGCGTCCTTCTCCCCTTGCGGGAGAAGGTGTCGGCGAAGCCGACGGATGAGGGGTTGAAGGCCCTGTCCGGAAAGTTCTGAGAGACCCCTCACCCGACCTCGCTTCGCGAGGCCACCCTCTCCCGCAAGGGGAGAGGGATCAGGCTAAGCGATAAAGCCCCGAGCCGTGCGCCGGCAGCGTCCGCTCCAGTCGGCGCTCCGCCACGCCGTCGGCCTTCCGCCCCCAGAGGTCCCGCACCGTCGCGCGGCCTTTCAGGCCCAGCGCCGCCAGGTCGACGCCGACCGCCGCTTCGCTGTCCGCCTTGTTGAACAGCGCCACGTAGCGCGCCTTCGAACCCGGCGCCTCCGCCGTCCACACCGCCCGTTGCGGGTCGTTGACCACCGGCCGGTTCCCCGCGCTCCGCTGGTTCACCGCCAGCACCTCGTCATTGGTCAGCAGGGCCGTCGTCGCCGGGTCCAGCTTGCGCAGGTCGCCGCCCATGATCAGCGGCGAGCGGGCGATCGACCATAGGGTCATCATCGTGCGCTGCTCGTCGGGGGTGAAGCGCGTCGTGCGCTTGCCCAGGTCCAGCACGCCCAGCGGCAGCATGTCGGCGTCCGGCCAGCAGCCGGGAATGCGGTAGGAGTTCCAGCGCTCCAGCCGGCCGAACTGCTCCAGCAGCAGCGGCCACTGGTCCCAGAAGTCGTCGCTGATCCGCCAGAGGTTGGCGTGGCGCTGGACGTGGGCGGCGGCGTCCAGCGGGGTCTCGCCGGGCGACAGGCTCAGCACCATCGGCCGGCCGCAGCCGTCGATGGCCTTGCGGACGGCTTCGATCTCGGGCGCGTGGTCGTGGTAGGGCCGGCTCATGTCGTCGACCTTGACGTAGTCGACGCCCCAGGCGGCCAGCAGCTTGAAGACGCTGTCGTAGTAGGCCTGGGCGCCGGGCTTCCTCATGTCGACGCCGTACATGTCCGGGTTCCAGGGGCAGGTGCTGGTGCGGTCGACGATGTCGCCGATCCGGACGTCGGTCCCCAGCACCGGCAGGTTGCGGTCCGCCGCCTGGCGGGGCGCGCCGCGCATCAGGTGGATGCCAAACTTCAGGCCCAGGGCGTGCAGGCGGTCGCCCAGCGGCTTGAACCCCGCGCCGTCCGCCGAGGACGGGAAGCGGTTGATCGCCGGCAGCAGGCGGCCCCACGGGTCCAGTTCCAGGTGGGCGTCCTGGCGGTAGTCGAAGCCGGTCGCGCCCGGCTCGTACCACTGGATGTCCACCGTGAAGACGTCGTAGCCGTGCGGCAGCAGCACCTTGGCCATGACCTGGGCGTTGGCGATCGCCTGCTCTTCGGTCAGGGTGGTGGCGAAGCTGTCCCAGCTGTTCCAGCCCATGGGCGGGGTCGGGGCCAGGGCGCGGAAAGCCAGGGAATCAGCCGCCCGCGCGGGTCCCGGAAGCCAGGGCGCGAGCGCCGAGACGGCGAGGAGAGCCCGGCGCGCGGCGCGGAATTCCGTCTTGGCGAGCGGATTTTTCGAGTGCATCGGCGCCTCCCCGCGCGCGCTATCGTCCGACAACTGTCAGCGAATGATTTTCGTGTGCGTTCAATTGGAAAACACGGCTTGCCGACCTTGTCGAGCGGCGGCGCTCTCACGTTGACGCCGCGTCGTGCTCGGTATAGTCAGACAAATAAACAGGGGTGAAACGAACGGGAATGTCGATCGCTCCGCCTAAGTGGCGGACAATCCGCATGGCAGCCCGCGAGGCCTTCCCGCTGACGCCGACCCAAGGCCCTCCTCGTCCACCCGGGGCCGCCTATCAAGGACTGTCATGAGCTCTGCCGCCGTTCCGCCCCGCGCCCTTCGTTCGCGCGCCTGGTTCGACAACCCCGACAACGCGGACATGACGGCGCTGTACCTCGAGCGCTACCTGAACTTCGGCCTGTCGCTGGACGAGCTGCAGTCGGGCAAGCCGATCATCGGCATCGCCCAGACCGGCAGCGACCTTTCGCCCTGCAACCGCCACCACCTGGTCCTGGCCGAGCGCATCCGCGAAGGCATCCGCACGGCCGGCGGCATCGCCCTGGAATTCCCGGTCCACCCGATCCAGGAGACCGGCAAGCGTCCGACCGCGGGCCTGGACCGCAACCTGTCGTACCTGGGCCTGGTGGAGACCCTGTACGGCTATCCGATCGACGGCGTGGTCCTGACCATCGGCTGCGACAAGACCACCCCGGCCTGCCTGATGGCGGCCGCCACCGTGAACATCCCGGCCATCGCCCTGTCGGTGGGGCCGATGCTGAACGGCTGGCACAAGGGCCAGCGCACCGGCTCGGGCACCATCGTCTGGAAGGCCCGCGAGATGCTGGCGGCCGGCGAGATCGACCGCGCCGGCTTCATCAAGCTGGTGGCCAGTTCGGCCCCGTCGACCGGCTACTGCAACACCATGGGCACGGCCACGACCATGAACTCGCTGACCGAGGCGCTGGGCATGTCGCTGACCGGCTCGGCGGCGATCCCGGCCCCGTACCGCGACCGGCAGCAGAACGCCTACGAGACCGGCCTGCGCATTGTCGAGCTGGTCGAGCAGGACATCAAGCCGTCCGATATCCTGACCCGCGACGCGTTCCTGAACGCCATCGTCGTCAACTCGGCCATCGGCGGCTCGACCAACGCCCCGATCCACCTGAACGGCCTGGCCCGCCACATGGGCGTCGAGCTCAGCGTCGACGACTGGCAGACCTATGGCGAGGAGGTGCCGCTGCTGGTCAACCTGCAGCCGGCCGGCGAATATCTGGGCGAGGACTACTACCGGGCCGGCGGCGTGCCGGCGGTGGTCAATCAGCTGATGGGCCAGGGCCTGATCCGCGAGGACGCCCTGACCGTGTCGGGCCAGACCCTGGGCGAGGCCTGCCGTGGCGCGGCGATCGAGGACGAGGCGGTGATCCGCCCGTTCGACAAGCCGCTGGTCGAGCGCGCCGGCTTCGTGGTCATGCGCGGCAACCTGTTCAATTCGGCGATCATGAAGACCAGCGTGATCACCGCCGAGTTCCGCGACCGCTACCTGTCGGACCCGAACGACCCTGACGCCTTCGAGGGCGACGCGGTGGTGTTCGACGGTCCCGAGGACTACCACCACCGGATCGACGACCCCTCGGTGGGCATCACCGAGCGCAGCGTGCTGTTCATGCGCGGGGCCGGGCCCATCGGCTATCCCGGCGCGGCCGAGGTCGTGAACATGCGGGCCCCCGACTACCTGATCAAGAAGGGCGTCCACCAGCTGCCGTGCATCGGCGACGGTCGCCAGTCGGGCACCTCAGGCTCGCCCTCGATCCTCAACGCCTCGCCGGAAGCGGCGGCCGGCGGCGGCCTGGCCCTGCTGAAGACCGGCGACCGGGTCCGGGTGGACCTGCGCAAGTCGCGCGTCGACGTGCTGGTCACGCCCGAGGAGATCGTCGCTCGGCGCAAGGCGCTCGAGGCCGAAGGCGGCTTCAAATATCCGGAAAGCCAGACGCCCTGGCAGGAGATCCAGCGGGCCATCGTCGGCCAGATGGAGACCGGCGCGGTCCTGGAGCCGGCGGTCAAGTACCAGCGCATCGCCCAGACCAAGGGCCTGCCCCGGGACAACCACTGACTTTCGGGCGCCAGCCCAAAACCATCGAAGACAAACGCCGGCCAACGGCGAGCCTAGGGAGAATATCGTGAAGCTGACTACGCTGAAGCACGCGCTCGTCGCAGGTCTCGCCACCGCCGTCCTGGTT
The DNA here is from genome assembly GCF_056665975.1 of Caulobacter sp. 05T431. Taxonomy (NCBI): domain Bacteria; kingdom Pseudomonadati; phylum Pseudomonadota; class Alphaproteobacteria; order Caulobacterales; family Caulobacteraceae; genus Caulobacter; species Caulobacter sp. 05T431. The sequence goes on along the minus strand of NZ_JBFTKU010000010.1, from coordinate 121,525 downwards.
GGGATTGGCGCGACCGCGGGCGGCGCGCTGGCCCAGACCGCCGTCACCGGCGCCCTGCGCGCCGACCAGCCCGGCCCGGTGATCCAGCCGGAGGTCTACGGCCAGTTCGCCGAGCATCTGGGCCGGGGTATCTACGAGGGCGTGTGGGTCGGCGAGGACAGCAAGATCCCCAACACCAGGGGCTACCGCAACGACGTGGTCGCGGCCCTGAAGGCCATCAAGGTGCCGCTGGTCCGCTGGCCGGGCGGCTGCTTCGCCGACGACTACCACTGGCGCGAGGGCATCGGCCCGCGCGACAAGCGCCCGGTCAAGGTCAACGTCGTCTGGGGCGGCGTCGAGGAGCCCAACAGCTTCGGCACCAACGAGTTCATGGAGTTCGCCGAGCTGATCGGCGCCAAGACCTACGTCGCCGGCAATGTCGGCACCGGCTCGCCGCAGGAAATGGCCGAGTGGGTCGAGTACATGGTCTCGCCGACCAGCTCGTCGATCGCCAACATGCGCCGCGCCAACGGCCGCGACAAACCCTGGAAGCTCGACTACTTCGGCGTCGGCAACGAGAACTGGGGCTGCGGCGGCCAGATGACGGCGGCCCACTACACCGACCTCTATCGCAACTTCGCCGAATTCATCCGGGTGCCGAAGGGCACGAAGACCGAGAAGATCGCCGGCGGCGCCAACGGCGACGACTACAGCTGGACCGAGACGGTGATGGCCGGCGCGGCCAAGAACATGGATMAGATCAGCGTCCACTACTACACGATCCCCAGCGGCAAGTGGGAGAAGAAGGGCTCGGCCACCGAGTTCGACGAGCAGACCTGGGCCGACACCATGTTCCAGGCCCTGCGCATGGACGAGCTGATCACCAAGCACACCGCCATCATGGACAAGTACGACCCGAAGAAGCGGGTGGGCCTGGCCGTCGACGAGTGGGGCATCTGGCACGACGTCGAGCCGGGCACGAACCCCGGCTTCCTCTACCAGCAGAACACCATGCGCGACGCGGTGGCGGCCGGCGCGACCCTGAACGTCTTCCACAAGCACGCCGACCGGGTGCGGCTGACCGCCATCGCCCAGATGGTCAACGTGCTGCAGGCGATGATCCTGACCGACAAGGACAAGATGGTCCTGACCCCGACCTACTGGGTCTACGACCTCTATAAGCCTTTCCAGGGGGCGACCTCGCTGCCGGTCGAGCTGAACAGCCCGGCCTACACGGTCGGCAAGACCAGCGTGCCGGCGGTCAGCGCCTCGGCCGGCAAGGACACCGCCGGCGTGGTCCACCTGGCGCTGGTGAACCTGGATCCGAACAAGTCGGCGACCGTGACCGTCAAGCTCTCGGGCGTGACCGGGAAGACCGCCAAGGGCCGGGTGCTGACGGCGTCGACCATGGCGGCGCACAACACGTTCGACGCCCCGAACGCGGTCAAGCCGGCGGCGTTCACGGCGGCCTCGATCAAGGGCGACACCCTGACCGCGACCCTGCCGAGCAAGTCGGTGGTGGTGCTGGACCTGAACTAGGAAGCCACGACCCGCTCATCCCTCGCCGAGGCGGTGGGATGAGCGGGCGCCTTCCGGCTCGAGATCTGGAGCAAGCCCATGACGAAGGCCTCCGCGGTCGCCCGCGTTTCCAGCCTGGTGGCCTTGCTGTCCGGCGCGGCGCTGCTCGCCTTCGCCGTTCCCGCCATGAGCCAGGCCACCTGGACGGCCGACAACGGCGACGGGACCTTCACCAACCCGATCTTCTACGACGAGTTCTCCGACCCCGACCTGATCCGCGTCGGGGACGAGTTCTACCTGACCGGCACGACCATGCACGCCATGCCGGGCCTGCCCGTCCTGCGGTCCAAGGACCTAGTGAACTGGGAGTTCCTGTCCTACGCCGTCGACAAGCTGGACCTCGGGCCGGCCTATCGCCTGGAGGGCGGAAACGTCTACGGGCGCGGGATCTGGGCGCCCAGCTTCCGCTATCACGACGGCGTCTTCTACATCTTCTCCAACGTCAACGGCGAGACGACCCAGGTCTTCACCGCCACCGACCCGCGCGGTCCGTGGACCCACCGCCAGATGAAGCGGTCGTTCCACGACCTGTCGGTGCTGTTCGACGATGACGGAAAGGCGTGGGTCGTCTGGGGCTATCGCGACCTCAAGATCGGCCAGCTGAACGCCGACCTGACCGACATCGTCGCGGGCACGGAGCGGACCCTGTTCGATCGCGACGCGGGCTTGGGCGAGGGCTCGCACCTCTACAAGATCGACGGGCGCTACTTCATCATCAGCGCCTGGTGGGACGGCCGCATGCGCATGCCCGCCGCCCGCGCCGACAGCCTCGCCGGCCCCTGGGAGGTCAACAAGGCCATCAGCATCGACGAGGACTTCGGGCTGGCCGAGGGCTACCGGCTGAAGGATCCGAACGGACCCGGCTTCGATCTCGTCGCGCCCAATCCCGAACCCCGCGGTCGCATGTCGCTACACCAGGGCGGGTTGGTGCGGACGCCGAAGGGCGAGTGGTGGGGCTTCTCCATGCTCGACTACAATTCGGTCGGCCGCCTGGTCTCGCTTTCGCCGATCACCTGGAAGGACGGCTGGCCCTATTTCGGCCTGCCGGGAAACCTGGGGCGGACGCCTCGGACCTGGGTCAAGCCCAAGACCGACGTGGGCTGGCCGATCCGAGCTCCTTACGAGCGCAGCGACACGTTCGACGGGGCGCGGCTGAAGCCGGTCTGGCAGTGGAACCACGTCCCCGACGACACGCACTGGTCGCTCACGGAGCGGCCCGGCTTCCTGCGCCTTCGCACCCTGCCGGCGGCTTCGTTCTGGGAAGCCCGCGACAGCCTGACCCAGAGGGCGATCGGCCCGCGCTCGCAGCCGACCGTCGTCCTGGACGCCGCGGGCCTGAAGGACGGCGACGTCGCGGGCCTGGCGCTGCTGGACATGCCCTATGCCTGGATCGGCGTGGAGCGCGCGGGACAGGACCTGGCGCTCGTCCAGTTCGATAAGTCGACCGGGACGAAGGTATCGACGCCGCTGGCGGGCAGTCGCGTGTGGCTGCGCGCCGACTGCGATTTCCTGACGGAAAAGGCGCAGCTGAGCTATTCGACCGACGGCGTGGCCTTCACACCGGTCGGCGCGGTCTTCACGACGGTCTTCTCGCTGCGCACCTTCCAGGGGGTGCGCTATGCGCTGTTCGCCTACAACGCCAAGGGCGTGGAAGGCGGTCATGCCGACTTCGACAGCGTCACGGTCCATGAGCCGAACCCCAAGGGGCTGATGAGGTCCATTCCCTTCGGCGGCTCCATTCGGTTCACGGCGCAGGGTTCTTCACTGGGCTTGAGCGTCGTCGACGGGCGGCTGGCCGTCGGTCCCCCTTCTGCCTTCTCGGTCGTCGACCTGGGCTTGGGCCGGGTAGCGTTGAAGGCCGGGGCGGACTTCGTCTCGGTCGATCCCGACGGCGCGGTGAGGTTGGATCGCCGGCCGAGCCTCCAGGCGCGGTCGTTCCAATGGATCGAGACGCCGACCGGGGACCTCGTGCTGATGTCCCTCGAGACCAACCGGTTCCTGACGCTCGACCTGAAGCAGGGGGCGATCACCAGCTTGAGCCCGGGGCCGCGATCGGACGGCGCCGACGGCGCGCGGCTGAGCTGGTCCGCTGCGCTCACGCCGTCACCCTAACTCCGCTCATCCCGGCATTCGCCGGGATGAGCGGGTGGAAGGTGTGGTTCAGAACACCTTCATCTCGACCAGTCGCATGTCCTTGCCGGGCGCGAGATTGAACACCGCCCGCAGCTTTGAAGCCGTGACCGAGGTCCAGGCGGTGCGCTCGACCCCGTTGGCCGGCGGCGCACCGGATTTGGCGACCTCCACCCACCGGCCATCCTTCCAGGCCTCCAGCCGGTAGCGGGCCGGGGCGGCGAAGGCCTTGTCGTCGGCGAAGAAGCTGAGCTCGGCGGCGGCCACCGGCGTCGGCTTGCCGAAGTCGACCTCGAACCACGCCTTGCCGATCCCGGCCCCCGGCGACCAGCCGTTGGCCATCTCCGGGAAGAACCACACCCGCCCGTCCAGGGCCTGGTGCACGGTCTTGGGATCGGCGCCGGACGAGGCCGCGCCGCGCGGATAGTCCGAGCGCACCAGGTTGACCGCCAGATCGATCTGGCGGGCGATGGGGGCGGGGGCCTCGCGCGCCAACGGAACGGTGAGCTTTCCCAGGGCCGGGCCGGCGGCGACCTCCTGGCCGTCGACGCTGACCACCAGCCCCTGGCGGCCATAGCGCGAGCCGTCGGCGTCCCAGGCGATGGTCACGAGACGGCCGTGATAGGCCACGTCCTGCAGGCGGAAATACTTCAGGAAGTGCGGATCGGCCGGGTCAGACGGGGCCAGCGGATTGACCTCCAGCATGTCGTCGGCGCGAGGACGCAGGCCGACCAGGCCGGCGATCACCAGGTCCACGAAGCCGGAGTGGTTGTAGTGGTGGCTGCGGGCCAGGCCGACGATGGGCTTGCCGGTGGCGGGGTCGTAGTCCTCCTCCAGATCCGGCTTGCCGTCCTGGTAGTGCAGGGCGGTGTACTGGGCCAGCAGGCGGGCGTAGTCGGCGCGGGTGACGACCTCCTGCTTGTAGTCGTTCAGCAGGTTGGCCAGGCCCGTCAGCACCTGGGTGGTCTGGAAGGGCCAGACCGGCCCGTTCCACTGGCACTCCGGCGCGGTCCCCTCGTAGCGGTACTGGCGCATGTAGTGCTCGTACGACGGCTCGACCGTGCGCAGGCCGAAGGGCGCGGCCAGCTCCTTCGGATCGACCGCGTGCTTCCAGGCCTGGGCGAAGGCGGGCGTGTCGTCGGGCAGGCCGAAGGTCCAGGGCACGTAGCCGACCAGTTCGCGGCCGCGGATCGGGTCCCAGTACTTCACATGAGCGTTGTTGACCCGATAGCGGTCGATGAAGTGGGCGAAGTCCGCGCTCCACAGGCTCTTCTGCACCTCGGTCTTCAGCGACTGGGCGCGGGCCTCGTAGTCGGCGGCGGCGGCCGTGTCGCCGGTCAGGGCCGCGAGCCGGCTGATCGCCTTGGCGTTGGCGTACATGTAGCTGTTGATCGAGGGGCGGAAGGCGTGGCCGCCGGTGAAGCCGTCCTTGCCGCCCGAGGCGTCGATCGAGCTGATCGTGTACTCCGTGGCGTCCAGCAGCGGCTCGATCCAGTACAGCTTCTTGTCGAAGTCGTAGTGGTCGTCCCACAGGGCGTAGATGTGCTTCATCGCCGCCAGGTGGCGCGTCGCGGCCGCCTGGTCGCCGTCGACCAGATAGCGGGCCCAGGTGGCGTCGGCGATGGCCTCGGCGAAGTGGCGGTCGTTGCCGCCGCCCTCGTACATGAAGTCGATATAGTCGCCGGCGTAGCGGCGGTCGCGCAGCCAGCGCCCCTCCTGGATGTGGAAGCCGGTGGCGTCGTTGAGGCTGGCGTAGGGCCAGCGCTGCCAGCCGACGTCGTCGAGGAACTCTGTGGTGATGTAACCGCGCGGGCCCAGGTCGCGCTGGTGGGCGCGGAAGACGCTCCAGCGGTAGTAGTAGATCTCGTCCAGCCTCTGGTCCGAGGATTCGAACAGCGGGATGTTGTCCTCGTACCAGGTCGCGTCGGCGCCGAAGCGGGCCGTGGTGACGGCGTGGGCGTCGAGACGGGGCGAGGGGGCGGCGCGTGTCGCTCGGGGCGACAGGGCGGTGATCGCCAGCAAGGCCGCCGCCAGGCACAGTCCCGCCATCCGCATCGCCCGTTCTCCCCGTCTCGTTATTTTGTCTGAGTATTTATGCGGGTTTTGGCGCGCGTCGCCAGTCCCCATGAGCGCGACGATCCAGACGGTTTACATCGGCGCCGTTCGCCCCTAGAGAGCTGCGCCATGTCCGCGACCGCGACCAAAATCATTACCCGCAAAACGACCCGCCTCGGCGGGGCGTGTGCGGGTGTGTGCGCGGCCTAAGCAGCGACGCCCCGGACCAGCCCCGCCGATGCGCGGGGCCCCGTCTTTCCCAGACCGGCAGACACCCCCGCGCCTCCGCACCCTCAGGAGACGCATAAGTGAGCCAGACCTTCTCTTCCTCGAACCCGCCCGCCGTGGGCATCGTCGGCGCCACCGGCCTGGTCGGCGAGATGATGCGGGCCCTGCTGGCCGAGCGGGACTTCCCGATGAAGTCCCTGCGCCTGTTCGCCTCGGCCCGCTCGGCCGGGACCAGGCTGGCGTTCGGCGGGCAGGAGATCGTGGTCGAGGACGCGGCCGCCGCCGACTATGCCGGCCTGGACATCGTGTTCTTCTCGGCCGGCGGCGACACCTCGCGCGCCCTGGCGCCCAAGGTCGCCGCGGCGGGGGCGATCGTGATCGACAACTCCTCGGCGTTCCGCTCCGACCCCGAGGTGCCGCTGGTGGTGGCCGAGGTGAACCCCCACGCCCTGGACGTGATGCCCAAAGGCATCGTCGCCAATCCCAACTGCACCACCATGGCCGCCATGCCGGTGCTGCGGCCGCTGCACGAGGCCGCCGGCCTCAAGCGCTTGGTGGTCTCGACCTACCAGGCGGTGTCGGGCGGCGGCGTGGCCGGCATCGAGGAGCTGGAGGGCCAGATCCGCGCGGGGGCCGAGGACGGCGTCGCCCTGGCCCGCGACGGCCAGGCCGCCGACCTGCCCGCGCCCAAGAAGTGGGCCGTGCCGATCGCCTACAACGTGGTGGCGATGAACTACATGCTGGGCGAGGACGGCTACACCGAGGAGGAGGCCAAGCTGCGCGACGAGAGTCGCAAGATCCTCGAGATCCCCGGCCTGCCGGTCTCGGGCACCTGCGTGCGGGTGCCGGTCTATTCGGGCCACTCGCTGTCGATCAACGCCGAGTTCGAGCAGCCGCTGTCGCCGCAGGCGGCGGTCGAGCTGCTGGGCGCGGCGCCGGGCGTGGTGGTGACGGCCCTGCCGAACCCGCTGGAAGCCACCGGCCAGGACCCGGTGTTCGTGGGCCGCGTGCGGGTCGACCCGACCGTTCAGCACGGCCTGGCCCTGTTCGTCAGCGCCGACAACCTGCGCAAGGGCGCGGCCCTGAACGCGGTGCAGGTGGCCGAGGTGCTGCTCAACCGACGGGGCTAGCCCTGGCACGGGGGCGGGCTATGCTCGCCCCCGTGCCGATGGCGGCCATGATGGAGAGACGGCGATGGCGATCTTTCTGGCCCTCTACATGGGCTCCGACACCCCGATGGACCCGAGCGCGATGGACCCGGCCGACATCGAAAAGGGCATGGCCGCCTGGGGCCAGTGGATGACCGACCACGCCGAGTCCGTGCTGGTGACCGGCGGCCCGCTGGGCAAGACCAAGAAGACCGGCAAGGACGGCGTGACCGACATCCGCAACAAGGTCGCCGGCTATGTGATCGTCGAGGCCGACTCCCACGAGGCCGCCGCGCAGATGTTCGAGAACCATCCCCACTTCGCCATCTTCCCGGGGGACTCGGTGGAGATCATGGAGCAGCTGCCGATCCCGGGGCAGGGCTAGGCGAGGCGGGTCAGCCCCGCCCCCACAGCCGCTCGAACTTCCACCCGGTCAGGTTCTCGACGATCGCCTTGGACTCCGGGCTCTCGGCTTCGGTGGCGCCGGCGCGCAGACGCTCGACCTCGTGGATCAGCACCTCGTGGGTGCGGGCGTTGAGGCGGAATGACCACGAGACCCACAGGCCCCACAGCATGACCAGGATCGGTCCGGCGACCATCACCAGGACCACGGCGCGCACCGCCTCGGGCGTCTGGACCACGGTCGCGCCGGGGTGGGACTTGTCGGGCGAGACGAAGCCGCCCAGGCCGATCAGCGAGGTCGTGGCGACGATGGCCCCCGACTGGGCGATCTTGCGCACGAAGGTCATCACCCCGGCGAAGATGCCCTCCCGGCGCTGGCCGGTCACGGCCTCGTCGACGTCGGGCAGGTAGTTGTAGACGCTCCAGGGCACGAAGTTCAGCGTCCCCCGGCCCAGGCCGGCCAGGATGATGGGCACGAACAGCCAGAACAGCACGGTGGGCGTGGCGCCGCCGCCGAACAGGTTGCCGCCCAGGGCGGTCAGGCCCTCGGCGAAGCCCGCGGGCCGGATCAGGTAGAAGGCCAGGAACAGCAGCAGCGCCGCGCCGACGAAGCTGATGGCCATGCGGTAGGCGACCGTCGGCCCGGTGCGGATGACCACGTTGATGGCGATCATCACCGAGACCAGCTGGGCGACGTACATGGTGGTCATCAACTGGGAGATCACCAGGGTGGCGCCCATCATCACCGTGGCCACGAACAGCGGGAAGGCGGTGTTGAAGATGTCCTGCGAGATGTAGCCGCCCAGATAGAGCGACAGGTGCTGGCGAAAGGCCTTGATGCGCAGGGTCGAGAACAGGTCGCGGAACATGTTGATCGGGATCAGCGCCGCCTTCTCCCAGTCCAGGGGCTCGGGCTGGATCAGCTTCTCGGCCTCGGCATAGGGACGCTCCCAGGTGAACAGCACCACCAACAGGACCACCAGGCTGAACAGGCCGCCGAAGATGGCGGCCATGATCAGGAAGGTGCCCGACGAGTCCTTGCCGCCGAAGTGGTTGATGATCAGGGTCGGCAGGTACGAGGCCAGGATCGCCGAGCTCTGCGCGATCAGCATCCGAACGCCGGCGAACTTGGCCTTCTCCTTGTAATCCTTAGTCATTTCCGCCGCGAGGGTTTCCCACGGGATCAGGAACATCGTGTAGAGGAACTCGAAGAAGACGAAGGTGGCCAGGTAGTAGAGGAAGGTCTGGCCCGTCACGAAGATCAGGGCGAAGCAGGGCAGCAGCGGAATCGTCAAGATCAGGAAGATCTTGCGCCGCCCGATGCGCCGACCCACCCAGGTGTGGCGCAGGTTGTCGGAGACATAGCCGATCAGCGGGCAGGTGATCGCCTCCAGCAGCCGCGGCAGGCCCAGGATCAGGCCGGTCTCGACCGCCGACAGGCCGCAGAAAGTGATGAAGAAATAGGCCAGCCAGCCGGTGATCACCGCCTGGGCCCCGGCCCCCAGCATGTCGCCGGAACCCCAGCTCCAGTAGGTGACCCAGGAGGGTTTGCGAAGGTCCGACGTGGCCATGTGGGTCTCTCCCCGGAGTCTCGAAGTCTTGGTTCTTGGGGCCCGCCCGGCCGTGGCGAGGGCAGGCCCGGGAGGCGTCGTCTAGATGAAGGCCCGCTGGAACTCGCCCAGGGCCAGGATGGCCAGGGACTGGCCGTACGGCATCGAAGTCAGGGGGATGTCCTTGTAGCCCTGCAGGGTGTCGAACACCGGGGTGCCGAACGACACCTGCTGCAACTCGCCCTTGTCGTCGATATTGGCCAGCACGCCCTTCAGCGCCTTGATCCCCATCTCCTGGTAGTCCTTGGAGACATAGCGTTTGCGCACGGCCTTCAGCACGCCGTAGGCGAAGCCGGCCGTGGCCGAGGCTTCCAGGTACGAGGTCTTGTCGTCGACCAGGGTGTGCCAGAGGCCGGTCTCGGCGTCTTGGTAGCGGGCCAGGGCTTTGATCTGGGCTTCCAGCGTGTCGATCAGGAAGTCGCGCAGGGCGTCGCCGGGCTTGAGGTCCAGGAGTTCGATGAACTCGGGGATGGCGATCGTCACCCAGCAGTTGCCGCGCGCCCACAGGGCGTCGGCGAAGTTATGCCGGCCCTCGAAGGTCCAGCCGTGGAACCACATGCCGGTCTTGCGGTCGGCCAGGTACTTCACGTGCACCATGAACTGGCGCTTGGCCTCCTCGACGAAGTCGTCGCGGCCCAGCAGCAGGCCGATCTTGGCCAGGGGCAGGACGCTCATCATCAGCGTGTCGTCCCACAGCTGCTGCGGGTTCTCGCTGTTGAACACGATGTGCTGGAAGCCGCCTTCCTCGGTGCGCGGGCCCTCGTACATCACGTAGTCGGCCCAGGTTTCGAGATACGGCAGGTAGGTGTGGTCGCCGGTGGCTTCGTAGAGGTAGGCCAGGGGCAGGAACGGCGAGACGGTGTTGATGTTCTTGGTCGGGGTGCCGGCCTCGAAGCGGTCGGCGAACCACTGGGTCATGATCTCGAACGCCCGCGGGTCGGCGGTCATCTCGTACTGCTTCCACAGGCCGTACAGGCCCACGCCGTGGGTCCATTCCCAGTCGTTMCAGCCCTTGGTGTCGATGACGCGGCCGTCGTCGAGGCGCAGCAAGAACTCGCCGGTCTCGTCCTGGATGTCGACCAGGTTGCTGATCAGCAGGGCGATCTTCGCCTTGATGTCCTTGGCCTCGAGGCCGTGAGCGAGATTGGGCACGATAGTCTCCAGTCGAGTCGAAAGCGGCGGGGGAGCGCCGGGTCTCAGGGTTATCGGATTGGGGGTTTGAAATCAGGCGCGGGGACGCGGGCGACGGGGATGCCGCCGCGCACCGTGCGTAGGTTGACGAGCTTGACGGCCTCCAGCGCGTCGCCGGGCGCGCCGTCGCTGGTCACCGCCAGGGCCAGGGTGTTCTTGCCGTGCGGATCGACGATCCCGTTGGGCAGGACGAAGGTCCGCTGCGGGCCGACATTGGCGATGAACTGGCCCATGTTCCAGCCGTTGACGAAGATGAGCACCCGGTAGCGGCCTGGCGAGCGGGGCTTGTCCGGATCGCCGATGGTCAGGCCCAGGGTGGTGTCCTGGTCCTTGGGCAGGGCCAGGTCGAAGCTCGTCCGATACCAGGTCGTGCCGGCATAGGGCTGGGTCGCCGTCATGTCGGCCTTGGTCCACTGGGCGTCCGGGAAGCCCGGCAGGTGCCAGCCCATCCGCTCGCCGTATTGGCCGCCGTTGTTGGCGTTGCCGCGCACCGGGTCCTGGATGTCCTCGCCGCCCAGATTGCCCTGGACCTTCCAGGCGATCGGCACGGCGAAGCTGTAGCTGCCCGGACCCGACAGCGAGGCCGAGACCAGGCCGCGGGCCTCCTTGTGGAAGTCGTCGGCGTCCAGGTCCCAGTTGTGGCCGTTGTTGCGGACCATCACCGAGATCACGTGCTCGCCGGTCCCGCGCAGGTCCTCGGGCAGCTTGAACGTGGCCACGCCGGTGGTGATCGGACGCGGCAGGCCACCGTCCAGCTCATGCTGGCCCAGGAACCGGCCGTCCAGCCAGACCTGGAGCATGCCAGCCCCGCCGCCGCCGTAGTGCAGGGTCAGGGTGTCGATGCCAAGGTCGGACCCAGCCTTGGCGGTGTAGCGGCCGCGATACCAGACGTCGCCCTGGTGGAAGCCGTAGGCGCTCATATCGAGCGCAGGTTGCCCTGTAGGACCGCGCACGGTCGAGCCGCTACGACGGCCCTCGGCCTTCAGCCAGGCGGCGTCGTCGAACTTGGGATCGGACTCGGGCGAACCCGGCGCGGTCTTCCAGTCCAGCTTGGCCAGGTCGGGCACGGTCACAGCCGCCGGGCCGGCCAGCGGCTTGTCGGCCAGCAGGCTGCCCGAGGCGGTGGTCTTGGTCGCGACCTTGGTCCCGTTCCAGCGGACCGCCGTCACGCCCTTGGGCGCGAAGACCTCCAGCGGGCCGTCGGTCTCGGTGTCGCCGGTCAGACTCAGCACGCCGCCCTTGGTCGCCTCGCTCCGCACCAGGCCGGGGCCGCGGATCAGCAGGGCGTCGCGCCGCCAGAAGGTCTGGCCGGTCTCGGCGTCGGCCAGCAGCAGGGTCAGGGGCGGACGGCCGCCGCCGGTGATCCGCACGCGGGCCAGAGCCTTGTGGGCATAGGTCAGCTTCAGGTCGCCCTTGGCGGCGTCGAAGGCCGAGGCGACCTCGCCCTCCAGGACCTCGACCTTGGGCGCGGAGGCGTAGCGCAGCACCGTCTCGCCCGCCTCGCCGGCCCGGCCGTACAGCAGGGCCAGGTCGCCGTCGTTCCATTTCAGATGCGTCTGGATCTCCGACGTCGAATAGACCAGCCGCTGGCCGCCCAGGTCGTAGCTGGCCATCAGCAGCTTGCTGTCCTGCCCCTTGATCCGCGAAGGGACAACGTACTCGCCGTCGCGGGTCTTCACCTTGAAGGTGAAGGCCTCGTCGCCGGTGGCGCTGCTGGGATTGTGGACCACCACATAGAGGTGGCTGCCCGTCTCGGCGTTGAGGTTGTGATAGACGCGGACCTTGTCGTTGGACGGGGTCACCGCCTCGCCCTTGTCCATGCGGGTCAGGTCGGGCACGGCGGCGATGAACTCGCCCATCTGCTTCATGACCCGGGCCTTGTCGCGCAGGCCCCGGGCCTCGTCGATCKCCGAGCCGTAGTCGTAGGACGTGAACACCACCGGGGCCGGCAGCCAGCCCCAGCTGGTCCCGCCATAGGTCATGTAGAAGCTCTGCAGCGTGAGGCCGTTGGCGATGTTCGTGCCGTAGAACACCCGCTGGTAACCGACGCCGCGGTGCAGGGCGGTGCAGTCGTAGTCGCCGTTGCTGCCCCAATAGTCGAACCAGCCGCCGCCGAACTCGGCCAGGAAGCCGGGGGTGTTGGGGCTGGCCGAGGCACCGCCCTTGGCTCCGCCGGGGCCGTACAGGCCCCAGTCGGGCGCGACGCCGGGCGAGGACGGCGTGGAGTCGACCTTGCAGCTGCCGCCGGGATAGCCGTCGAAGGCGTAGAGGTCGTTGGGGCCTTCCACCGTGCCCGGCACGTTCGAGCCTTTCGGGACCCAGTAGCCGTTGCGGCCCTTGTCGTTGTGGAAGATCGGGACGGTGATGCCGTCGGCCTTGGCCTTGTCGTCCAGCCACCGCATGTAGCGCTGCTGCGGCGCGCCGACGACGTCCAGCTCGTTCTCGATCTGGTGGGCGATCACCGTGCCCTGGCCGGTGGTCAGCTGATGGCGGGCGATGACGGCGTTGATCTGGGTCAGCCACTCGTCGGCGGCCGCGATGTATTCCGGCGCGTCGGTGCGGGCCCGGGCCTGCTGGTTGACCATCCAGCCCGGGAAGCCGCCCCGGGTCAGCTCGGCGTTCACGTAGGGCCCGGCGCGGGTGATGACGTAGAGGCCTTCCTCCTTCGCCATGGTCAGCACGCGATCCATGTCGCGCACGCCGTTGAAGTCGTAGACCCCCTGTTTCGGCGAGTGGTAGCCCCAGTCGAAATAGATCGCGACGGTGTTGTAGCCGCTGGCCTTCATCTTCTGGAGGATGTCGCGCCACAGGTCGGGGCTGGGCACGCGGAAGGGGTGGAACTCGCCGCCCCACGAATAGACGCGCTGGCCGTCGACCTTCAGCGAGTACTTGTCCCAGGTGATCTGATGGGCTTGCGCCKGCTTGGCGGCGCCGGCTTGATCGCCGCCTTCCTTCAGCACCGTGAAGTGGCGCACCGTGCCCGACAACTCGGGCAGTTCGGTCTTGGGCGTCCAGGTGCGGAAGCCGTCTTGGCTGTCGCTGAACCAGTACCGCTTGGACATGTACTCGTCGAAATAAATCCGCCACGCGCCGTCGGGCGTGCGGGTCAGGGCGGGGCCTTCCAGGAACTTGCCCCAGCCGGCCCAGTCGCCCGCGCCCTTGGCCTGCCACGGCCCGTCCAGCGAGGGGGCGGTCCACAGCTCGACGAACTTGCTGGTCTCGTTCTTGGCGAAGGCGTTGTAGAGCCCGCCCTCACGGACCACGAAGGTGTCGATGAAGTTCGGCCCCAGGCCCGACAGCGGTTTCGGCGCGCTCCAAGTGGCGAGCGAGGCGTCGGCGGCGGTGATCCGGTAGGGCTGGAAGGCGCCCTGCTGGCCCGTGGTCGAGATCGACAGGATCAGGTTCACCGAGCCGTCCTGGTCGACGAACCACTCTGGGGCCCAGCTGTTGGTCGCGCCATGGGGCGTATTTGGGACCTCGACCTTCACGTCGCGCAGGAAGGTCCAGTCGGTCAGATCCTGGCTGCGGGCCAGGCCGATCGTGTCGCCGCTCCAGCCGGTGGTGTAGGCGACGTAGTACCAGCCGTCGGCGTGCTTCATCACGCTGGGATCGCGGATCAGACCCTTGGGCGGGGTGTAGGCCAGCGGCTTCTTCAGCGTGAAGCGCGTGCCGTCCGCCGAGTCGTAGACGCTCATGTTCGATTGGCTGGCGTTGGTGAACGCCGTCATCGTGTAGCGCACGGGCTCGGCCCCAAACGACTGAATGGGGGCCGACGTCGCCAGCAGGGCGGCCGTCAGTCCGAGAACGGGGAGGAGGGGGCGAGGCATCCTCAGCCCTCGAAGTAGAAGACGGGCTTCAGCGGCCATTCCACCGGCTTGTTGTCCGGATGGACCTCCATCAGGTCGGCCATGTAGTCCCACCAGCGCTTCATCACCGGCTGCAGCGGCAGGGCGTCCTTCTTGTTGTCGGGGCGCAGGCGCAGCACGGCAAAAAGGCTCATGGTCCCTTCATCCAGGAAGATCGAATAGTCATGGATCCCCGCCTCGCGCAGGGCGGCGGCCAGGTCGGGCCACAGTTCGTCGTGACGGCGCTCGTATTCGGCGGCGACGCCGGGCTTGAGCTGCATGCGGAAGGCGAGGGGCCGGTCCTGGTTGCTCATCGTGTCCTCCCGTTTCTTGTCTTGTCGTTGGCGTTCAGGTCGTCGGCGGCGGCAGGCGGTAGATCCGAGAGGCCGTCCCGCCGAACAGCAGCGCCCGCTCGGCCTCGCCGAAGCCGGCGGTGATCGCGTCATAGGCCTCGTAGAAGCCGCCGAACGACCCGTGCACCTTCTCGACCGGAAAGTTGCTGGCGAACATGCAGCGGTTGGGGCCGAAGGTCTCGATGACCTGCAGAACGAAGGGCCGCAGGCTGTCGACGGTCCAGGCCCGGTCGATCATCGCCAGGCCCGAGATCTTGCAGCTGACGTTCGGCCGCTCGGCCAGCAGGGCCAGGCCGTCGCGCCAGGCCGCAAGGCCGGCGTCGTCGCGGTCGGTCGGCATGCCGGCGTGGTTGACGATMACCGGCACGTCCGGGTTCGCGCCGGCCAGGGCGGCGGCGGTCGCCATCTGCGAGGGATAGAGCTGCAGGTCGAACGACAGGCCGTACCGGGCCAGCAGGGCGTAGCCTTGCCGCCATTGCGGGTCCAGCAGCAGGTCGCGCGGGCCGTAGGTCTTGGCCGGRTCCTTGTGCCAGTTGACGATCTGGCGCACGCCCCGGACGTTGGCCCGGGCGGCCTGGGCTTCCAGCAGCGCCTCGACGCCCGGATCGTCCAGATTGGCCCCGCAGACGATCCCGCCGATCACGCCCTGCGTGTCGGCCAGACCCTGCAGCCAGTCGGTCTCCGACAGCTGATCCTTGGGCGGCAGGCCGCATTCGACATGGACGGTCTGGACGACGTTCCAGCCGGCGGTGTCGGCCAGGTAGTCGTCCAGCCCATAGGACCTGTAGGCGATCGGCGACATGTCGCCGGCCGGGTTGTTCGGCAGCGGCGTGTCCTGGAGCCAGCTGTAGTAGTGCCGGTCCAGGTCCCACAGGTGCATGTGCGGGTCGATGATCGGGCCGAGATAGGTCATCGCTCCGCTCTTTCCCTAGAAGGTCGTGCGGCCGCCGGAGGTGTCGAAGGTCGAGGCGGTGGTGAAGCTGCACTCCTCGCTGGCCATGAAGCAGACCATGGCCGCGCTCTCGTGGACTTCGCCCAGCCGGCCCATCGGGATCTTGCCCTTCATGTACTCGACCTGGCTCTGGGGCAGCTGCTCCAGGATCGGGCTCTCGAAGGTGGCCGGGGTCAGGCTGTTGGCGATCACGCCCTTGGTGGCCAGTTCCTTGCCCAGCGACTTGGTCAGGCCGATCACCGCCGCCTTCGACGCCGAATAGGCGCCGGCGTTGGGGTTGCCTTCCTTGCCCGCCACCGAGGCGACGTTGACGATCCGGCCGTAGCCCTGGGCGATCATGAACGGGGACAGGGCCTTGCAGCAGTAGAAGACGCCGTTGACGTTGATGTCGAAGACGCGCTTCCAGCTGTCGGTCGGGTATTCGTAGACGGTGGCCGTGGCGCCGGTGATGCCGGCCGAGGCCACCAGGATGTCGACGCGGCCCAGGGCGGCGTTGGCGGCCTTGCCCGCGGCCAGCACGGCGGCTTCGTCCGAGACGTCCAGGGCCACGGTGTGCTGGGCGCCCACCTCGGCGGCGGCGGCCTTCAGGCCGTCGGCGTCCACGTCCCACAGCGAGACCTGGCCGCCCTCGGCGACGATGCGCGCGGCCACGGCCTTGCCCAGGCCCGAGGCGCCGCCGGTGATCACCGCGACGCGGCCGGCGAAGCGGTCGGGATAGACCTTGGGGGAGGAGACGGTGCTCACGCGACGCCTTCCTTGGACCAGGCCACGACGATCTGGCGCTGCTCGCCCAGCTTCTCGATGCCCAGGCGGATCTGGTCGCCGGCCTTCAGATAGACGGGCTCGGGCTTCTGGCCCATGCCGACGCCGGGCGGGGTGCCGGTGGTGATCAGGTCGCCCGGCTCCAGCGTCATGAACTCGCTGATGTACGAGACCAGCTTGCTGATCGGGAAGATCATGGTCTTGGACGAGCCGTCCTGCTTGCGCTGGCCGTTGACGTCCAG
The DNA here is from genome assembly GCF_056665975.1 of Caulobacter sp. 05T431. Taxonomy (NCBI): domain Bacteria; kingdom Pseudomonadati; phylum Pseudomonadota; class Alphaproteobacteria; order Caulobacterales; family Caulobacteraceae; genus Caulobacter; species Caulobacter sp. 05T431. Next base: position 105,050 of record NZ_JBFTKU010000010.1, on the reverse strand, counting down.
CCACATGCCCAGGTTCTGCGGGTCGCCCACCTCGTCCGAGGTGACCATCCACGGGCCGACCGGACCGAAGGTGTCGCAGCCCTTGCCCTTGTCCCAGGTGCCGCCGCGCTCGATCTGGAAGGCGCGCTCGGAAACGTCGTTGATCAGCACGTAGCCGGCGACGTGGTCCAGGGCGTCGGCCTCCGAAACGTACGAAGCGCGCGAGCCGATCACGACGCCCAGCTCGACTTCCCAGTCGGTCTTCAGCGAGCCCTTGGGGATCATCACCGGGTCGTTCGGGCCGGTCAGGCAGCTGACGGCCTTGGTGAACAGCACCGGCTCTTCCGGGATCGGCAGGTTCGACTCGGCGGCGTGGTCGGCGAAGTTCAGGCCCACGGCGATGAACTTGCTGACGCCCTTGACCGGCACGCCGTAGCGGGGCGAGCCCTCGACCAGCGGCAGCGACTTGGGATCGATCGCGGCCAGCTTTTTCAGGCTGGCGGGCGACAGCTCGGCGCCGGTGATGTCGGCGACGACGCCGGACAGGTCGCGGATCTGGCCGTCGGCGTCGAGAAGGCCGGGCTTTTCGGCGCCGCGGGGGCCGTAACGAAGCAGTTTCATGGGTCTACGCTTTCGAGAAGATCAGCGGGCGTAAGGCCGGTGCAGACCGACCTCGCGATTGAGTTCGACGCCGAAGCCGGGGGCGTCGGAGAGTTTCAGCTTGCCGTTCACCGGCACGGGCTCGCCGATCAGCTGCGGGTGGAACATCGGCACCACCTCGTCGGCCTTCGGGGCCATCATCAGGAACTCGGCGAACGGGCTGTTATGGCGGGTGACCACGAAGTGGTAGCTGTAGACGCTGGAGCCGTGCGGGATGCACAGCACGCCGCGGCTGTCGGCCAGGTTCGAGATCTTCACCAGCTCGGTCATGCCGCCGCACCAGCCGACGTCGGGCTGGATGATGTCGCAGCACTCCATCTCCAGCAGCATGCGGAAGCCCCAGCGGGTGGCTTCGTGCTCGCCGGTGGTGACCAGCATGCCCTTGGGGGCGTTCTTCTTCAGGTCGCGATAGCCCCAGTAGTCGTCGGGGCTGAGGGCTTCCTCGATCCACTTGAGGCCATATTCATGGGCCTTGTGGGCCAGCTTGGTGGCGTAGTTCAGGTCCAGCGCCATCCAGCAGTCGAACATCAGCCAGAAGTCCTCGCCCACGCGGTCGCGCATCGTGGCCAGTTCTTCCAGATTCTTGCGCAGGCCTTCCTCGCCCTCGGCCGGGCCGTGGTGCAGGGGCATCTTGCCGCCGATGAAGCCCATCTTCTGGGCCAGGTCGGGACGCGCGCCGGTGGCGTAGAAGGTCAGCTCGTCGCGGACCTTGCCGCCCAGCAGGTGGTAGACCGGCTCGCCGCGCAGCTTGCCCAGCAGGTCCCACAGCGCCAGGTCCACGCCCGACAGGGCGTTCACGACCAGGCCCTTGCGGCCGTAGTACTGAGTCGAGAAATACATCTGGTCCCAGATCTTCTCGATCTCGGTGGGATCGCGGCCCTCCAGGAAACGGGCCAGGTGCTTCTCGACGATATAGGCGGCCGGTTCGCCGCCGGTGGTCACCGCGAAGCCGACCGTGCCGTCGGCGGCCTCGATCTCGACGACCAGCGTGCCCAGCACATTGATCCCGAAGCTCTGGCGGCTCTGGCGGTATTCCGGATAGCGCGACATCGGGGTGGCGATGTGGTCGTCGATCCAGTGGCCTTCGCCCTGATCGTGATAGTCGGCGCCGCCGCCGCGTACGACATAGGCCCGAACTTGCCGGATGAGGGGAAACGGCATGGGAAAAACCAGCTCCAGCCCACACTTCCTAAGAGGAAGCGATCTACTTAAAGGAAGAGGAGGGCGTATCGTGAGGCTAAGGCCTTCGACATGCTTGGCGAAACCTTTGAGCGGCCGCGCCTACCTCCCCGGAGACGTCCTATGACACGGTGGMGCGTGCAGACTTTTGGTGACCGGGTCGTCGCCTTCGCCGCTTGCGCTAGGTACCATATTATGAGAGAGAGTGCTACAAAATGAAACGTGACGCGTCAAGGGGAGCCGAACCGGTGGCCAAGGAAGACAGTGCAGGCGGCAAGGCGCCCAGCGGCAGCCAGACGCTCTTCCGGGGCCTGGACCTGCTGGACGTGGTCGCGGACTCCGGCACCATCGGCCTGCCCGCCCTGGCCCAGCGCCTGGGCCTGACCCGCAGCACGACTCACCGCCTGGCCACGGCCCTGGTCGAGCGTCGCCTGCTGGCCCAGACCCCGCGCGAAGGCTACAGCCTGGGCTCCAAGCTGCTGGAGCTGGGCTACCTGGCCGGCCAGCAGATGGACCTGCCGCGCGTGGCCCGTCCCTATCTGGAAAAGCTGTGGGACGAGCTGGAGGACACCGTCCACCTGGGCGTCCTGGAAGACGACCGCGCCCACTATCTGGACAAGCTGACCGGCCGTCGCCGGATCAACATCTCCTCGCGCGTCGGCGACCGCCAGCCGATCCGCTCGACCGGCCTGGGCAAGGCCCTGGTGCTGGACGACACCGAGGAGCGCTGGCGCGAGCTCTATCGCAAGGAAGGCCCGCGCTCGGCGCACGGTCCCGACGAAGAGCAGTGGATCGCCTGGATGCGCGACTACGCCGAGAAGGGCGTGGCCTTCGACCTCGAGGAGAACGAGGACCGCATCCGCTGCGTCGCCGCCCCGATCCGCGGCCCCAGCGGCGCCATCGTCGCGGCCATCAGCGTCTCCGGCGCGGCCCAGTACATGGACGACGCGCGCATGAAGGACCTGACCGTGACGGTGCGCGACTGCGCCAACGCCATCGGCGTCGAGCTGGGATGGAACGAGAAGAGGACGCCGGCGAAACGCTAGGCCGTCCAGAGTTCAGTGGAGGAACGATGCTTCTGAAGGACAAGGTGGTGCTGGTGACCGGCGCCTCGCAGGGGATCGGCAAGGCGGCCGCCATCGGCTGCGCCCAGCACGGCGCGGACGTGGCGATCAACTACCATTCCGACGAGGCCGGCGCGGCCGACGCCGTGGCGCAGATCGAGGCCCTGGGCCGCCGCGCCATCGCCGTTAAGGGCGACGTGGCGCAGGTCGAGACCGCCGCCGCCTTCGTGGACGCCGCCGTCAAGGCGTTCGGCCGGGTCGACGTCTTCGTCAACAACGCCGGCATCTGCCCCTTCCACGCCTTCCTCGACATGCCGCCCGAGGTCATGGAGCGGACGATGAAGGTCAACCTGTTCGGCGCCTACTACATGGTGCAGGCGGCGGCCAACCAGATGGTCAAGCAGGGCGATGGCGGCGCCATCATCGCTGTCAGCTCGATCAGCGCCCTGGTCGGCGGCGGCATGCAGACCCACTACACCCCGACCAAGGCCGGCGTGCACAGCCTGATGCAGTCGACCGCCATCGCGCTCGGTAAGTACGGCATCCGCTGCAACTCGGTGCTGCCGGGCACCATCGAGACCGCCATCAACAAGGAAGACCTGGCCGACGTCGCCAAGCGCGAATACATGGCCGGCCGCATCCCGCTGGGTCGCCTGGGCGAGCCCGACGACCTGGCCGGGCCGATCGTGTTCCTGGCCTCGGACCTGGCCAAGTACGTGACCGGCGCGGCCCTGCTGGTCGACGGCGGCGCGTTCGTGAACCTGCAGTAGCCCCGTGATCGTCTCGTCCACCACGGACTTCCGGGAGGCGGCGCGGCGCAAGCTGCCCCGCTTCCTGTTCGACTATATCGACGGCGGCGCCTACGCCGAGCGGACCCTGGCGCGCAACGTCTCGGACCTGGCCGACCTCAGCCTGCGCCAGCGGGTGCTGAAGGACGTCTCCCAGGTCGACACCTCGACCACCCTGTTCGGCCACTACCAGGCCCTGCCGGTCGCCTTGGCCCCGGTGGGGCTGACGGGCATGTACGCGCGGCGCGGCGAGTGCCAGGCGGCCAAGGCCGCCGCMGCCAAGGGCGTGCCGTTCTGCCTGTCGACCGTCTCGGTCTGCGACCTGCAGGAGGTGTCCAAGGCCAGCCCGTCGCCGATCTGGTTCCAGCTCTACGTGCTGCGCGACCGGGCCTTCATGCGCGACCTGCTGGCCAAGGCGGCCGACGCCGGGGCCACGGCCCTGGTGTTCACCGTCGACATGCCCGTGCCCGGCGCCCGCTATCGCGACGCCCATTCGGGGATGAGCGGTCCCAACGCCGCCGCGCGGCGGCTGATGCAGGCGGTGTTCAAGCCCCAGTGGGCCTGGGACGTCGGCGTCATGGGGCGGCCCCACACCCTGGGCAACGTCGCCCCGGTGCTGGGCAAGAATTCCGGCCTCGAGGACTTCATGGGCTGGCTGGGGGCCAATTTCGATCCCTCGATCCAGTGGAAGGACCTCGACTGGATCCGCGACCAGTGGAAGGGGCCGCTGATCATCAAGGGCGTGCTCGATCCCGAGGATGCCAAGGCCGCCGCCGACATCGGCGCCGACGGGATCGTGGTCTCCAACCACGGCGGGCGGCAGCTGGACGGGGTGCTGTCCTCGGCCCGCGCCCTGCCGGCCATCGCCGACGCCGTGGGCGACCGCCTGACCGTGCTGGCCGACAGCGGCGTGCGCTCGGGCCTGGACGTGGTGCGGATGCTGGCCCTGGGCGCCAAGGGCGTGCTGCTGGGCCGGGCCTTCGTCTACGCCCTGGCGGCGCGCGGCGGTCTGGGCGTGACCCAGCTGCTGGACCTGATCGAGAAGGAGATGCGCGTGGCCATGGCCCTGACCGGCGTCAACACCCTGGACCAGATCGACAGCTCCATCCTGGCGCCAAAGGGACTTGGGGTGGATCGATGAGCGTGCTCGCCCTCGTCGCGGCGCTGGCGTTGCAGGCCGCGCCCGGCGCGCCCAAGCTCGACCTCACGGACGTGCCCGCGCCGGCGGCCATGGAAGCGCCGGTCGCCCGCATCCTGATCGCCAGCGATTCCACCGCCGCCAACTACGGGCCTTCCGCCTATCCGCAGATGGGCTGGGGCATGGTGCTGAAGTGCTCGCTGGACCCCCGTGTCGAGGTGGTGAACCTGGCGCGCGGCGGCCGCTCGACCAAGACCTTCATCGAGGAAGGCCTGTGGGACGGCCTGCTGGCCAAGCTCCAGCCCGGCGACACGGTGCTGATCCAGTTCGGGCACAACGACGCCGACCGGGTGAAGATCGTCCGCTTCACCGATCCCCAGGGCGCCTACACCGCCAACCTGACCCGCTTCGTGGCCGACGTGCGGGCCAAGGGCGGCCAGCCCGTCCTGGTGACCCCGATCGCCAAGCACGTGTTCCTGGACGACAAGATCCAGGAGACCCACGGCGCCTACGCCCTGGCGGTGCGCGCCGTGGCCAAGGCCACCAGGACGCCGTTGATCGACCTGGACGCCGACATGATGGGCGCCCAGCAAGCCCTGGGCGAGCCGGCCTCGCGCCGCCTCTACCTGATCTACACGCCCGAGGATCACGTCGCGCGCTACCCGAACGGCAACAGCGACACCACCCACATCAACGAGGGCGGGGCGCGCCTGGCCGCGTCGCTGGTGGCGGGACGTCTGGCGTTCCTGGACCTGCCGGTCTCGGCCTATGTGCACCCGGCCTCGACCGGCGTGCAGCCGATCCTCGGCGGCCCGCGCTGCCTGGGGCGGTAGGGGCGTCCGGAGCGCTCGCGGCGCCTTCCCCCTCAAATCGTCATTCCCGCCCTTGTGGCGGGAAACCCTCTGTCCGCGGCAAGGGCGGGGGTGTGGCGCGCTAGCGCGCCAAGGCGACGCACCGTCAGCTGAACCAGGGGTTCCCGCCACAAGGGCGGGAATGACGGGCGGATAGGGGGGTGACCGTAAAAGAAAAGCGGGACGCCTGAAGTGGCGCCCCGCTGGCCCGGATGGGGGGAAGAACGGGCGAGTCCGTGTGTGGGGAGGGACGGGACCGAAGTCCAAATCCCAACGGCTAAGATTCCATAATATGGAACATCATCCGATATAATGAGAATGCTTGACAGCGGGCGGGATGTCAAGCCACAGGTGGATAAAGGTCCAAAGTGGCCTGGCCAATTTGGAGGGCGCCACCATGCGACGCGTTGCGGGATCGATGTTGGGCGGGGTCTGCGCCGTCCTCTGCATGGCGGGCGTGGCCGCCGCCGCGCCGCGCGCCGAGCGCTTCTTCAACGACGGCTGGCGGATGGCGACGGGCGAGATCCCCGGGGCCGAGAAGGCCGACCTCGACGACGCCGCCTGGAAGCCCGTCACCCTGCCGCGCGCCTTCAACGAGGACCAGGCGTTCCGGGACGCCAGCACCGACCAGAAGGAAGCGGTGATCTGGTATCGCAAGTCGTTCGTCCTGCCCGCCGACTTCGCGTCGGACGGCAAGGCGTTCCTGGCTTTCGATGGCGTGCGCCAGGCGGCCGACGTCTATGTGAACGGTGTGCGGGCAGGCGGCCACGAGAACGGCGTCTCGGGCTTCGCCGTCGACGCCACCGCCCAGCTCAAGCCCGCGCCCTTCGTCAACCTGATCGCCGTACGGGTCGACAACAGCTGGACCTACAAGGAGCGCGCCACGGGCAGCGCCTTCCAGTGGAACAACAAGAACTTCAACGCCAACTACGGCGGCGTGAACCGGGCGGTGCGCCTGCACCTGACCGACGGCCTGCACCAGACCCTGCCGTTCTATTCCAGCCTGGGGACGACGGGCGTCTATGTCTGGGCCGACAAGTTCGACATCCGCCGCGGCGCCGCGACCGTCCATGCCGAGTCCCAGGTTCGCAACGACTCCGCCCGCTCGCGCACCTTCAGCTACCGGATCAGCTTGCGCGACGTCGACGGCAAGCCGGCCGGCGCCTTCGAGGGGGCGACGGTCACCCTGGCGCCCGGCGAGACCCGCACGGTCTCGGCGCAGTCGGCGCTGACGGGCCTGCACTTCTGGAGCTGGGGCTACGGCTACCTCTACACGGTGAGCACCGAGCTGGTGGAGGACGGCGCCGCCGTCGACGCGGTGACCACCCGCACGGGTTTCCGCAAGACCGAGTTCCGGAACGGGATGATCTATCTCAACAACCGGGTCATCCAGGTCCACGGCTACGCCCAGCGCAGCACCAACGAATGGCCCGCCCTGGGCACGGACGCGCCGCCGTGGCTCAGCGACTTCTCCAACCGGCTGATGGTTGAAAGCAACGGCAACCTGGTGCGCTGGATGCACGTGACGCCGTCCCGCCAGGACATCGACTCGGCTGATCGCGTCGGCCTGATGCAGGCCCTGCCGGCCGGCGACGCCGAGGGCGACGTGACCGGCCGCCGGTGGGAGCAGCGGGTCGAGGTCCTGCGCGACGCCGTGGTCGCCTTCCGCAACAACCCCTCGGTCCTGTTCTACGAGGGCGGCAACGAGAATATCAGCGAAGAGCACATGGCGGAGTTGAAGGCCGTGCGCGACCAGTTCGATCCGCGCGGCGGCCGCGCCATCGGCTCGCGCGAGATGCTCGACAGCAAGGCCGCCGAGTACGGCGGCGAGATGCTCTACATCAACAAGAGCGCCGGCAAGCCCGTCTGGGCCATGGAATACATGCGCGACGAGGCGGCGCGGAAGTTCCAGGACGAGCTGACCCCGCCGTTCCACGCCAACAGCCCCGACTACAACCAGAACCAGGACAGCTACGCCGCCAAGGCGGTGAAGACCTGGTTCGACTACTGGCGCGAGCGACCGGGCGGCGGCGAGCGGGTCAGCTCGGGCGGGGTCAATATCGGCTTCACCGACAGCAACACCCACTTCCGGGGCGACAACAACTATCGTCGCAGCGGCGAGGTGGACGCCATGCGCCTGCCCAAGGACGCCTTCTGGGTCCACCAGGTGATGTGGGACGGCTGGGTCGATGTCGAGCATCCGCGCAGCCACATCGTCGGCCATTGGAACTACGCGCCCGGGACGGTGAAGGACGTGATGGTCGTCTCCAGCGCCGACAGCGTCGAGCTGACCCTGAACGGCAAGTCGCTGGGCAAGGGCGTGAAGTCGGACGGCTTCCTGTTCACCTTCGCCAAGGTCGCCTGGGCGCCGGGCACGCTGAAGGCGATCAGCCGCGACGCCGCCGGCAAGGTGGTCTCGACCGACGAGCGGATCACCACCGGCCCCGCCGTGGCCCTACGCCTGACGCCGCATGTCGGCCCCTCCGGCTGGCGGGCCGACGCGTCCGACATCGCCCTGGTCGACGTCGAGGCCGTGGATGCTCAGGGGCGGCGCGTGCCGACGGCGCTGGACACGGTCCGCTTCGCGCTGGACGGCCCGGCCGAGTGGCGCGGCGGCATCGCCCAGGGCGACTCCACGGGCAGGAAGCCGGTCGAGGTCACCGGTCCGGCGGTGAACGTCGTCACCCAGGCGGCCGGCAAGGACGCGGTGACCCATTACGAGGGGGCCAATCGCGGCGACGACAACTTCATCGGTTCGAAGACCTTGCCGATCGAGGCCGGGATCAACCGCGTGGCCCTGCGCTCCACCCTGGCGGTCGGCAAGGTCGTCGTCACCGCCGCGGCCGAGGGACTGAAGCCCGCCAGCCTGACCCTCGACGTCGCCCCGCCGCCGGCCGAGGCGCCGCTGCTGCCCGTGGACCTGTCGCGCGGCCCGACGCCCGCCACGCCGTCCTACAAGGTCCGCCGCTTGGCCCTGAAGGCCGTCGCGGTGGTCGCCGGTTCCAACACCGCCGACGTCGGCAAGGCCATGGACGACGACGAGACCACCCACTGGGCCAGCGACGGCCAGCTGGCCAACGCCTGGCTCGAGTTCCAGTACGACCGGCCCCAGCGGGTGGACGAGGTGGTGCTGAAGCTGATCGGCTGGCGCCTGCGCGCCTATCCGCTGCGCATCACCCTGGACGGCCGGGTCGTCTACGAGGGCGTGGCGCCCAAGAGCCTGGGCTACGTGACCTTGCCTCTGAAGGCGGGCCAGCCCGGTCGCAAGCTGCGCATCGCCCTGACCGGTCCCACCGAGGACAGGGACGCCTTTGGCAAGATCGTCGAGATCACCGGCGCTCGGGCGGGGCTGGATACGGGCGCGGAGAAGGTGAAGACCGGCGGCGCGCTGGGGGTGATCGAGGCCGAGGTCTATCGCAAGCCCTAGGCTCGCGGCGGTCCCGAAGGCAGCTCGATGATCGCCGCCAGCCCGCCTTCGGGGCGGTTGGCGAGGGTCAGGCGGCCGCCCTCGCCCTTGGCCAGGGCCTGGACGATCGACAGGCCCAGACCCGCGCCGCCGGTGCGCCGGTTGCGCGAGGCCTCGCCGCGTTCAAACGGGGCGGTGATGCTCTCCAGCATCTCGACCGGGAGACCCGGCCCGTCGTCCAGCACCATGATCTCGACGCGACGGCCGAGGGGACGGGCGTCGACCGTTACCGCCCCGCCGTAGCGGGCGGCGTTGTCGATCAGGTTGTCGACCATGCGGCGCACGGCCAGGGGCGAGGCCCAGGCCGCGCCGGCCGCCTCTGGCGCCAGCAACACCGCCTGACCCATCTCGAGCCGCAACGCGACCAGGGCCTCGAGCTCCTGGCGGATGTCGATGGACCGCGCGCCGTCGCCGYGTCCGGCGTCCTGGCGGGCGAACAGCAGGGTGTCGTCCAGCAACTGGGACATCTCGGCCAGGTCGCTCCCGGCCTTGGCGCGCTGGGCGTCGTCGGCGATGAATTCGGCGCGCAGGGTCAGGCGGGTCAGATAGGTGCGCAGGTCGTGGGCGATGGCCGCCAGCATCCGCGTGCGCTCGTCCATCAGGCCCCGGATCCGGCCCTGCATCGTGTTGAAGGCCGCGGACAGCTCGCGCAGTTCGCGGGGCCCCCGCATCGGCAGGGCCTTGGCGTCCAGGTCGTCACCGAACCGCGCGACCTCACGGGCCAGATGGCTGACCGGCTGGGTGGTCTGGCGCACCGCCAGGACCAGCATCAGCAGGGTGACGACCAGCAGGGCGGCGGCGGCCAGGGAGACCCGGCTGAAGAACTGCCGCGCCGTCTCCGGGGCGCGACGGCGCAGCACCAGCACCTCGCCGTCGGCCAGCCGCACCGACAGCCGCAGGGCCTGGCGGCCGGGCAGGGCGTCCTGGCGCAACCGGCCGCCGCGCCGGATGTCGATCCGCAGCTCCCGCTCGCCCAGGGCCTGGCGATAGGCCCGATAGCCGGGATCGCCCACGTCGGCGGCCCGGGCGCGCAACGGCACGGGCAGGAAGTCCGTCTCCAGGGTGGTGCGGATGACGCCGGTGTCCAGCGCCTTGACCACCTTGGGCCGGGCCGACGGCGGACTGGCCTCGACCGCCTCGACGATGGCTCGGGCCTCGGACGGGCGGGGCAGCTGGTAGAAGCGCACGCCGCCTTCGCCCCGCCCCTGCGGCCAGACCAGCAGGGCGGCGCCGATCACCAGCATGATCGCCAGCCCGGCCAGCAGGATAGCCGTCATGCGCGTGGAGAGGTTGTCGGACAGCATCATGGCTAGAGCCGCTCGGCCGGCGCGCTGAACAGGTAGCCGCCGCCGCGCACGGTCTTGATCAGGGCCGCGCCGCCCAGCTTGCGGCGCAGGCGGCTCAGCAGCACGTCCACGGCGCGGTCGAACGGTTCGGCGCTGCGGCCGCGGGTCCAGTCCAGAAGCTGGTCGCGGCTGAGCACCCGCTGGGGGTGGCGCAGGAAGGCCATCAGCAGGTCGTGCTCGCCGCCGGTCAGGGTCACGGGCCGGCCGTCGGGATCGGTCAGGTCGCGGCTGGCCGTGTCCAGCCGCCAGCCGGCGAAGCCCAGCACCTCGCCGGGCGGTGTGCTGGCCACGCGATGGACCTCGCGGGTGCGGCGCAGGATCGCCTTGACCCGGGCCAGCAGCTCGCGCGGATTGTAGGGCTTGGCCAGATAGTCGTCGGCGCCGATCTCCAGGCCGATCACCCGGTCGATGTCGTCGCCCTTGGCGGTGACCATCAGGATCGCCGTGTCGCCCGCCGCCCGCAGGCGACGGCAGACCGACAGGCCGTCCTCGCCCGGCATCATGATGTCCAGCAGAACCAGGTCCACCCGACGGCGGGCGGCCAGGCGGTCGAAGGCCTCGGCGTCGGCGCAGCCTACGACGTCGTAGCCCTCGCGGCGCAGCAGCCCCAGGGTCAGGTCCCGGATTTCGGCGTCGTCTTCCACGACCGCGATCAGCGTGTTGTCGGCCATGGTCAAGGAGATGCCTCAAGCCTCGGTCCAGCGGAAGCCGCCGGCAGGCCCGTTTACACTTCGACACAGTTCGTCGGGCGCGAGCAAACCAGGGATTGCCCGGCGGTGGTCAGATGGCGGCGTCGAGGGACACCGACCCCACTCCCCATGGAGCCATCATGCGTAAGACTTCCATCTTGGCCGCCGGCCTCTCGTCCCTGGCGATTCTCGCCGCCATGATCGCCGCGCCCGCCCAGGCCGGCCAGCACGGCCGTTTCGTCAGCGTCCAAGGCGCGCGCGGTCACGGCTATGTCCACAATCGCGATGTCAGCCGCCAGCCCGGCGCGATCTCGGTCTCGCGCGGGACCCAGACCAACTCCGGTCGCGGCGTGGCCAGCAACCGCAACGCCAGCTGGGGCGACGGCGCCTATCACGGCGGGGCGTCCCGCACGTTCAACAACGGCGCCTCGGCCAGCCGTTCGACCAACGTCGTCAACAACGGCGACGGCACGGTCAGCTACGACCATTCGCGCACCGGCTACGACGGCTCGACGCGTTCTGTCAGCGGGACGGTGACCCGCCCCTGATCGAACTCGTCCAGGCCCGCCGCGCCAGGCTCCCCCAAACGGCGCGGCGGGCGTTTTCCGGAGACCGAAAATGAAGATCCTGACCCTGTCCCTCATCGGCCTGGCCGCCCTGGGCGCTTCCAGCGCCGACGCGGCGTCGCGCACGCCCGGCGCGGCGCTCGAAAAGGCCGACGCCAACCACGACGGCTATGTCACCCGCGACGAATTCAAGGCCTCGCGCGCGGCGCAATTCCAGCGCCTGGACCGCAACGACGACGGCGTGGTGACGCCGTCGGAGTTCCCCCGCCTGGCCCGGTCGAACCGTCCCAAGGCCCAGGCCTTGAAGACGGTGATTACCCACGCCGACCGCGACGGCGACGGCCGGGTGACCCGCGCCGAGTTCGTCGACGGACCGGCCCCGTTGTTCGATCGCGCCGACCGCGACCATGATGGCCGGCTGTCGCGCGACGAGGTCGCCGCCGTCCGCGACCAGCTCGAGGACCTGAAATGACGTCACGCCGAAGCGCTCTTTTGATCATCCTGGCGGCCGCGACGCTCGGCGGGGCCGGCGCCGTCGAGGCCGCTCAGCTGGGGCTGGGCCTGCGAGGCCCGATGCGCCAGCGCCTGCTGGAGAAGAAGGCCGAGGAAGAGCGTCCGATCGACCTGCAGGCCATCCTGCCCGGCGCGCGCAAGCAGACCGACGCCTACGGGACCGACCCCGCCCAGCGGGTGGACGTCTATATCCCGCCTCACGCCCACGGTGCGCCGATCCTGATCATGGTGCACGGCGGGGCCTGGATGATCGGCGACAAGGCCAACACCGGCTCGGTCGAGAACAAGCTCAAGCACTGGCTGACCCGTGGCTGGATCGTGGTCAGCGTGAACTACCGCATGCTGCCCGACGCCATGGCCTACGCGCAGGCCCAGGACGTGGCCGAGGCCGTCCAGTGGGCCCAGGGCTACGCCGAGGACTGGGGCGGCGATCCGGACAAGATCATCCTGATGGGCCACTCGGCCGGCGCGCACCTGGTGGCGCTGGTCTCGTCGCGACCCGACATGGTCGGCAAGCCGTGGGCCGGGACGGTGGTGCTGGATTCGGCCGCCATGCAGGTCTCGGCGACCATGGCCGGCCGTCACCCCGGCTTCTACGACCGCGCGTTCGGCGCCGATCCCGCGGACTGGGCCAAGGCTTCGCCGATGGACCAATGGACGCCTCGGGCCGTGCCGATGATGCTGGTCTGCTCGACCCGGCGGCCGGACGATCCGTGCGACGACGCGCGGCGGTTCCAGGCCAAGGCCCGGGCGGCCGGACGCGACATGCCCGTCCTGCCCCAAGCCCTGACCCATGCCGACATCAACCGGACGCTGGGGGCGCCCGGGGCCTATACCGATGCGGTGGATGCGTTCATCGCCGCGCGGTTGAAGGGGCGGTAGTCGCCAGCCTCCGGCCCTGGGAGGGCCTATTGCGCGGCCTTCGCGACCTCCACCGCGTACACGTGGTTGGCCCCGTGCATGTTCGAGCGGAACACGATCCACTTGGCGTCGGGCGTGAAGTTGACGTTCGGCTCCAGCCTGTAGTCGTGGCCCTGCATGTTCACCAGCCGCTCGGTGTCCAGCACGCCCGGCTGGATCAGGGTCTCGGAGCCCGGGGCGTGGATGCCGGCGACGTCGGGGATCGCGCGGGGGCGCATCAGGTACAGCCATTTGCCGTCGGGCGCGTGGGCGACCATCTCGCTGTCGCCGCCGTCGCCGGCGAACAGTTTGCCGTCCGGCGAGGTGTTGAAGTGCACCGACCAGGCGTTGCGGTCCAGGTGCATCCAGGTGCGCTTGCCGGTGGCGATCTCGTAGCCGGCCACCCAGAAGTCCTCGCCGCGCGGGGTCTGCAAGTCGTACCAGATGGTCTTCCCGTCGGCGCTGAACCACTCGTGGCCGGCGATCTCCATGTTCATGGTCCGGGCGTGGATCTTCACGGGCGTGTCGCCGGCCTTGTCGATGCGCACCAGCCACAGCCGGTCGACCTTGTGCCAGGGACCCTCGTGGCAGAACATCAGCAGGCCTGGATCGGTGGGCGAGAACTGCAGGTGGTTCAGCCAATCGGTGGCCTGGTGCACGACCTTGCGCTCGCCGGTCGCGGTGTTGATCGTGAAGATCTCCATCGGGATGCGGCTGTCCAGGCGGGCGTTGAGCTGCACCTCGCGGCCCTCGGCGTAGGACAGCTCCCGGCCGTCGGCGCTCTTCACGTCATCGGGGTTCTTGGGGAGGGCGTCGGCCAGGTTGGGCACCGCCGGCACGTCGGTGCGCACGGCCACGCCGGCCAGCAGGGTCTCGTCGGCGTTGATCGTCTGGATGCCCACGCCCTTGGCCAGCTTGGCGATCGCGCGGACCTTCTTGGTGGCCGGATCGACCGCCTCGACCTGGCCAGAGCCGTCCTCGGCCATGCGCTGGTAGTAGATCTGGCCGGTCTTGYGGCCGACGAACAGCAGCCGGACCTTGCCCTCGACGACGGGCTTGAGGGCGTGGCTCTTCAGGTCGACCACCGAGATCCCGTCGGGCGTGCTGATCGCCAGGAATCGGCCGTCGGGCGTGTAGCCGTTGTAGTTGAAGTAGAGGCTGCCGCTGCCGGGCTTGTCCGACAAGCGGATCACCCGGTGGCCGGTGTCCTTGTCGATCCATTCGCGCGGGGCCTCAGGCAGGCCGGCGCGGGGCTCGGTGACCCGGTCCTGGGCCTGAGCTGGGGCCAGGGCCGGGACGAGGGCGGCGGGCGCGGCGGCGAGCAGCAGGCTCACGGCCGCGGCGCGGAGGAGGAGGGCGGTCTTCATCGGCGTCACCTCACTTGGTCCGGATGTCGGCGCGCGGCGGGGCCTTCATGCCCTCGCCGAGATAGAAGCTGGTGTGCGGCGGCTGGTTGTAGGCGGTGTTCTGCCAGGCGATCGACACGCGGTACTGCGGGTCGTGCATCAGCGTGACCAGGCGGCGCTGGGTGACGTAGGGCGTGGCGTAGATCCGCAGGCTCCTGTTGTCCTCGGCCCGCCAGATCACCTCCTCGCGCCAGTCGCCCAGGATGTCGGCCGACAGGGCCGGGGTCGACTTGGTGCCGTTGTTGGAGGTGAAGCCCTCGGCCGTCAGCAACGGCTTGGCCTCGCCGGTCTTCCAGTCCCACTTGCTGATCTGGTTCTTGTCCAACAATTCGCGCAGGTCGTCGCCGTCCCACCAGATGGCGAAGTTGGTCTGGCGCGGATGCTTGACCCCTTCGATCGGCTTGCCCTGGGCGGTGTAGAGGGCGTCCTGGTTGGAGCCCCAGGCCTCCTCGCCCGGGAAGCGCGGGTCGATGTCGGCCGACAGCCCTCGGCCGGTGTCCTTGTCGGACGGGGTGCTCCACAGGACCTTGCCGGTGCGCGCGTCCAGCATGGCCGCGCCGATCCCGCCGTTGTTGCGCATCTCCTCGTGCACCCCGAACTTCTCTAGGCCCGGACGGGTGGGGTCCAGGTCGCCCACGTGCATGGTGTCGCCGTGGAAGAGGCGGGCGCTCCACAGACCCTTGCCGGTGTCGTCCACCGCCATCGAGCCGTAGATGATCTCGTCGCGGCCGTCGCCGTCGACGTCGGCGACGCTGAGCTGGTGGTTGCCCTGGCCGCCGAAGGCTTCGTTGCCAGGAGCGGCGCTGTCGAACAGCCAGCGCTGGGTCAGCTTGCCGTTCCGGAAATCCCAGGCCGCCACCGTGGACCGGCCGTAGTAGCCGCGGCCCATGACGATGCTGGGCAGCCGGCCGTCCAGGTAGGCGGTGCCGGCCAGGAAGCGGTCGGAGCGGTTGCCGTAGCCGTCGCCCCAGACCTGCGTCATCTGCTCGACGCTGGGCGCGTCCGTGCGCGGGTCGCGCGGGGGCGAGTAGGGGGCGCTGGCCAGGGCCTTGCCGGTCGCGCCCTCGAACACCGTCAGGTATTCCGGCCCCTTGAGGATGCGGCCCTGCACCTTGGCGACCTTGGTCCCGTCCGGCAGGGTCGTGGCGCCCGTGCGGTCGGCCTGGGGCCGTTCGCCGCCGTCCTCGCGCCAGTCGGCCTTGGCGTCGCCCAGCACCTTGCCGGTCCCGTCGACCGTGCCGTCGCTGGTGCGCACGGCGATCTCGGCCTTGCCGTCGCCGTCGTAGTCATAGACTTGGAACTGGGTGTAGTGCGCGCCGGCCCGGATGTTGCGGCCCAGGTCGATGCGCCACAGGCGCTTGCCCTCCAGCGTGTAGGCGTCGAGGAAGACGTTCCCCGTATAGCCGCCGAAGGCGTTGTCCTTGGAGTTGGTCGGGTCCCACTTGAGGACGATCTCGTAGCGACCGTCGCCGTCAAGGTCGCCGATGCTGGCGTCGTTGGCGGTGTACGAATAGGCCTCGCCCGCTGGGGTGACGCCGCCGGCCGGCGGGTCCAGCGGGATACTCAGATAGCCCTCGGCCCAGACCTTGGCCGGGGCGCTGGGCGCGGCTTCCTTGCCGCCGATCACGGCGCGGACGGTGTAGGTCGCGGTCGGGCCGCCGGTCTTGTCGACGAAGTCGGTCGGGCCGGTCAGGGGGGAAGCGTTCAGCTTCGTCCCGTCGCGATAGAGATTGAAGGCGATCTTGGCCGGGTCGTCGCCCAGCAGCCGCCAGCTGACCAGCACGCCGCCGTCCACCGCCGGCACGGCGACCACGCCTCGGTCGAGGGCCTCCATCCGGCGAGGCGCGGCGATCGCTGATCCGCCCACGGACGACAGCGCCGTCGCGCCAAGAAGAGCCGCCGCCGCGATCCGCGAGCCCCGGTTCCCACCACGCTTACTCATGCGTCGAATCCCTTTGGTTTCCCCAGTCCAGACTCGCGACGGCCGTTCTTCGCGGCTTCGGGGTCGGCGTCAGGGCCGCCTCGCGAGCGTTGCAACAGCCTTACACCATGGAAACAAACTTCTGTCTTCCCACAAATTGCGTTGACATCTCAGAATGTGGAACTATTCCTATTGTATGAGAAATGCGCCGCCGTGCGCTGCGAGCAGCCCGTTCAAGGGTCGCCGCAGGGCTCGGTAAGGCGTCCGGGGTCTTCGTCGGGAGACCTCAGGTCATGGTTAGAGGGAGGGAACCCAATGCTTGCATCCACTCGCGGCCGTCGTGCGGCTGTCGCCACCGCGTCCTTGCTGGCGCTGACCGCGGGCATCGCCTGCGCGAGTCAGGCCGAAGCCCAGGCCAAGCCGGCCGCCGCGACCGAGGAGAAGGCCACCACGATCGACGAAGTCGTCGTCGTCGGCACCCGCGCCAGCCTCCAGTCGGCCATGAACCGCAAGAAGCGGAACGGCACGATCTCCGATTCCATCGTCGCCGAGGACATCGGCCAGTTCCCCGACAAGAACATCGGCGAGGCCCTGGGCCGCGTGACCGGCGTCCAGCTGGCCCGTGACTTCGGCGAAGGCAACGCCGTCTCGATCCGCGGCGTCGAGCCGGACCTGAACCGCGTCGAGATCAACGGCATGAGCGTGCTGTCGACCGCCGGCAACCTGCAGGTCTACGGCGGCGGCGGCCGGTCCAACGACTTCCGCGAACTGGCGGCGGAACTGGTCCAGTCGATCGACGTGTTCAAGGGCTTCACCGCCGACATGACCGAAGGCGGCGTCGGCGGCACGGTCTCGGTGACCACCCGCAAGCCGCTGGACTTCGCCAAGCCGACCGTGTCGATGACCGCTTCGGCCCAGAAGCTGGACACGATGAAGGACTGGGCGCCGCGGTTCAACGTGATCGCCGCCGGCAAGTTCTTGGACGACCGCCTGGGCCTGATGGCCAACGTCACCTACGACGACGTGGATACGCGCGGCGACTTCGTCCGCAACACCTCGTGGGGCCGCTTCGCCGACTTCGACAACTCGGCTAATAAAACGGTCGACTACTACAACAGCGCCTACAGCGGCCAGATCAACGACTTGGCGCGGAACGTGACCAGCCAGGCCGCCTGTAGCGCCCTGGTGACGCCTGACGCGACGGCGATCTCGTCGGCCAACCTGCGCACGGCCTGTCAGTCGCAATGGTATGACTACGCGCCGCGTACGGCGCGCTACGGCGTCTGGTATCGGAACGACAAGCGGATCTCGTCGGAGTTCACGGCCCAGTACAGGTTCAACGACCGCCTGGATGCCTGGGTCACCTACAATTACGACGAACGCAAGCAGACGCTGAACGACATCAACTACGGCACCGACTTCACCTCGGTGAGCCGTCTGCGCAATCTGGTGGGCACGTCGTGCTCGGCCACCGACACGACCGCCAGCTCGGTCAAGGTCGACGCCAACCACAACGTCACCGGCTACACCCTGGGCAACTGCCTGGTGACCGCCAGCGCCGGCGGCAACCTCGGCTTCGGCATCAGCGCTCGCGACTTCTCCCTCAAGACCACCAGCGACTATCTCAGCTTCGGCGGTCGGTATAAGGGCGACCGGCTGCAGGTCGAGTTCATGGGGTCGAGCGGCAAGACCGACAACAAGACGGAAACCAACAACGCCAGCGTCAGCTTCGACACCCCCGGCATGACCGTGACCCTGGACGGGAACGGCGAGCCGTCCTTCAAGTTCGCCAGCGGCTACAGCCCGTCKGACGCCTCGGCGATCCGCCAGTGGCAGATCCAGTACCGTCCGTCGCTGGTGAACCAGGAAGAGAAGCAGTTTAAGCTGGACTTCGACTACGACACGCACCTGCCGATCATCCACAAGCTGGAGTTCGGCGGCCGCGTCACCGACTACAAGACGGTGGGCTACGGCTACGGCGGCTTCATCCTGGACGGCGGCGCCAACCCGTATGYGACCACCGACGACACCGTGATCTACAGCAACGCGGTCAACTCGACGGCGACGATCAACAACGCCGTGGGCGCGCCCGACCAGACCAATCCGGTGCTGGGCACGACCTACACCACGGGCTACTGGGGCTCTTCGGAAGTCTGGTCGCGCGCCTTCTCGAACCAGGTCTTCGCCAACGGCATGTCGCCGCTGCCGGCCAACTTCTACTTCGGCGGCGGCTCGATGCCGACGAACTGGCTGTATCCGAACTACGACGTGATCTCGCAGAACCTCGACACGTCGCACTTCAACCTGAACAACATGATCAACACCGTCGGCAATGACGGCAAGGCGCATCAACAGATCCCCTACCGGATCCAGGAAGAGACCAACGCCCAGTACATCAAGTTCGACTATTCGGTCCCGATCGGCTCGTTCGACCTGGACGGCAACTTCGGCTGGCGTCGCGTCGAGACCAAGGTGACGGCCGAGGCCGTCTCGACCCGCCAGCAGTCGTACGCGGCCACCAACGGCGGCACGGCGACGACCTACATCCTGTCCAACAGCCTGCGCAGCTACCAGAAGGACTACACGGTCTGGCTGCCCAGCTTCAACGCCGGCCTGTGGTTCATCCCGAACAAGCTGTCGACGCGCTTCGGCTTCGCCCAGCTGATGGCCCGCCCGCGTCTCGACTTCCTGCTCCCGTCGGTGACCTGCACCACCGACGCTTCGCCCGACGCCAATGGGGAGTTCGACGAGCCGAGCTGCACCGCCGGCAACCCGGACCTGAAGCCGTATCGCGCCAACCAGTACGACCTGAGCTTCGAATACTACCCGAACCAGGACACCCAGGTGTCGGTGGGTCTGTTCTACAAGGACATCAAGTCGTTCTACGTCTCGTCGCGGACCCTGCTGGGCAAGCGGGACGTCTACGGCGACGGCGTGATGTACAACTTCAACACCTACGTCAACGGCGACGGCGCCAAGATCAAGGGCGTAGAAATCACGGCCAAGACCGCCTTCACCTTCCTGCCGGGCTGGCTTTCGGGCTTCGGCGTCGACGCCAACTACACCTACCAGAAGGCCACGGACGTGGGCCTGTACTCGATCCTGGACGGCTCTCCCCTGCCGTTCCCGGGTCTGTCGCCCGACAGCGCCAACCTGACGCTGTGGTACGACAAGGGTCCGTTCAACGCCCGTGTCGCCTACAACTACCGCTCCAAGTACCTGATCTCGGCCGCCGACAACTCGGGCCAGCCGGTCTACCGCGACTCGACCGGCTACCTGGACGGCAAGATCACCTGGAAGCCGGACCTCTGGAACATCCAGGGCCTGTCCTTCTTCGTCGAAGGCAAGAACCTGACCAAGGAAGAGGAACGCTCGACCGCCGGCGACATCCGCCTGACGGAACTGGGCTACTTCGGCCGCCGCTTCTTCGTCGGCATGACGGCGAAGTTCTAGGACTGCGCTTGGCGGCGGCGTCCCGGTGTCGAGCCCGGGACGTCCTCCGCCCTCCACGATCTAGGGACGACTTCAGGGCCGCGCCGGCATGGCGCGGCCCTTTTCCTTTGTTCCGTCGTCGGCGTTTTCGAGCGGGGCGCCTAACGCGCCAGGGCGTAGACGCGGAACCGGCGCACCCGCAGGTGGCTCCAGGTGGTGCGCAGGCCGAACCAGCCGCGGGTGTAGGGCTGGGCGTCGTCCAGCTCGAACAGCTTGCGGCCGTCGTTCCAGTACTGGATCCGCCCGCCGTCGGCGACCAGCCGCACCGTCTGCCAGCGGTTGGCGACCAGCATCTCGTCGACCGCCGCGTGGTCGTGCTGGGGCAGCAGCGGCCGGTCGCCGGGACGGCCGACGTAGCGGCGGAAACGCGTCGAGGTGTTCCCGTTGCCGCCCTGGCCCACATAGTAGGTCTTTAGAGTGTCGTAGTCGGCGAAGGCGCCGGTGCGGGGCGTGGCGAGCGGACTGCCGCCCGCCGCGTCGCGGGCCATCCAGAAGGCGTTCAGGTCGCTGACCCGGTCGTTCGGACCGCCCGCCGAGACCGCCTGGGCCTGGTATTCGATCAGCACCGGACCGACCAGTTCGGGCCGGAACCACAGGGTCAGGCCGGCGGGCGTCTCAATGTCCAGCACGCCGTCGCGGACGCCCACCTTGGCCGGCTTCTCGGCCTCCAGCGCCCACAGGTCCAGGCCGTGGTGGAAGTTGTCGGCGTGCAGGCGGCGACCGCGGCGCGGCGGCGTCTCGGCGAGGGCGGGCCCGGGGGCAGGGCCGACGGCCAACGCGGCGAACCCGCCTAGCACGGCGCGGCGTCTCACGGCGTGTCTCCGTCGAGGATGAAGTCCGAGCCGTCCTCGGCGACGATCGGCGCCACGCCGGGGGCGGCGCCCAGGTCCAGGCGATCGAAGCGGGCGGCGTGGACGGCCTGCAGCAGGACGGGCGGACGCGGGTCGGGTGTCAGGGTCTCGATGCGCACATTGTCCAGCCTCAGCCCCTCGATGTGGCGCGCCCACAGGCCGTGGGCCGGGGTGGGGCCGAACATGCTGGGTTCGGGATAGGCCTGGGCCATGTCGCCCGGCCGCCGTGTGGACCACTCGGCCTGGCCGCCGCCGGCATAGACCAGGCGGACGTCTGTCAGGGCCACATCCTGGATCGGATGACCCTCCAGGCCGGCGATCGTGGCGGCGTAGTTAGGCAGGATGTCCCAGGCCGTCAGGTTGCTGACCCTGACCCGCCGGATGGCGCCGCGCGTCGTGCCCTCGGGGCCGCGGCCCCGGTCGCCCAGCCGCAGGAACAGCGGGGCGGTGGTCACCTCGCGCAGGACGATGTCACGGATCGTCACGTCCTCGATCACACCGCCGTCGACGGTCTCCAGGGCCAGGCCGCGCGAGCGGGTGAAGACGCAGTCGCTGATCGTGATCTCGCGGAAGCCGCCGTTGGACTCGGTGCCCAGCTTGATCCGGCCCGTCACGCGGTCCTGGTCCGGCGCCAGCTGCTGGGTGCGGCCCTGGGTCCCGTCCAGCATCGTCCCCAGGTCGAAGCCGCTGACATGGCAGCCGGTGATCTCGACCCGCTCAGTGGCCCGGACCTCGCCCAGAGCGAACGAGCTCTTCAGCACGATGGCGTCGTCGTTGGGCGTGTTGACCCGGCAGTCGGCGATGACCACGTCGCGGCAGCAGTCGATGTCCAGGCCGTCGCGGTTGGTGTCGATCCGCAGGCCCCGGATCGTCAGGTGGTCGCAGCCGGTGGCCAGCACCGCGAAGTGGCCGCCGCGCCAGATGGTGAAGCCTTCCAGGCGTGCGCGACGGGCGTTCTTCAGGGCGATGGCCTTGTTGCCCTGGCCGGCCATGGCCTCCAGGTCCGGGACCAGGATCGCCATCTCTTCCGCCGACAGGTTGGCCATGCTGACCGGGAATTCGCCGGCCTGCAGCGTCCAGCGCGAGCCGGGGCCTTCGCGGGTCATGCCGACGCCGTCGATCATCCCGGGGCCGACGACAGCCACGTCCTGGACGTCGTCCGCCCAGATCAGGCTGTTATGCCAATGGCTGTGGCCGAAGTCCTGGTAGAGGTCGAACGGATTGGGCTCGGCCGGGTCGTAGGCGCCGGCATGCCGCGCCGGGTCGGCGGCCTCCAGCACGCAGCCTTCGTCCAACCGCAGGATGACGCCGCTCAGCAGCCGGATCGAGAACGACAGCCAGCGTCCGGCCGGCAGCACCACCTCGCCGCCGCCCACGGCATGGGCCACGGCGATCGCCGCGTTGATCGCGTCCGTGTCCAGGGTCGCGCCGTCACCGACCGCCCCGAAGTCGCGGACGTCGAACGGCGCGCGGCTCATGCGTAGAGGCCGTGCCGCTTGAGGAAGGCGCTCAGCAGGGCGGGCCAGGGCATGGCGACGCCGCCGGGACCGTTCAGCCCGAAGCCGTGGCCGCCGGATTCGAAGACGTGCAGCTCGCTGGCGATCTTCTGGGCCCGCAGGGCCTGGAACATCATCAGGCTGTTCTCCATCGGCACGACCTTGTCGTCGGCCGCGGCGGCGATGAAGGTCGGCGGGGCGTCGGCGGGAACGCCGTGCTCGGCCGAGACCGCCAGGCGCTGGGCGTCGGTCGGGGCCGCGCCCAGCAGCGACTTCAGCGAGCTGCCGTGGGCGTGGGGCGCGGTCATGGTGACCACCGGATAGAACAGGCCCGCGGCGTTGGGCCGGGTCGACAGCTTGTCGGCGGCGTCGACGGGAGCGTAGGTCTCGCGGCCGAACTGGGTGGCCAGCCGCGCGGCGACGTGGCCGCCGGCCGAGAAGCCGGTCACGGCGATCCGCTCGGGGTCCAGGCCCCACTTGCCGGCGTTGGCCCGGATCAGGCGGATGGCGCGCTGGGCGTCCTGCAGCGACACGTCCGGTCCCGCCGCCCAGCCGTCGGCGGGCAGGCGGTAGTCCATGACGAAGGCGGTGACGCCCTGGTCGCCGATCCAGGCGTCGATCGGCCCGCCGGCCTTGCCGACCGCCACGCGGATATAGCCGCCGCCAGGGATCATCAGGATCGCCGCGCCGTTCGGCCTGGCCGGCCGGCGCATCATCAGCCAGGGCTTGGTGACGTTCAGATAGGCCGTGTCGTTGGGATCGCCGCCGGGCTTGCGCAGGATCACCTGCTCGGTGACCGTGACCTTCTCTCCGCCGGGCGGCTTGCCGGGCCAGAGATCCATGACCTCGATGTTGGCCGGGAGCGCGACCGGGGGCGCGGCCTGGGCGCGGGCCAGGCCAGGCGCGGCGACGGCCAGGGCGCCCAGGCCCAGCAGCGAGCGACGATCAGTTTCCACGGGGTGCCTCCGTACTGTGGGCGGCGCTGGGGGCCAGGACGAACGTATCGGGCGACGGCGGCTTGGCCGGGTCGAACGGCGCCAGGCCGTCCAGCAGGTGCGCTGCCAGGTCCGGAACCTGGGCGCGGATTCCCGCCACCACGCATTCGGCCAGCACATAGGCGCCGTAGTTGTTGTGGTGGGTCGCGTCCTTGCCGCCGTCGCCGAACGCCTTCCAGGCGTCCGTCGGACCGAGCGCCTCGTAGAAGGCCGCGCTCATGGTCAGCAGGTCGATCACCGGCACGCCGGTCTCGCGGCCGACCTCGCGCACGGCTTGCGGATAGTCGCCGTGGGTGTTCACGATCCTGCCGGCCGCGTCGAACTTGCGGCGGTGCATCGAGGTCACCAGCACCGGCTTGGCCCCGCGCCGGCGGGCCTCGCCGATATAGGCTTTCAGGTAGTCACGATAGGTGGTGGCCGCCTCGGCGTAGGTCTGGGGCCAGTTGGCCTTCTGGTCGTTGTGGCCGAACTGGATCAGCAGCCAGTCGCCCGGCTTCACCCGGCTCAGCAGCTTGTCCAGCCGGTGCTCGAACAGAAACGACTTCAGCGTCTCGCCAGACTCGGCGTGGTTGGCCACGGCGATGTCGGGCTTGAAGAACCGGGGCAGCATCTGGCCCCAGCTGGCGCCGGGCTCGAAGCGCTGGTCGGTGACGGTGGAGTCGCCGGCCAGGAACACCACCGGCACGGTGACGGGCTCGACCCGCAGGCGGCGCACGGCCGGGGCGGGTCCGCAGAACTCCAGGGTCAGCTTGTCGTCCCAGTCGTACGAGCCTTCCTCGCGCGGATTGAGCAGCACGCGCACGCCCCCGGGAGCGTTGTGCGGCGGGGCGGCGAGGGCGGCGGTGCGGACGTCGACCACGAACTCGACCGTCACGGTCTTGCCGGGCCTGGCGACGATCCGCTCGGCCATCAGGCGGCGGGACTCGGCCTTGACCGTGGTGTCGGACGCGGCCTTGCCGCCCAGCTCCACGACCACCCGATAGTCGCCCTCGGGCACGGCCAGTGAGAACAGGAACGGGCCTCCCGCCGGGGAAGGTTCGAAGCCGTGGCCGACCGCGGGGGCGTAGGCGGCGTCGTGCGCCACGCGGACATGGCCGGGGGCGACCGCCTTGTCGTCGCCGAAGTCGAAGGCCCAGCTCTGCATCGATGTCACCGGCTCCGCCGCCCAGCCCGCGCTCGGCACGACGGCCAGGGCGGCCAGGAGGGCGCGTCTGTGCAACATCAAAGGCGCGGCCTCCCTCTAGCGATCTGCGTCGCGCTGCGTTGGTCCCAGAAATATCGGCCGAAGGATGGGGAGGCAATGCATTTCATATTTCGAGATTGAGTCCCGTAAAATGGAATGTGATCGGGTTCGTCTCTTCAACACCGTCATCCCGGGCCTCGTGCCCGGGACCCCTCTGTCCCCCGCAGGTGCGGGAGGGGCGGTTCGCTGGCGAACCGCTTGTGTCTCACAGTTCAGCTGAACCAGGGGTCCCGGGCACGAGGCCCGGGATGACGGTGTTGAAGTGGAAGCTATGGGATTCGATCAAGGATGCACCGGCAGGGTCAGCGTGGCCGGTTTCAGCCCCGGCGCGCTGGCCTGGACCGTCACGAGGCCGCCGGCGCCTGACCCGCGCACGAAGGCCGTGGCCTTGCCGCGCCAGGCCTGGCGGGTGGGCGAGGCGAACGGGGTGTGGTCGGTCGGGGCGGCGTTGTCGGCGGCGACGAAGCGGCCCGATCCGCTGACGGCGAAGGTGATCGTCGCGTCCGGCGACGGCACGACGACGCCCTTGGCGTCCATCACCTGGGCGCGGACGATGGCCAGGTCGTCGAAGGTCGAGCCCACGGCCTTGTCGTCGGTGGTCAATACGATGCGGGCCGGCTTGCCGGCGGTGCGCAGCACGTCGCGCGGACCTGAAGCGCCGCAACTGGCCGTCACCTCGCCC
The DNA here is from genome assembly GCF_056665975.1 of Caulobacter sp. 05T431. Classification (NCBI taxonomy): domain Bacteria; kingdom Pseudomonadati; phylum Pseudomonadota; class Alphaproteobacteria; order Caulobacterales; family Caulobacteraceae; genus Caulobacter; species Caulobacter sp. 05T431. The sequence continues at coordinate 79,825 of NZ_JBFTKU010000010.1, read as the reverse complement.
GGCGCGAAGGTCACCGCCCACTGGCGGGGCGAGCCGTCGGCGGGCAGGGGCTTGGCGCCCAGGGCCTTGCCGTTCAGCGACACCTCCACCGACGGGCAGTTGCTGTAGACCTCGATGGTTTCGGGATGCGGCGACAGGTCGGCCGGGGTCCAGTCGTCGGCGATGTCGATCTTCGGCCGGGGCGTGGCGACGGCGATCATGGTCGGCAGGGCGGGGGCCGGGCCCGCGCCGTCGTTCGGCGGCGGCGGGGCGGCCGGGGCGGCGTTGCGCGCCACGTGGATCACCGGTGTCTCGGACCACCAGCCGGCCCGCTGCAGGCCCGAGACCTTCAGCGCTCCGGTGCGGTCGATCAGGCCGGCGGGGCTGCCGATATTGGGCCAGCCGCTGCGGTCGGCCTCGCCCAGATAGTCGACCCCGGTCCACAGGAACATGCCGGCATAGGGCGCGTAGTCGCGCACGGCGATCCACGAGCCGCGCGCATGGCTGTTCTCGGTCCCGATGATCTTGCGCGTCGGCTTGGCCTCGTGGGCGGCGGTCAGCTCGTTCTCGCGGTAGTTCTGGCCGACCACGTCCAGCATGTCGGCCAGGCCGTTGTCGTAGTCGCCGGTCACGTTGGGCCGGAATAGGCCCATGGTCACCGGCCGGGTCGGGTCGGTGGCGTGCATCACGTCAAGCAGGCTCTTCAGCGCCGCCTTCGCTTGGACCGGATAGGCGGTGTCGTGGATTTCGTTGCCCGCGCTCCAGATCACMACGCTGGGGTGATTGCGGTCGCGGCGCAGCATGTCGCGGGCGTCGCGCTTGGACCAGTCGCTGAAGAACAGGTGGTAGTCGCCCGGCGTCTTGGCGACGTTCCACTGGTCGAACAACTCGTCCATGACCACGAAACCCATCTGGTCGGCCAGGTCCAGGACCTGGGGCGAGGGCGGGTTGTGGGCCGTGCGCAGGGCGTTGACGCCCAGGGCCTTCAGCGCCGTGAACCGCTGGCGCCAGACGGCCAGGGGCACGGCGCCGCCCAGGGCCCCGCCGTCGGCGTGCACGGCCACGCCTTTCAGCTTGATGTTCCGGCCATTGAGCCAGAAGCCGGTGTCGGCCTTGAACTCGGCGGTGCGGACGCCGAACGGCACGGTCTCGCTGTCGCCGACCTGGCCGTCGGCGCCGATCACCCGGACCGTGGCGCGGTAGAGGTTCGGGCTGGCCAGGTCCCATAGGCGGGGCGAGGGCAGGTCGATCTCGGCGGCCAGGGTCTCGGTGCGGGCGACGCCGACCGCCTCGGACGCGACGGCGCGCTTGGCCACGACGTTGCCGTCCGGATCGGTGACGACGATCTCCAGCCCCGCCTTGGCGTCGGCCGCCCCGCCGTTGGTGACGTCGACCGCGACCTTGGCGACCGCCTTGTCCGTGGAAATCGTCGGCGTGCTGACGAAGATGCCGCCTTGTTCGATGTGCACCTCGCCGGTCTCGATCAGCCGGACCTTTCCGAGGATCCCCGAGCCGGCGTACCAGCGCGAGGATGGCGCGAACGAGGTGTCGGCCCGCACCGCCAACACGTTCGGGCCGTCGGCGCGCAGGAAGTCGGTGACGTCGTAGCGCAGGCCCACATAGCCGCTGGGGCGATGGCCCAGGTGGTGGCCGTTGATCCAGACGCCGCTGCGCTCCATCACCTGGTCCAGCTCGACGAACACCCGGCGGCTGGGAGCGGATCTGACGTCCAGCGTCTTGCGGTACCAGGCCACGCCCGTGGGCAGGAAGCCGCCGGCCCCGCCCGCCCGGGCGTTCACGTCGAACGGCCCGACGATGGCCCAGTCGTGCGGGACGCTGACCGCGGCCCACTTGGAGTCGTCGAGGCCGATGGTCTCGGCCCCCTCGGGATCGCCCTGCACGAAACGCCAGCCGTTGGGCAGCGGCGTGGTGACGCGGTCGGCGGCCTGGGCGGCGGTCGCCAGGGTCAGGGCCGTGGCGGCGAGGAGGAGGGTCTTGAGCAAGGCGGGCTCCTGGGCGTGAAGCAACTAGGTTCCTGGGCCCGTCGATCGCCCCCTCCGTCATCCTCGGACTTGTTCCGAGGACCCCTGTTTCAACCGAGGTGAAGGTCGATCCAGGGAGCGGCGAGCACGCGGTCCCACATTCGATGTCAGCGCGGCGGACCTAGGGGTCCTCGGAACAAGTCCGAGGATGACGGAGATAGGGAGGTGAACTCGTCACGGCCCGCCCACCCGCTCCACGGGATCGCCGTCCAGATCGATCCGCTCACGGACGATTTCAAGGTGATCCCCCGCGTCGCGCATCTCGTAGAGCTTGCCGCGGGCGTTCTTKAACGGGCGGTGGACCACCATCATCAGCTGGCCGTCGAAGCGCCTGAACAGCATGCCGTGGCCGCTGTCGTAGCGGACCAGGGGCTCCAGCTGCTCCCACGGCCCGGCCAGGGTCCCGCTCTTGGACCGGGCCTGGGACTGGACATAGCCCTTGGCGTCGTAGCTGGACCACAGCATCAGCAGGACGCCCGTCCTGGTGCGGAACAGTTCGGGGCCGTCGGTGACGAACACCGTGTCGCCGGCCGCCTGTTTCTGGCCCTTGGCCCAGGGCGCGTCGCTGGCCTTGAACAGCACCGTCGACGGACCCTTGGCGGCCAGGTCGTCGGTCAGGGGCAGGGCCTCGATCGTCCCGTCGGTGGCCTGCAGCCACTCGTGGGCGTAGACGAACCAGGGCTTGCCGGCGGCGTCGACGTGCAGCGTGCCGTCCAGGGTCATCAGGCTCTTGGGCGCGACAGGTTCCCCGCCCCGGACCAGCCTGAACGGACCCTCCGGCCGGTCGGCCACGGCCAGCACCGTGCCCCGGCGATAGGGCTTGCGCTTGTCGATCGGCGACAGGGCGGCGGCCTCGTCGTGGAAGGTGGTGAACAGCCACCAGCGGCCGCGCCATTTGTGGACCTCGGGCGCCCAGGCGCCGTCCTTGAACCATTGATCGGTCGGCGCGACGAACACCGCCTTGGCCGGGCTCCAGGCCTTCAGGTCGCGGCTGGTGTACATCATCGTGCCGAGACCCGGCGTCCCGCTGACGGCCGGGATGTTGGACGTGTAGAGCCGATAGAGGCCGGCCTTGGCGTCGGCCACGATCCAGGGATCGTGCAGCGGCATGTCGGGGAGGGCCAGCGTCGCCGGCTTGACGGCCTCGGGCGCGGCGGGCGCCGGCCGGGCCGAGACGCCTGTCCCGCCGATCGTCAGCAGGGCCAGCGCCAACATCACCGTCTTCGCCGTCATGCGTACTCCGGGGTCACTGGAAGCGGTCGTCGCGGGGCCGCCCCTTGGAGCGCCCTTTGGGGGCGCCCTTTGGGGGCGGCCCGTCACTCAGAAGGTGTAGGACGCGCCGAAGAAGAACTGGCGGCCGGTGGTGCTGAACACGCGCTGCGAGCGACGCACCTTGCCGCTCCACTGGTCGGCCTCCTGGTTGGTCAGGTTCAGGGCGTCGAAGGTCAGCTTGAAGTGGTCGGTCAGCTTGTAGGACGCCGAGGCGTCGATGTTGGTCGTCGCATAGCTGCCGTTGGCGTCGGGCACTTCCGACTTGAAGGGCAGGGCGGTCAGGTACTCGTCGCGATAGGCCACCGAGACGCGGGCCGAGAGCTTGCTGTCCTCGTAGTACAGCGTGGCGTTCACCGAGTGCGGCGAGACGTTCAGGAACTGGTCGTGGATCTGGGTCGCCGGCGTCGTGGCCGTGCCGGACGACAGGTAGTAGAGCACCGAGCTGTCCACGTAGGTGTAGTTCAGCATCGTGCCCAGATTGTCGAAGGGCGCGGGCAGGAACTTGAACGACTGCTGGTAGTTCAGCTCGATCCCGCGGATGTAGCCGCCCTGGGTGTTGCGCGAGCGGGTGACCAGGTACGGCGTCGAGGCGTCCTGGCCGGCCGGCAGCAGGGCCAGCGGCAGGCCGGTGTTGCCGTAGGGCTCGGTGGTGGCGATGGTCTGGATCGAGCTCTCGATCTCCTTGTCGAAGACCGTGGCCGACAGGATCGCGCCCTGGTCGGGGTACCATTCCAGGCTGACGTCGTAGTTCTTGGCGCGATACGGATCCAGGAACGGGTTGCCGATCGTGGCCGTCTGGGCGCCGAAGGTGGTGTTGACCGAGCCGCCCGGCGTCAGGTTGCCGAAGCTGGGACGGGCCATCACCCGAGCCGCGGCGAAGCGGGCGACCAGGTTCTCGCGCAGGTCGAAGGCGACGTTCAGCGAGGGCAGCCAGTCGCTGTATTTGTTGTTGACCGTGACCTGCGAGGTCAGCGAGGTGTAGCCCGTGGCGTCCAGGTCGGTCTTCACGTAGCGGACGCCGACATTGCCGCGCAGGCGATGGCCGTTCAGGACCTCGGTGTCGAAGTCGGTCTGCAGGTAGGCGGCGGTGTCGGTTTCCTGGACCGCGCGGTTGTTGCCCAGGGCCGAATTGATGGCCAGGGTGAAGTCGCCGTACTTGTTGGCGCAATTGCAGAGCAGGCCCAGCTTGTCGATGTAGGCCGAGACGTCCGGCACCACCCAGCTGGTCACCGAGCCGGCCGGCAGGTTCAGTTGCTTGCCGAAGCCGGTGATCGTTTCGCTGAGCGGGGCCGAGCCGGGGAAGTCGGCGGCGAACTGGGTGAAGTTGAACGGGATGGTGCCGGTGGCCGTCACGCCGGTCGGGCCGTTGTTGCCGTACAGGCGCTGGGTCTGCTTGGTCTGGAAGTCGAACGACTTCAGCGCCACGCCGCCCTTGACGGTGAAGACGTCGTTCAGGCGGAACTTGGCGTTCGCCTCGCCGGTCCACAGCGTGTTGAACACCGACGCCTTGACCACGCGGATGTCGGGGGTCAGGCCCGTGCCGGCGTTGGTGAAGGTGACGTTGGCCGGGTTGGTGACGTCGTAGCCGTAGTCGATGAACGGGCGACGCGCGTCCTGGCGGGAATCCCAGACATAGCCCGGCTTGTTGAAGCCGTCGTAGGACATCAGCACGTCCCAGGGCTGCTTGAAGTCCGACCCGGAGTGGCCGAGCTTGGCGTCGGCGCTAAACCGGTCGGTGAAGTCGTGCCTCAGCGTCAGGCCGATCTGGTGCGTCTCGGTGGTGGTGACGCTCTTTTCCTCGATGTGCTTGATGTCGACATTGTTGATCTTCATGTAGTCGACCTGGCCGGTCGGCAGCACGTGGACGTCCATGATCTGGGCGTCGACCCGGCCGGCGAACAGCGGGAAGGCCGCCGTGGCGCCGTTGACGTTGCGGTTCAGCGAGGCGTTCGACAGGGCGTAGTCGGTGCGGTCCTGGTCGAACTTGGAATAGACCAGGTCCAGGATGACCTCGGTCCGGTCGCTGGGCCGCCATTGCAGGGCGCCGGTCATGCCCAGGCGCTTCTGGTCCAGTTGGAACCGGCCCAGGCCCGGATTGCGCGGCAGGAACACGTTGGGCTGGTTGATCGCCGCGTAGGCCGTCGGGTCGGACGGCAGGCCCGAGAAGCACTGGCCGGCCGGACGATTGCCCGAACCCGACAGAGGGTTCACGTACGGGATGGGGGTGTTGACCACCTGGCTGCCGGGCTGGCTGGCGATGTCCACCGCCGTGCCGCAGAAGCCGTTGTTGGCGTCCGAATAGTCGGACTGGGAGGTGTCGCTGTAGCCCTCCTCCATCTGCTTGCGCTCGTTGTAGGCCAGCGAGAACAGGGCCCCGAAATCGCCCCAGGTGTCGCTGATCAGGCCGGCGAAGCGCGGGGCCGTGGTCTTGTTGTTGTCGTAGTAGGCGGCCTGGGCCGAGGCGGCGGCGCGGAAGCCCTTCTTGTCGAACGGACGTCCGGTCTGCAGGTCGACCGTGGCGGCCAGCGAGCCCTCGTCCATCTCGGCCGACTGCGACTTGCTGACGGTGACGCTGTTGAACAGCTCCGAGGCGAAGGTCGAGAAGTCGAAGCCGCGCGAGCGGTTGATGCCGGCCACCACGCCCAGGGTCGAGCCAGTGGTGGCCGAATAGGCCTCGATGCCGTTCAGGGTGGTGCGGACGAAGTCGCCGCCCAGGCCGCGCACGGTGATGTTGCGGCCCTCGCCGCCGTCGCGGGTGATCGACACGCCCGGGATGCGCTGGATCGACTCGGCCAGGTTCGCGTCGGGGAAGCTGGCCATGTCGTCGGCCTTGATGACGTCGACGATGTTGTTGGAGACCCGCTTGGTGTTGATGGCGCTGGTCAGGCTGGCGCGGAAGCCGGTGACCACCACCTCCTCGACCGTGTCGCCGCTGGGCGGCGGCGTGGCCTGCGCCGTGTCCTGGGCGTGGGCCGGGGCGAGCAGGGCGACCGAGGCGAGAACCGCCAGCGAGCAGCCTGAGACCAGACGAGCCGCGTGAATGCGCACCATGATTTCCTCCCTGACCGGGCTGACGCCCGCTTCTTGTTCCCGTGGAACGACGTCGCCGGCCTTTTGGGGTGGCCGGTCGCGCTTGTCGATCTCTCCCATAAAATGAGATCAAATCCCATTTTCTGAAAACCTAACGCGAAAGGCCGGTCGGGGCAATCCCGGGAAGAACGTCGTTATCGAAACGCGGCCGTAGGGCCCTATCGACCTCGACGGCCGCCGATGCCTTTATGGCGACGACACAACATGAGGGGCGGGGACGATGGATCTTTCCAGGCGCGCGATGATGGTGGCCGGGGCCGCCGGCCTCATKGGACTGGGCGCGGCCCGGGCCGGCCAGGCGGCGGACCAGCCGTTCTTCGCCCGCACCGGCCTGCCGATCGGGCTGCAGCTCTACACCCTGGCCGACCAGGCCCAGGCCGACCTGGAGGGCACGCTCAAGGCCGTCGCCGCCATCGGCTTCAAGAGCATCGAGCTGGCCGGCTATGCGGGCCGCACGCCGGCGCAACTGCGGGCGGCCATGGACGCCGTCGGCCTGTCCACGCCCAGCGCCCACGTCCAGGTCCAGTCCCGGGCCGGCGAGGCCAGCCTGGACGGCGACCTGTCGCGCCTGGCCGACGAGGCGCATGTGCTGGGCGTGCGGATGATCGTCATGCCGATCTTCTACACGCCCGAGCGCTTCGACCTGAAACCCAAGGCCGGCGAGGCGTTCGGCCAGGTGCTGGGCCGGATCGGCGGGGCGATGACCGCCGACGACTGGAAGTTCAACGCCGACTTCCTGAACGCCAAGGGCGCGGTGCTGAAGACGCTGGGCCTTAAGCTGGCCTACCACAACCACAACGCCGAGTTCTCGCCGTTGGCGGGCGGCAAGCCCGGCGCGCGCAACGGCTACGAGGTCCTGCTGGCCAACACCGACCCCGCCCTGGTCAGCTTCGAGATGGACGCCGGCTGGGTGGCCGCGGCCGGCCAGGACCCGTTCGCCCTGCTGAAGGCCCACCCGGGCCGGTTCGTGGCCATGCACGTCAAGGACATCAAGGCGTCGACCAAGCCCAACTTCGTCTTCGCCCAGAACCCGACCGAGGTGGGAAGCGGCAAGATCGACTGGCCGCGCCTGCTGCCCGCCGCCCACGCGGCCGGCGTGCGCGACTTCTTCGTCGAGCAGGAACCGCCCTTCGCCCATTCGCGGCTGGAGTCGGTGGGGATCAGCTTCGACTACCTGTCGAAACTGCGCGCCTGACCGCGAGGCCGGGCTTGTCGATGACGATGTCTGGAAACTGGTCGGGGCCCGAACCGGAAGGTTCGGGCCCCGATGGTGCCGCCGGGCAGGATTGAACTGCCGACCTCAGCCTTACCAAGGATGCGCTCTACCACTGAGCTACGGCGGCGACGAGGAGKGGGCGTATAGCGAACCAAACGCGGTTGGCAAAGCCAAAATCGTCTTGACCGATCGTCGCAGCGATTTCACCTGTGGAAACATGAGCCAGAACCCCAAGCCCAGTAACGAAAAAGCCGAGCGAGAAGCTAGGCTGGCCCAGGCGCTGCGAACCAATCTCCGCCGCAGGAAGGCGGCCCCMGCGGCCGCCGCCAAGCCGGAATCACCCCGTTCGGACGACGAATCCTCTTCCGACTGAGGAGGAAGCTTGAGGAATCCGTGCAGCCCCTTGCGCGAGCCCTTGCAACCAGTAGAACCGCCCTTTCACATGTGACCGCGCGGCGACACCCCTCCGAAGGCCGCGCGACGAGGGACTTTCATTGGATCGCATCGCCATCACCGGCGGCGCGCAGCTGAACGGGATCATCCCGGTGAGCGGCGCCAAGAACTCGGCCATCAAGCTGATGGCGGCCAGCCTGCTGACCGATCAGCCGCTGCGTCTGACCAACATGCCGCGCCTGGCCGACACCAAGTTCCTGGGCAAGCTGCTGACCCGTCTGGGGACCCACGTCGACGAGCGTGAAGGCCCCGACGGTTCGGAAACGATCCTGCACGCGCCGGAGATCACCAGCGGCTTCGCGCCCTATGACCTGGTGCGCCAGATGCGCGCCTCGTTCAACGTGCTGGGCCCGCTGGTCGCCCGCACAGGCCAGGCCAAGGTCTCGCTGCCCGGCGGCTGCACCATCGGCGCGCGCCCTGTTGACCTGCACCTGCAGGCCCTGGAGGCCCTGGGCGCCAAGATCGACCTGCACGAAGGCTACGTCTACGCCCAGGCCCCGCGCGGCCTGAAGGGCGGCGAGATCGCGTTCCCGTTCGTCTCGGTGGGCGCCACCGAGCACGCCATGCTGGCCGCCGTGCTGGCCGACGGCGTCACGGTGATCAAGAACGCCGCCTGCGAACCCGAGCTGCTGGACCTGCAGATCTGCCTGAACGCCATGGGCGCCAAGGTGGAAGGGGCGGGGACCCCGACCATCACCATCACCGGCGTAGCCAAGCTGCACGGCGCCACCCACTCGGTGATCCCCGACCGGATCGAGATGGGCACCTACGCCGTGGCCGCGGCCATGGCCGGCGGCGAGGTCCAACTGACCCGCTCGCGCCCCGAGCTGATCGACAGCCTGCTGGTCAAGCTGGAAGAGGCCGGCTGCGGCGTCGTCCGCACCGAGGACGGGGTGATCATCCGTMGCAACGGCCAGCGCCTGGAGGCCGTGGACGTCGAGACCCAGCCCTATCCGGGCTTCGCCACCGACCTGCAGGCCCAGTTCATGGCCCTGATGACCACGGCCAAGGGCGAGAGCCGGATCCGCGAGACCATCTTCGAGAACCGCTTCATGCACGCCCCCGAGCTGATGCGCCTGGGCGCCGACATCTCGGTGTCGGGCGGCGAGGCCCGCGTGCGCGGCGTCGAGCGGCTGGAAGGCGCCGAGGTCATGGCCACCGACCTGCGCGCCTCGGTCAGCCTGGTGATCGCCGGCCTGGTGGCGCGCGGCGAGACCACGGTCAGCCGGATCTACCACCTGGACCGCGGCTTCGAGCGGCTGGAAGAGAAGCTGGGCGCCTGCGGGGCCCAGGTGCGCCGCATCCAGGGCGAGCCCGAGGACGCCATCGACAATGACTGACGCCCCCGCGCTGAAGCTCCTGGCTCAAGACGCCGACGACCTGGCGGTGATCTCGGCCGCCCTGCAGGACGCGGTGGCCAAGATCGGCGACATCCGCTGGGACGCCTCGGCGCGCACCCTGACCCTGGCCTGCAACCGCTTCCGCTGGGAGAAGGGCGCCAAAAAGGGTGGTGAACGCATCCGCTCGGCCCTTCAGCTGGGCGACGTCACCGGCGTCCAGGCCCGCAAGCTGCGCCGCGACGCCAAGAACGCGGTGGTCGAGCTCCTGTCGGTGGCCTTCGAGCCCGGCGAAGCGCCCGGCGGCGCGGTGCTGCTGACCTTCGCGGGCGGCGGCGACCTGAAGGTCAGCGTCGACTGCCTGGACGTGATCCTGGCCGACGTCTCCGAGCCGTGGGCCACGCCGCGCAAGCCGGGGCACGCGGAGTAGGGGGAGGGAAACCCTCTCTCATTGAGAGAGGGAGGGGCCCGCCGCCGCAGGCGGTGGGAGGGTGAGAGGTTTCACCCTGTCAGGCAAATCCCAGTCCGTTGAATACCCGACGCCCAGTATCGATACGGCGCTAACGCCGCACTGTCTTCGCCAGAGCTTCGTTCTGAAAGAGTGTAACCACTCACCCTCCCACCGCTTCGCGGCGGGCCCCTCCCTCTCTCTAAGAGAGAGGGGGAGCTAGCGGCGGACGACGCCGGTAGCCAGCAGGCAGAAGTCGCGATCGACCGGGTTCCCGCGCATTTTTGCTGGCCACGACGCGCCAACGCGGCTAACGCCGCGTCATGATCGAACGTCACCCCTCCGGCGGCTACATCCTTGAAGAACTCGCGGTCGGGATGGTCGCCGAAAAGAGCGTCCCCGTCACCGAAGCGCGTATCGGCCTGTTCGCCGAAGCGTCGGACGACTTCAATCCCGTGCATATGGACGAGGGCTTCGCGTCCAAGACCGCCTATCGCGGGCGGATCGCCCACGGCCTGCTGTCGGCGTCGTTCGGCTCGGCCGTGGTCGGCACCATCCTGCCGGGCGCGGGCTCGATCTACCTGACCCAGACCCTGGCCTTCCACAAGCCKGTGCGCATCGGCGACGTGGTGACGGCGCGTGTCACGGTGTCGGCCATCGACGAGGTCAGCGCCCGCGTCACCCTGCGCTGTGAAGGCCTGGTCGGCGAGGACCTGATCATGGACGGCGAGGCTGTCGTGCGCGTTCCCCGCCGCCGCAAGCCCGCGAAGGCCTAACCGCCTTCACGCCAGGCCGCGCGCGCTTTACGGTMGTCTTCCGAAGCCGCGCCGACGGAGCCGAACTTGACCGAAGAGACGCCTTCCAAGCGCCTGCCGATCCGCTGGCTGACCCTGGCCGAGATCGTGGCGGTGGCGGCTTTGGTGATCACCGGCCTCAGCTTCTGGGATTCGCATCGCGAACGCGTCCGTGAAGACCGCGAACGGTCGGCCGCCGCCAGCGAGCGGCAGGCCGAGGCCCGCGCCGCCGCGCTCAAGCAGACCTTCGTGATGACCGGCCAGCGCGAGGACGACGGCGCCAGGGTGCGCCTGACCTCGGTCAACGAGGGCCAGGTCATCCAGACCCAGACCGTCTGGTTCCCCGCCGAGCTTCGCTCCGACAGCGTTGAGACCACCGGCAATCCGCGGCTCGAGGCCGCCTGGATCGAGAACGGCCTGCGCAAGCACGCCGGCAAGGCCAGGACCGGCCGCGTGCCGGTGGGCGTGCTGACGGTGTTCATCGAGGACGGCGTCACCAAGACCGACCGCGCCGTCTACCAGTTGGGCTACACCATCCATCCCCGCACGCTGCGGGCCGACAAGGTCGAGTTGGAAGGCCTGTCACTGGCCCGGCGCGGCGTCTCCGGCGACCTGCAGGCGGCGGCCGGCAGCCTCTGGTCGGCGCGATGAGCGCCCCGGACCCCATCCGGCTGTTCTCCTACGGCACGCTCCAGCTGGAGAGCGTGCAGCTGGAGACCTTCGGCCGCCTGCTGACGGGCGCCGCTGACGCCTTGCCGGGCTACAGCCGCGCCATGGTGCGGATCACCGATCCGGCGGTGATCGCCGCCAGCGGCGCCGACCACCATCCCATCGTCGCGGCCAGCGGCGATCCGGCCGACACGGTCGAGGGCATGGTCTTCGAGATCACCGCCGAGGAACTGGCGGCCGCCGACACCTACGAGGTCTCGGACTACAAGCGGGTCGAGGTGACCCTGGCCTCGGGGCTGCGCGCCTTCGTCTACATCAAGGCCTGAGGCGCGGGCGCCGTCGCGGCAACCGTGGCGCGGCCCGGTTCGCGTGCTTAACTTCCCCGAACGGCGCGAGCAGCGACGCCGACACAGGGAGCCGACCATGGTCATCTTCAGCGTGCTCTATCCCGCCAAGGCCGGCGCGAAGTTCGACGAGGCCTATTACCACGCCACCCACATCCCGCTGGTGAAGGACGCCTTCGGCGACGCGCTCAAGGGCGTGCAGGTGATCAAGGGCCTGTCGGCGCCCGACGGTGGCCCTGCGCCCTTCGTGCTGATCGTCCACCTGACCTTCGACAGTCCMGAGGCCATGGCGGGCGCCCTGGGCGGTGCGCGCGCGGCCGAGGTGATGGGCGACGTCGTCAACTTCACCGACATCGTCCCGGTCGCCCTGGTCGGCGCCCCGGTGTGACGGATCCGAGGCATCATGGTTAATGCGCGATTAACCATGATGCGGCTTGGTTGCGGCGTGTTTCCACGCCGTCGCGATTCGTGATTTTCGCGGCGGCCAGCGAGGTCCGCCATGGTCAGCAGCGTCACCGGCTACGGGTCGACTTCCTACGCCCTGCTCAACACCGCCACGACGACGTCGACCACCTCGGGCGCGGCGGCGTCGGCCTACGGCCAGTCGGCGGCGGCCGGCTCGACCAGCGCCTCCAGCGTCAACGTCACCCTGTCGGCCGAGGCCCAGGCGGCCCTGGCGGCCCAGACCGACAACCGCACCACCGACGCGGTGGTGGCCGACGCCCGCTCGGCCCTGGACAAGCTGCTGGCCGGCGCCAAGGCGACCAGCGCCCTGAAGGACGGCAAGGCGACGATCGACGTCTCGGGCCTGGACCGCCGCACGCTCTACGCCATCGCCAGCAACCGGGGCGGCAAGTTCTCGATCGAGGAGCAGGTGGTCGCCAGCCTGCAGATGAAGGCCACGCGCGACGCGGCCCTGTCGGCCTCGGCCTCGGCCATGCGGGTGACCGGCGACTATGCTGGGCTCTACAAGGCGGCCCTGGCCAATCTCGAGGCCGCCGGGCCCGAGGAGAAGGCGTCGGGCCAGTGGGCCAAGGACAAGGCGGCCCTGACCGAGGGCCTCAAGCAGGCCCAGGCCAAGCCGGGCGTCGCCCCCAGCGGCATCGAGGACGACCCGGTCGCGGCCTATCTGAAGGACCTGGGCGGGGTGGTCGCCAGCCCCCGCACGCGCGACATCAACGCCGTGGCCTCCGACGTCCGCACGGTGCTGGACAAACAGTACGCCTYGGCGACCGAGGACGGGGCGGCCACCTCGCCCGACGAAGGGACGATCGACTTCTCCAAGTTCGACGACCGCTCGCTGGCCGCCGTGGCCCTGAACAAGGGCGGCCAGTTCTCCGAGCACGAGATCGCCCAGGCGACGGCCGAGGTGAAGGCCCGCAACCGCGACAGTGTCTCCAGCGCCTACAAGAGCACCCAGGGCCAGGACAGCTCGGCCTTCGGCAAGAACCTGCTGACCCAGTACGCGGCCATGAGCGACGAGGAGCGCCAGGCCGCCGGCTGGACCCCGGCCCTCTACGACAAGATGGTCGCCATGCAGAACCTCTCGGACAAGCTGGCCTCGCTGTTCAATCCGGACGGCAGCGTCAACACGGGCGGGACCAGCCTGTTGGATTATCTCTGAACCTTCCGCAGGGTGGGCGGTTGAGGAGAGGGCGAGCCAGGGTCTAAGACGGTTGGCTGAAGCCCGTCCGTAGTCGGAAGCCCCCGTCCATGACCCTGAAGACCACCACCCGCGCCGCGCTGCTGGCGCTCCTGTTGTGCGGAGCCGCTATGCCCGCCCTGGCCCAGACCGCTCAAGGGACCAACCCGCCGATCCCGGCGATCCTGACCACGCCGGAAGCCCACGACATCCACTCCTACGCCCAGCCGCTGGTGGCGCGGGTCACCCACGTGGACCTGGACCTGACCGCAGACTTCGCCGGCCAGAAGATAACCGGCACGGCCGCCCTCGACATCGCCGCCGCGCCGGACGCGAAAGAGGTGGTGCTGGACAGCAAGGGCCTGGTGATCCACGGCGTCACCGACGACAAGGGCGCCGCCCTGCCGTGGACCCTGGGCAAGGCCGATCCGAACCTGGGCGCGCCGCTGACCGTGACGCTGAACGGCGCCCGCCGCATCGTGGTCAGTTACGACAGCGCCCCCGGCGGCGCGGCCCTGCAGTGGCTGACCCCGGCCCAGACCGCCGGCAAGAAGAAGCCCTACCTGTTCAGCCAGGGCGAGGCGATCCTCAACCGCACCTGGATCCCCACCCAGGACAGCCCCGGCATCCGCCAGACCTGGACCGCCCGCATCGTCGCCCCCGAGGGGCTTAAGGCGGTGATGAGCGCCGAGATGCTGACCCCGGACGGCGAGCCCGTGCCCGGCGGCCGCGCCTATCGGTTCAAGATGGACAAGCCGGTCGCCTCGTACCTGATCGCCATCGCCATCGGCGACATCGCCTTCACGCCGCTGGGGCAGCGGACCGGTGTCTATACCGAGCCGTCGGTGATGAAGAAGACCGCCTACGAGCTGGTCGACGTCGAGAAGATGGTCGAGGCCGCCGAAAGCCTCTACGGGCCCTACGCCTGGGGCCGCTACGACCTGCTGGTGCTGCCGCCGTCGTTCCCGTTCGGCGGCATGGAGAACCCGCGCCTGACCTTCGCCACCCCGACCATCATCGCCGGCGACCGTTCGCTGGTCAGCCTGGTGGCCCACGAACTGGCCCACTCGTGGTCGGGCAACCTGGTCAACAACGCCACTTGGTCGGACTTCTGGCTGAACGAGGGCTTCACCGACTATTTCGAGAACCGGATCATGGAGAAGCTGTACGGCAAGGCGCGCGCCGACATGCTGGCCGATCTGGGCTGGAGCGACCTGCAGGACGCCATCAAGGACGCCGGCGGCCTGACCGGCGCCGACACCCGCCTGCACCTGGACCTGACCGGCCGCGATCCCGACGACGGCATGACCGACATCGCCTACCAGAAGGGCGCGACCTTCCTGCGCACCATCGAGAAGGCCGTCGGCCGCGAGCGCTGGGACGCCTATCTGAAGGACTACTTCGCCCGCCACGCCTTCCAGTCGCAGACCACGGCCGGCTTCGTCGCCGACCTGCGCGCCAACCTGATCAAGGGCGATCCCAAGCTGGAAGCCGAGATCGGCATCGACAAGTGGGTGTACGACGTCGGGCTCCCCGCCAACGCCGTGCATATCAAGTCGGCCGCCTTCCCGGCGGTGGACGCCCTGGCCGCCGCCTACGCCAAGGGCGGCCCGGCCCCGCTGGCCAAGTGGAAGGCCTGGAGCACGCCCGAGCGCACCCGCTTCGTGGCCAGCCTGCCGCGCGCGCTGTCGAAGGAGCGCCTGGCCGCCCTCGACAAGGCCTTCGGCCTGTCGGCCCAGGGCAATAGCGAGATCCGCTTCGTCTGGCTGGAGCTGGCCGTGGCCAACCGCTACGACCCGGCCGTGCCGTCGCTGGAGGCCTTCCTGACCGACCAGGGCCGCCGCAAGTTCGTGGCCCCGCTGTTCAAGGACCTGATGGCGCAGGGCACATGGGGCCAGCCGATCGCCAAGCGCCTCTACGCCAAGACCCGGCCGCTCTATCACGCCGTCACCCGCCAGACGGTGGATGGCATTGTGAAGTAGCTATTGGGTGAAATAGCCGTTTCTCGAAAAATCACGCGTTTTCGTCGTTTTTGTCAGTTCTTGACGACGAAAACGCGCTTTTCGAGTCGATTTTGATCCGAAACCGCGCCGAAAATCGCTCGCGAGGCGAGTTTTCGTGTTAACCCTGACTGTACGCCTCCGACAGAGAGGCGGGCCTCGTTAGGGAGAGATCGCCATGGCTGACGCCGTGTTCGCGACCCGTGTGCGTGCGCGTTCCGTGTTCTTCAGAAAATGCGACATCAACAAGCCGGAAGCCGCCGAGCTCCGGCACGCCGGCCCCTGCATCCAGTGGGGCCGGGTCGGCATCGTCGCCATGGTCCTGGTGTTCGGCGCCGGGCTGGCGACCTGGGCCTATGCGGCGATAGGCTAGGCGGGCTTCAAGGCGCGGGCGGGCCGAAACGGTTCTCACCGGCCTGGCTCGCGCCGGCCAGCAGCAGGATCAGCACACCCAGCGACGCCAGATAGAGCACGTTGTTGGCGAAGATCAGGCCGAACATCTTCATCGACTCCGCCGTCGTCTCGCCCGTCAGCGTGCTCTGGAAGAAGCGCGGGAACAGGATCAGGCCGACGGTCAGGAAGATCAGGGGCGGCAGGCCCCACCAGCCGCGCCGCCCGCGATCGTGCAG
Organism: Caulobacter sp. 05T431; assembly: GCF_056665975.1. Lineage (NCBI taxonomy): Bacteria > Pseudomonadati > Pseudomonadota > Alphaproteobacteria > Caulobacterales > Caulobacteraceae > Caulobacter > Caulobacter sp. 05T431. The sequence continues at coordinate 63,910 of NZ_JBFTKU010000010.1, read as the reverse complement.
CCGCCGGGTCACCGCCGCGGCCAGCAGCGCCACAACCAGGGCGCACCCGACCTGCATCACCGTGAAGAACGGGGTCATGTCGGGCATGAGTTCGGGGTGATTGCCGTGGATCTGGATCGAATAGGAGCCGGCCCCCTGGGTGACGGTGGCCTGGTCGGGATGCTCGACCGCGAATTGCTGCATGCGCGCGAACGACTGGCCCATGATCGGCCCCATGGTCGCGGCGGCGCCGACGAACAGCAGGGCCATCACCACGGCGACATAGGGCCAGAACCGCCGCGCCGAATCCCTGCCCGAGAAGCGCAGCAGGCCGGTGAAGCCGTTGCGGACGGAATCGATGAAGTCGTTCATGGCCTCTCCCCCAGGAGCCTCGAAGGCGAAGCTTCCGAATAGGGCGATTCAACCGGCGGCGCCCGGACGATCAGTTTCCCCGTGACGACCCCCGTTCGCTGACCCATGCTCCGCCTTCCACACATCGCGGGGGCGAGATGAACGACCAAGCCGGCAACACCCTCTGGAACCCGGACCTGGCGCCGACCACGGCCGCCCAGCGCACCTGGAAGGCGCGGCACTATGCGGCCCTGTGGCTGGGCATGGTCATCGCCGTGCCGGCCTACATGCTGGCCGCGGGCCTGATCGAGCAGGGGATGTCGGCGACCCAAGCGGTGTGGGCCGTGCTGCTGGGCAATGTGATCGTTCTGGTCCCCATGCTGCTGATCGGCCATGCGGGGGCCAAGTGGGGCGTGCCCTATGCGGTGCTGGCGCGGGCCTCGTTCGGGTGGCGCGGCGCGCGGGCCCCGGCCCTGGCCCGGGCCATCGTCGCCTGCGGCTGGTACGGCATCCAGACCTGGATCGGCGGCGGGGCGCTGCTGACCCTGCTGGGCGTGATGGTCGGCAAGAGCCTGGTCGGGCCGATGGTCCCTGTTCTCGGCATCGGCGTCGGCCAGCTGCTGTCGTTCGCCGCCTTCTGGGCGATCCAGCTGCTGTTCGTCACCAAGGGCCTGGAGACCGTGCGCAAGCTCGAGACCTGGACCGCGCCGGTCAAGCTGCTGGTCTGCGGCCTGCTGGTCTGGTGGGCGCTGAGCAAGGCCGGCGGCATCGGCCCGATCCTGCATGAGCCCAGCGCCTACGACGCCGGCGGCGCCAAGGCCGGCCGGTTCTGGAAGGACTTCGGCCCGGCCGTCACCGCCATGACCGGCTACTGGGCGACCCTGGCCCTGAACATCCCCGACTTCACCCGCTTCGCCCGCAGCCAGCGCGACCAGATCGTGGGTCAGGCCGTGGGGCTACCCGGACCCATGGCCCTGCTGGCGACGATGAGCGTCATCGTCACCTCGGCCACGGTGCTGATCTACGGCAAGCCGGTCTGGGACCCGGTCGCCCTGGCGGGCAACATCGGCGGGATCGGGGTGCTGGTGGGCCTGCTGATCATCAGCCTGGACACCGTCTCCTGCAACATCGCCGCCAACCTGGTGGGCCCGGCCTACGACTTCTCGGCCCTGTGGCCCAAGCGGATCAGCTATCGCATCGGCGGCTGGATCACCGCCGGCATCGGCGTCTTGATCATGCCGTGGAAGCTGCTGGAGAGCACGCAGGGCTATATCTTCGTCTGGCTGACCGGCTACGGCGCCCTGCTGGGGCCGGTGGCCGGCATCCTGATCGCCGACTACTGGCTGCTGCGCCGCGCCCGGCTGGACGTCGAGGCGCTGTACGACCGCACCGGGCGCTACACCTATTTCAAGGGCTGGAACCTGGCGGCCGCCGGGGCCTTCATCATCGGTGTGGCCCCGAACCTGCCGGGCTTCCTGAAGGCGGCCGGCCTGCCGGCGGCGGCGGGGATCGGCGCGCCGTGGACGGGGCTCTACGACTATGCCTGGTTCGTCGGCGCGGCGATCGCGGCGGCGGTCTACGTGGCGGCGATGCGGTTGGGCGGCGGGGCGCGGACGTCGGCGGCGGAGTGAAGGCGCGATGAGCGGACTGACCATCTGGACCCTGGACTGGGTCCCCGAAGGCCCCCGGGGCTTTGTGCGCGATCTGCGGCTGAGATGGGCGTGCGAGGAGGCGGGCCTCGACTACGACGTCCGCACGATCCCGTTCGACGATCGGGCGACCAATCATCTGGACCGCCAGCCGTTCGGCCAGGTCCCGTACCTGGACGACGGGGCGGTGAAGATCTTCGAAAGCGGCGCTGGGCTGCTGTACCTGGCCCACAAGAGCGACCGACTGATGCCGTCCGATCCGGTCGGCGCGGCCGAAACGCTGGAATGGACGATCGCCGCCCTCAACTCGATCGAGATGGTCAGCGTGCCGTGGTGGTTCCTGGGGATCAGCGGCGACAAGGACAACAAGCTGACCGGCTGGCTGGACCAGCGCCTCGACCATCTCGAACGGATCTTCGGCGAGCGCGACTGGCTCGCGGCCGATCGCTTCACCGTCGCCGACCTGCTGATGGCCGACGTGCTGCGGGTCTCGGACGTCCGCGCCTTCGGCGACCGCCCCGCGACCGAGGCCTATGTGACCCGGATCACCGATCGCCCCGCTTTCCGGAAGGCCCGGGCGGACCAGGTCGCGCTGTTCGAGGCGGCGGACGCGAAGCGGTAGGGGGCGATGGCCCCGGCCCCGTGATTTGGCGTGGTATCACGCTCACTTGCCCCCTACGGACCGCTTCGCGGTCGTCTTCCCCATGGGGGGAAGAAGCGGCGCATTTTCGGCCTCCGCCCCCTATGGGGCGGACAGACCGCGGAGCGGTCAGGTGGGGGCAAGTAGGTGAGCCTCCGCCTCACTCTTCTCTTGCGCCCCACACAAAAACCCGCATCTAGACCCCATGCGCCGCTTCAATTCCGCCGACCCTTCTTTCCCCGCCGCCTTCAAGGCCTTCCTCGACGAGCGCCGGGGCGCGCCCGAGAATGTCGATGCGGCGGCGCGCAACGTGCTGGAGGCCGTGCAGGCCGAAGGTCTGAAGGCCGTGCTCAGCTTCACCAGCCGCTTCGACGGCGTGGAGCTGACCGAGGACACCATCCGCGTCACCGCCGAGGAGATCGAGGCCGGCGCGGCCGAGTGCTCGCAAGAGGTTCGTGACGCGATCGCCTTCGCCGCCGCCCGCATCCGCGCCTTCCACGCCCGCCAGAAGCCGCAGGACCAGGCCTGGACCGACGAGGCCGGCGTGCAGCTGGGCTGGCGCTGGACGCCGCTGGAGGCCGTGGGCGTCTACGTGCCCGGCGGCCGCGCGGCCTATCCCTCGACCGTGCTGATGAACGCCGTGCCCGCCCAGGTGGCCGGCGTCGACCGCATCGCCATGGTCACCCCGCCCGGCAAGCTGCAGCCCGCCGTCCTGGCCGCCGCCAAGGAAGCGGGCGTCACCGAGATCTGGCGCGTGGGCGGGGCCCAGGCCGTGGCCGCCCTGGCCTTCGGCGCGGGTCCGATCCAGCCGGTCGACAAGATCGTCGGCCCCGGCAACGCCTATGTCACCGCCGCCAAGCGCCGGCTCTATGGCGTGGTCGGCATCGACGCCCTGGCCGGCCCGTCCGAGATTGTCGTGGTGGCCGACGCCAAGAACGATCCCGACTGGATCGCCGTCGACCTGCTGAGCCAGGCCGAGCACGACCCGGCCGCCCAGTCGATCCTGATCACCGACGACGAGGCCTTCGCCCAGGCGGTGTCCGACGCCGTCGACGCGCGGCTGAAGACCCTGGCCACCGGCGTCGACGCCGCCGCGTCGTGGCGCGACCACGGCGCGATCATCCTCTGCCCGCTCGAGGACAGCCCCCGCCTGGTGGACCTGCTGGCCCCCGAGCACGTCGAGTTCGCCCTCGACGAGCCCGAGCGCCTGGCCGACCGCGTGCGCCACGCCGGGGCGATCTTCCTGGGCCGCCTGACGCCGGAAGCCATCGGCGACTACGTGGCCGGCTCGAACCACGTACTGCCCACCAGCCGCGCGGCGCGCTTCCAGTCGGGCCTGTCGATCTACGACTTCCTCAAGCGCACCTCGATCGTGAAGTGCGACGCGGCCTCGTTCGCGATCCTGGGTCCGCACACCGTCGCGCTCGCCGAGGCCGAGGGCCTGCCGGCCCACGCCCTGTCGGCGGCGGTGCGGTTGCCAACCAAGCCGTAAGGGGCAAGTCTGCCGACGATGTCCGACGCCAAGGCCAGCCAGTTCCTGAAGTCCGTCCTCATCGACGAGGACAGCCTGGCTGCAGCCTCGCGCGACCAGGAGCAGGAACGCCAGGTGGCGATCTTCGACCTGCTGGACGGCAACTATTTCGAGCCGGCCGAGGCGAGCGGCGGTCCCTACGACCTGAAGCTGTCGCTGGTCGAGAACCGCCTGGCCTTCGACATCGCCGGGCCGAACTACGAGCGCCGGCACTTGCTGTCCCTGTCGCCCTTCCGGGGGGTGATCAAGGACTACTTCATGATCTGCGACAGCTATTACGCGGCGATCCGCAACTCGTCGCCGCAGCAGATCGAGGCCTTGGACATGGGTCGGCGCGGCCTGCACAACGAGGGCTCGACCCTGTTGCGCGAGCGGCTGGAGGGCAAGGTCAAGACCGACCTCGACACCGCCCGCCGGCTGTTCACCCTGATCTGCGCGCTGYACTGGCGGGGTTAGGGACCGTGCCGTCGGACCTCCCGGGCGCCGTCCTCTTCGCCTGCAACTACAACCGCGTGCGCTCGCCGATGGCCGAGGCGCTGTTCAAGCACTTCTACGGCACGCGGGCGTTCGTCGATTCGTGCGGGCTAAAGCCCGACCCGGATGAGGACGGCGTCGATCCGTTCGTGGCCGTGGTCATGGACGAGATGGGCCTGGACGTCACCGGCCACCGACCCAAGAGCTTCGCCCAGCTGGAGGACGACAGCTTCGACGTCGTCATCTCCCTGACGCCGGAGGCCCAGCACCGCGCCGTCGAGCTGGCGCGGGACCGGGCCACCGACATCGAATACTGGCCGACCCACGACCCCACCCTTGCGGACGGCTCGCGCGACGCCATGTTGTCGGCCTATCGCGAGGTGCGTGACGCTCTGGCCACGGCGATTCGACAACGTTTCGGCGCGCCATCGACGTTCGGGGGTTGAATGCGCTATACACCCCGCCTCGCAGCCGCGTGACGCCTCCCGACTCAATCGTCGCGGGGGCTTTACCGGCATGGCGTAACCCGTTTTGAGAGGCCTGATGGCTAAGGAAGAACTGCTCGAGTTTCCCGGTACGGTCAGCGAATTGCTGCCCAACGCGACCTTCCGCGTGAAGCTGGAGAACGATCACGAGATCATCGCCCACACCGCCGGCAAGATGCGCAAGAACCGCATCCGCGTCCTGGCCGGCGACAAGGTGCTCGTGGAAATGACGCCCTACGACCTGACCAAGGGCCGCATCACCTACCGCTTCAAGTAGGGCTGGCGAATGGTCGTCCAGCGCACGCCGCTGGTCCTGGCCAGTGCGAGCCCCCGGCGCCTGGACCTGCTGGCGCAGGTCGGCGTCGCCCCGGATCGGGTCGATCCCGCCGACATCGATGAAACGCCGCTGCGGGACGAGACCCCGCGGCGTCACGCCCTGCGCCTGGCCGTGGAGAAGGCGAGGGCGGTCGCACCCCGTTCGCCCGGGGCCATCGTCCTGGCCGCCGACACCGTCGTGGCCGTCGGTCGCCGCATCCTGCCCAAGGCCGAGACGGAAGAGCAGGCGGCGCGCTGCCTGAAGCTGCTGTCGGGCCGCAATCACAAGGTCCTGACCGGCGTCGCCGCCATCGCCCCGGATGGGCGCGAGGCGTCGCGGCTGGTCGAGACCCGCGTGCAGTTCAAGCATCTCTCCGACCAGGAGGTCGCCGACTACCTGGCGGGCGGCGAATGGAACGGCAAGGCGGGCGGCTACGGCGTGCAGGGCGTGGCGGGCGGCTTCATCGTCGACCTGCACGGCTCCTACACCTCGGTGGTCGGCCTGCCGCTGTACGAGACCCTCAACCTGCTGACCGGCCTGGGCTACCGCAAATGAGCGAACGTCGCGCCTACCTCTACAAGGGAATCGGCGAGACGGTCGGGGTCGTCACCCTGGACGGCCGTCCCGAGCGCCTGGTCGCCCATTGGGACGGCGACGACCTGCTGGACGCCGAGGGCGTGCGCGGCGTGGCCCGGGTCAAGAAGATCGAACGGGCCTTCAACTCCGCCTTCGTCGCCCTGCCGGGCGGGGCCGACCTGCTGCTAAACCTCAAGCCCGACATGCCCAAGCTGGTCGAGGGCCAAGTGGTCGAGATCGAGGTCCGCAGCCCGTCCCGCCGCGACAAGTCGGGCGTGGCCCGCTATGTCGGTCCGGCCGAGGGCGAGCCGCGCGTGCTGGCCCACGCGTCCACGATCGACGAGCTGCTGCGCCTCTGGGTGAAGTCGGGTTCCCCGACCCAGGGCCTGGCCGCCCTGGAGGCGGTCGAGGCCGCCGAGGCCGAGGCCCTGGCCACGGTCTTCGCCCTGCCGGGCGGCGGCGACGTCAGCATCGAGGCGACCCGGGCCCTGGTGGCCGTCGACGTCGATCTCGGCGCCCGTGAAGGCGATTCCAAGAAGGCCGCCCGCGCCGCCAACATGGCCGCCTTCACGACGGCCGCCCGCATCCTGCGCCTGAAGGGGCTGGCGGGGCTGGTGGTCTTCGACCTGGTCGGCCGCGGCCATGACGGTCCGGCCCTGACCACGGCGGCCCGCAACGCCTTCGCCGTCGACAATCCCGGGGTCGGGATCGGGGCGATCAGCAAGTTCGGGGCGCTGGAGATGATCGTGCCGCGCCGGACCAAGCCGATTCTCGATAGGCTTCTGGACGAGACGGGCGGGTTGTCGGCCCGCTACGGCGCCCTGCGCCTGGTCCGGGCCTTCGAGCGGGAGGGCAGGGCGGACCCGGGCGGCAAGCTGGCCGGCCGTTGCAGCGCCGCCGTCGCCGAGGCCTTCACGGCCCTCGACGCCGGTCTGGCCGACAAGACCGGCCGTCGCTTCACCGTGGCCGTCGTCGCCGACTGGCCCAACGATCGTCTGGAGGTCTCGTCCTCATGAGCGCCTGTCCCATCTGCAAGAAACCGACGGATCCGGCCTTCAAGCCGTTCTGCTCCAAGCGCTGCGCCGACATCGACCTGAACCGCTGGCTGTCGGACCGGTACGTGGTGCCCGGAGCCGACGACGACGAGGAAAACCCGCCGTCCACAGACTTCGGTCGGGAATAGTTCGAGATCGTTTCAAGAGGGGCTGGACTTCGTTTTTAGCCTCCCCTATAGACGCGGCTCCCCGCCGTCGGGCGGGCGCCGAAGCGGTTTCGACCGCTTCTCCGGCCCAGGGCCTGGGTAGCTCAGTTGGTAGAGCAGCGGATTGAAAATCCGCGTGTCGGTGGTTCGAATCCGCCCCCAGGCACCACTCCTTTCATACGCGGCGCAGTTTCGATCGCTTCACGGCCTCGGCCGCGTCGTCGACGGCCTCGTCGTGGCGCCGCGAACTTGGTCACTGGCGTCCGCCTCAGGGCAGACGTGAAATTTTAGCGGTGGCCTTACCAGCCGAAGGCGAATGCGGAGGGCGAGGCCGGGTTTTCGAAGCCGCGCCGATTCCCGAAGGCGCTTCCGCCCGCTCAGGGCGGTCTGGGCGGGGTTCGGCGAGGTCGAAACGGTCCGGCCGTGCGTCCCGGCGGGAACGCGGTCCAGGTTCGGGCTGGGAGAGGCGGGACCCGCTTTGAAGGGCGAAAACGCCGCCTGGAGGCGAAAATCCTCGTCTATCGGCCAAGACGGTCGGCGAAGGAGGTCAGATGTCCGGCGAACGTCTTTCCCGGCTAGATTGAACTGGGCGGCGATGCGCGCTCAGATCAGGTCTTCGAGACCGATGTTTTGTAAGCATGTTGCGGCGCAACATCGTTATTCCCTTTGGCAGGGAAAAACCGCCCTCAAATCCTGATTTCCCATTTGTGCGATGCGGCAAAGCCCCCGGGCCGGTCGAATGGTCGGTAAATTTATGCGACCTCGCACCCCTTGACGGTACGAAAAGGGGTTGCCAAAGGACCCCTGCCGCAATTCTAACATTGCGGTAAGATCGAAGCCTCCTCGGGGGCGGCGATCACACGCGCTTCGAAACGATCCTTCTTGATGGGCATGAGCCTGGCTTGGGGGGCGTAACGGGTCGAGCGCAGCGAAGCGGGTCCGCAAGGCGTCCGGGAGACCGGGCACCATGTGGACTATTCAAGTTAGGGTGGAGACGCTCTCGCGCGACGACCCTCGGTCCAAACGTGCTAGACCAATCAGGAACTGGCGACAGATGCTCGACATTAAACGGAAAACCCCCCTCATCGCTCTCGTCGGCGCCATGGCGCTGATGGCGAGCGCCCCGGCTTTCGCTCAGGACGCTGCGGCTCCTGCGCCGGCCACCACCGAAGCCGCCGCTCCGGCCGCTGCCGCCCCGGCCCCCGCCGCCGCAGCGCCCGCTGAAGAGCCCCTGGACGCCGGCGTCGCCGCGACCGAGAAGATGAAGTCCCACTCCCTGACCCCGATCGGCATGTTCCTGTCGGCCCAGGCGGTGGTTAAGGTCGTCATGATCGGCCTGATCCTGGCCTCGATCTTCTCGTGGGTCCTGCTGATCACCAAGCTGTTCGAGTTCGGCGCCCTGAACAAGCAATCGGACAAGTTCCTGGAAGCCTTCCGGGGCGCTCGTTCGATCGCCGACATCGCCCGCATCGGCTCGTCGGAAGAATTCGAAGGCAACCCGATGGCCGACATGGCCGCCGCGGCCGCCCAAGAAGTCGAACTGTCGCGCCAAGCCGGCCTGGCCGTCGGCGGGGAGCATCGTGACTCGACCCTGAGCCGCGCCACCTACGCCATCAACGCGGTGCAAGCCTCGCTGGCCAAGCGTCTGTCGGGCGGCATGGTGTTCCTGGCCTCGGTCGGTTCGGCCGGTCCGTTCATCGGTCTGTTCGGCACCGTTTACGGGATCATGACCTCGTTCATCGGCATCGCGAACACCAACACGACCAACCTGGCCGTCGTCGCCCCCGGCATCGCCGAAGCGCTGCTCGCCACCGGTATTGGTCTGTTCGCCGCTATCCCGGCCGTTATCTTCTACAACTTCTTCCAGACCCGCATCTCCGGCTACGGCACGCGCTCTGAAGGTTTCGTTGCTGAACTGATGAACGCCATCTCGCGCCAGCTCGACAAAGGGGCGTAAGACCGATGGCCGCCAAACTCTCAGGCGGTGGGGGCGACAGGTTTAACATCGACCAAAACAGCGAGATCAACGTCACGCCCTTCGTGGACGTCATGCTGGTTCTCCTGATCATCTTCATGGTGGCGGCTCCGCTCGCCTCCGTGTCGGTCGAAGTGAACTTGCCGCCGGCGGTCGCCAAACCGTCGACGACCCCGCCAAAGCCCGTCTACATCTCGATCAAGGCTTCGGGACAGGTCTTCATTGGCGATGACCGCACTACGGTTGACGAGATGGGTGCGGACCTCGTTAAGAACATTGGCCGTCGCGATCCCACCAAGGAGCGCATCTATATCCGCGCCGACGAAAAGACGCGCTACGGGGCCTTCATGGAGGTGATGAACACCCTCCAGGATAACGGCTTCTATAGCGTGGCGCTCATCGGCAAGGATCAGAACAGCTAGGGGTGATGCATGGCTGAACAACAAACGCCTGAGCATCGCCACTACGATCCGCTCACTTCGGACGGCCCGCGCCGCAAGAAGGGCCTCGGCGCCTTCGGCGTCGCGACCATCGTCGTCGTCGGCTTCCACGCTGCTTTGTTCGCTTATCTGGCGAAGCAGAAGTTCGAAGCGGTGATGAAGGAGTATCACGACGACGCCGTGGACGTGGAGCTGCCTCCGCCGCCCCCGCCGCCGCCGCCGCCTCCTCCGCCCCCGCCGCCGCCGCCGACCAACGCTCCGCCTCCGCCTCCCGCGGTGGTGCAGCCGAGGCCGCCTATCGCGCCGCCGCCGGACGTGACGCCGCCGCCGCCGCTGCCGATCCCGCCCGTCAAGGAGCGGGTCGAGCAAACGGCTCCGCCGGTGATCTCGAACGTGCCGCCGGTGCCTTCGAACCCGCCGGCTCGGGCTTCGGTGATCACGAAGCCGGACTGGGCCCGTCGGCCTAGCCCGGAGGACATGGCTCGCTACTACCCCGACCGCGCTCAGCGGATGGAAGTGGCCGGTCGCGCGACCTTGTCGTGCACCGTCACCGCCAAGGGGTCGCTGGAGAACTGTTCGGTCGTGTCGGAAAACCCGGCCGACTACCAGTTCGGCGAAGCGGCCATGAAGTTGTCGCGGCTGTTCCGCATGAAGCCGAAGACGCTTGACGGCGCTCCGGTGGACGGCGGCCAGATCACGATCCCGATCGTGTTCACGGTTCCCCGCTAGGGACCGAGGCGACAGGCCAGGAAACGAGCGCCCCGGAGCTTCATCGCTCCGGGGCGTTTTCGTGTGGAAGGGCCGTTTCGGCGCTTGATCCGGCTCGCGCGTCCGACTAAAGACACTGCCTCGCGATACGCCGCCTTAGCTCAGTTGGTTAGAGCGCTAGATTGTGGATCTAGAGGTCCTCGGTTCGAGCCCGAGAGGTGGTACCATCGCAAGACGGTGAAAAGCCCTGGGTTCGCCCAGGGCTTTTTCGTTTGGGGCGGGGTTCAGGCGTGGCGGCCGCTCAGGGCGCTCCAGACGCGCCAGCCGACCAGGGCGATCGCGATCCACCCCGCCGCCAGGCCGACCATCGGCCGGGCCTGCCACCAATAGCGAATGCGGCCGATCGCCGTCTTCGAGGACGCGCCCACTTCGAAACTCCCGACTTTGACGCGCTTCGGCGCGTCCGCTCCCTGGCCCGGAGGTTGCGCCCGAACGCTGTTTTGCGGAAGTGCGGCGCAACGCCGCTAGGAGCGGCCGTCGAAACGGTACTCGGCCACCGGCGTGGAGCGGAGGAAGGCCTCGATCTGCTTGCGGCGCCAGACCGCGCGCTGGTGGCGACGGACCACTTCGCCCACCGGCGGGGTGACGACGGCGCAGATCAGGAATAGCGAGACGATCAGAAGCATGCGGGCTCATCGACGGCGATGAACGCCCCCTGGCCCATGAAACGCCTGGGAGAGGCCAGCGATCCGTCCACGCGTCCGGTGCGATCCGCGCGGCGGGGCCGGGCGGCCCCCTAGGGCGCGATCGCCCCCGGCTCGTCGTCGACCATCGCCTTGACCAGGTCGACCACCCGGCGTCGCAGCCGGCGGTCGTTGAGCCGCGGGAACAGCCCCGCCAGTTCCAGCCCCTCGGGCGTGGCCACGAACTGGGTCATGCGCTGGGCGAAGCCATCGTCCACGGCGCCCTGGGTCGTCTCGTCCAGGCCCTCGAAGAAGTAGGACACCGGCGACTGCAGCAGGCGAGCGGCCTCGTAGAGCTTGGAGGCGCTGATCCGGTTGGCGCCGCGTTCGTATTTCTGGATCTGCTGGAAGGTTATGCCCAGGGCCTCGGCCAGCTGCGTCTGGCTCAGGCCCAGGACCTTGCGACGGATCCGAAGGCGCGCTCCGACATAGAGATCGACGGGGTGGGCCAAGTCGGAAGTGGGTTTGTCGGTCATCCGCGTCACGTTCCTCCCAGACACAGCCGACGCTCGCTTTTTGCGAGAGCGTGTGGTCCAGCTTGGTTAACACAGGATAGACCCATGCGGTTGCCTTAGTCACGCCTCTGACACACGCCGTGACGCCGCAAAATGGCCCGCCGGGCTTGACGTTTGGCGCGGGCGAGGGTGTCTGCCGCCCATGGAGACCAAGCCTCGCGCGCGGGTGGCGGTGGCCGGCGCCGGCGCGATCGGATCGGCCGTCGCCCTGACCCTGTCCCGCGCCCAGTTCGACGTCACGCTGTTCGACCCCGATCCCGCCGGCGACAACGCGTCCAGCGTGGCCGCCGGCATGCTGGCGCCGGTGGCCGAGGCGGTGTTCGACCCCGTCTCGACCCCGCATCTGGCGGTGCTGCGGCGCGCCCGCGACCTGTGGCCGGCCTTCGCCGAGGGGCTGGACCTGCCGATCCTCCGTGAGGGCCTGAGGGTCGAGGGGCGGGCGGAGTGGCTGGCCGACATCGCCGCCCGCTTCGAAGCCCTGGGCGCCGCCTTCCAGCGCCTGGGCGGGGCCCTGGTCGACGCCGAGGACTGGAGGGTGGAGGCCCGGCCCGCCCTGGCCGCCCTGCGCGCCGCCTTCGAGGCTCTGGGCGGACGCGTCCAGCCCCGGGCCTTCGTCGCCGACGACCTGCCAACCTTCGACGCCGTGGTGCTGGCGACCGGCGCGGCCGACGCCGGCGGCCTGGCGCCGGAACTGGCGGCGTTGACCCCGATCAAGGGCCAGATCCTGCGGGCCGATCGCGGTCCGGCGACCGGGCCGGTGATCCGCGGCGAGGGGGTCTATATCTGCCCCGGCGAGCGCCCGGCGATCGGCGCCACCATGGAAGCCGGTCGCGACGACCTGACTGTCGACCCCTCGGCCACCGACGCCCTGCGCGCGGCGGCGATCCGCCTGCGTCCCGAGCTGGCCGAGGCCGTCCTGACCACCGAGGTCGGGGTGCGGGCCGCCACGCCCGACGGCCTGCCCCTTGTGGGCTGGAGCGCGACGCCCGGCGTGATGCTGGCCGTCGGCGCGCGCCGCAACGGCTGGCTGCTGGCCCCGCTTGTGGCCGMGTTGGTCGCGTCGTATCTGAAAGGTGATAACCCAGGCCCGGACGCCGCGCTGTTCGACGCGCGGCGCTTCTCGAGGACCTGAGGCGCAACAAGAGTAGGGCAGGGGCGGATGAGCGGATTCTGGTTGACCGAGGAACAGGAAGCCATCCGCGAAGGGGTCGCCAAGCTGTGCGCCGGCTTCGACGACGAATACTGGCGCCGTACCGACGAGACCGGGATCTTCCCCGAGGAATTCGTGGCCGCCATTGCTCAAGGGGGATGGCTGGGCGTGGCCATGCCCGAAGGCGTCGGCGGGGCGGGCCTGGGCCTGACCGAGGCGGCGATCATGATGCAGACCGTGGCCCAGTCGGGCGCGGGCTTCTCGGGCGCCAGCGCCATCCACCTGAACATCTTTGGCCCCATGCCGATCGTGAAGTTCGGCACCGACGAGCAGCGCCAGAAGCACCTGCCGCGCCTGATCTCGGGCGAGGACAAGATGTGCTTCGCGGTGACCGAGCCCAATTCGGGCCTGGACACCTCCAGCCTGGAGACCCGGGCCGAGCGCACCAATGACGGCTACGTGCTGAACGGCCGCAAGATCTGGACGACCGGCGCCCAGCGGGCCAACAAGATCCTGATCATCGCCAGGACCACGCCCAAGGACCAGTGCGCCAAGCCGACCCAGGGCCTTTCCCTGTTCTACACCGACCGCGAGAAGATCGAAGCAAAGCCGATCCCCAAGATGGGGCGCAAGGCCGTCGAGTGTAACATGCTGTTCATCGAGGACCTGTTCGTGCCGGCCGACGACCTGGTCGGCGAGGAGGGCAAGGGGTTCTCTTACCTGTTGCACGGCCTCAATCCCGAGCGGGTGCTGTTCGCGGTCGAGGCCATCGGCCTGGGCCGCGCCGCCCTGTCCAAGGCCACGACCTACGCCAAGGAGCGCGTGGTCTTCGGCCGGCCGATCGGCCAGAACCAGGGCGTGGCCCATCCGCTGGCCAAGTMGTGGGCCGAGCTGGAGGCCGCCAACCTCCTGGCCTTCAAGGCCGCCGCCCTCTACGACCGCGGTCAGGACTGCGGGGCCGAGGCCAACGCCGCCAAGTACCTGGGCGCCGAGGCCGGCTTCACCGCCTGCGAGAGCTCGGTGCTGGCCCACGGCGGCATGGGCTACGCCAAGGAGTACGACGTCGAGCGCTACTTCCGCGAGGCGATGATCGCCCGGATCGCCCCGATCAGCCGCGAGATGATCCTGAACTTCATCGCCGAACGGGTGCTGGGTCTGCCGAAGAGTTATTGAGGGGCGCAGCGGCTCACCCACTTGCCCCCACCTGACCGCTTCGCGGTCTGTCCGCCCCCATAGGGGGCGGAGGCCGAAAACGTGGGCCCTCTTCCCCCTATGGGGAAGACGATCGCGAAGCGATCCGTAGGGGGCAAGGGGGTGTGATCTCACCCCACCCGCATCGAAAGCTCCACGTCCTCGGCGAACGGCACGGACAGGTAGCCGCCGCCCGGGGCGCGCACGCGCTCCAGGTATTCGGGGCAGTAGTCGGCGTTGTCGGCGACGATCAGGGCGCCGGGGCGCAGGCGGTTCTCGAGCCGGTCCAGGATGTCGGAATACAGCGCCTTGGCGCCGTCCAGCAGCACCAGGTCGATGGTCTCGGGCAGGTCGACGCCCAGGGTCTGGAGCGCGTCGCCTTCGCGGATCTCGACCAGGTCGATCAGGCCGCCGGCCGTCAGGTTCGCCCGCGCCCGGGCCGCTTTGGACGGTTCGAACTCGCTGGTGATCACCCGCCCGCCGCCGTTGTCGCGCAGGGCCGAGGCCAGGTACAGGGTCGACAGGCCGAACGAGGTCCCGAACTCGACGACCGTCCGCGCCTTCAGGCTGCGGGCCAGCATGTAAAGCAGCAGGCCCGTCTCGCGCGAGACGGCCAGGGGGAAGTCCTTCATCTGGCTGTAGAAGTCGAGATAGTCGGTCTTGCTGCGCATCAGGCGCGCGTGGTCCTCGGCCGTCAGGGCGGCGGCGGCCGGGTGGTTCATCGGCGAGCTGGCGTCGGCCTCGGCGAACAGGCGGTCCAGCAGCGGGGCCACGGGGGCCGTGGTCAGGGTGGTCATGGGTGTGATCCGGTCTCGAAAGGCGCGTCCTTGCGCCCCTTCAGAAATGCGACTAATCCGTCAGGTTTCCTATTCGCATTGCCGGGACGCCCCGTGACCGAACGATCAAGTCCCCGGATTTCCTCGAGAAAGCAGCCTCGCCAGGCCCGCTCGACCGAGCTGGTCGCGGCCATACTGGAGGCGGCGGTTCAGGTTTTGGCGAAGGAGGGCGCGGCCCGGTTCACCACGGCGCGGGTGGCCGAGAAGGCCGGGGTCAGCATCGGGTCGGTCTACCAGTACTTCCCCAACAAGGCGGCGATCCTGTTCCGCCTGCAGACCGACGAATGGCGCCAGACCACCGACCTGCTGCGCGCCGTGCTGGAGGACGGCTCGCGACCGCCGCCGGAGCGCTTGCGGGCCCTGGTCCACGCCTTCGTCCGCTCCGAATGCGAGGAGGCCCAGATGCGCGTGGCGCTGAACGACGCCGCCCCGCTGTATCGCGACGCGCCCGAGGCCCAGGAAGTGCGGATCTGGGGCGGCGACATCGTCCGCGCCTTCATGGCCGAGGCGCTGCCGGCGGCCGACGAGGCGACGCGGCTCCTGGCCGGCGACCTGATCAAGACCACCCTGAGCCAGGTGGGCAAGTCGTTCTCGGAGGCGCCCCGCACCGACGCGGAGATCGCGACCTACGCCGACGCCATGGCCGACATGTTCTGCGCCTATCTGGCTGCGCTCGCGCGCAGTTGAAGCGGCGAAAGCCCCGGGCGGCCGCATGGAAGGCTGGCGGCGACCCGGGGCTCCCCCGTGACCGATGGACTTCGCCGGCCGCTTCATGCACGCGCCGGCCGGCGCTCCTTCCGGTCCTTCGGGCCGCCGCCGAGAGGCGAGGCGGCGGCCCCTAGCTCTAGCCCTCGGCCGCGTTGAAGCGGATCGGGATACGCACGCTGGCCCCATCGACGGCCTGGCCGTTCTCCATCTGCGGGCTCATCTTGAAGAACCGCGACAGCTTGATCGCCGCCTTGCCGAAGCCTTCCTCGGCCGGGGTCTMGTCCAGCACGCTGCAGGCCTGGATCGAGCCGTTGGCGGCCACCGTGCAGTTCAGGGTGGCCATGCMGCCGACGCCCCGCCGCACCGCGCTTTCCGGATAGAACCGGCTGAACTCGGCGGCCCCGGGCTTCTTCAGCCAGTTGGGTCGGGTGATCACCCGGGGCTGGGGCGGATCGACCACGGTCGGCGGTCCGGGCGGCAGGTCGGTCTTCAAGTCCACCGGACCCGAGCCTGGCGGATCACGCGGGCCTTCCACTGGCTTGACCGGCAGCGGATCGACCGTCGGGGTCGTGACCAAGGTCGGCTTGTGGATCAGCGGCGGGTTCGAGGTCTGGGTCTGCGGGATCGGCTTCTTGGGCTCGGGCTCGGGAGGATCGTAGAGCGGGACCTCGATGATGGGAGGATCGGAAATCACCGTCGGGGGAGCCACCCACTTCTGATAGGCCAGGTAGGCGAACAGGCCGGCGTGGGCGGCCGAGACCACGACCAGGGCCGCGACCAGAGCCTTGGGCGCCTTCCTGGGCTTGGCGTCCAGGCCGGGAATGTAGGAACCGACAGCGCCTTCGTACGCAACCATGACAACCTCCTTTGGCGTCGACCGTCCGGCGGAGCGGGGTCGATGGAGGAAGCCTGTCACGTGGAATTACGTTTGTAAATATTACGAGCGTAGAATTTTTACACGCGTAACTGTGGCAACCCGCCACAGGCAATTTCTGCCGGGTCGGCCCGCATGGTTAATCCGTGATTAACCATGCGCGTCCACATCTTCGGGCATGGCGAATGTCACCTCCATCCGCAGCGTCGTCGAGTCGGCGATCCAGCGCGCGTCCAGCGCGACGGGCGTCGATTTCTCGTTCCTGATGGGCGCGGCCAAGCGCGAGAGCGGCTACAATCCCAACGCCAAGGCGCGGACCTCGTCGGCCTCGGGCCTGTTCCAGTTCGTGGACCAGACCTGGCTGTCCACCCTGAAGAAGCACGGCGCCAAGTACGGCTACGCCCGCTACGCCGACCTGATCCAGCAGGGCTCGGACGGCAAGTATCGCGTGGCCGGCGACGAGGCGCGCAAGGCCGTCCTGGGCCTGAAGCTCGACCCGCACGCCGCCTCGCTGATGGCCGGCGAGCTGGCCAGCGACCACGCCTCGTACCTGCGCGGCCGGGTGGGGCGCACGCCCACGGCCGGCGAGCTCTACGCCGCCCACTTCCTGGGGCCGCAGGGCTCGGCCCGGCTGATCGAGGCCGTGGGCAGTTCGCCGGGCGCCAGCGCCGCGGCCATGTTCCCGGACGCCGCCGCCGCCAACCGCTCGATCTTCTATCGCGAGGGCCGCGCGGCCACGGTCAGCGAGGTCTACGCCAACCTGACCCGCACCGGCGGTGGAGGCGGCGAGGTCCCCGTCGTGCCGGCCGCCCCGGCCGCCGAGACCGACCAGGGCTTCCTGCAGTACGCCACCGGCCGCCGGCTGGAGCGCATCCAGCAGCAGCAGGAGCTGGTCAGCCTGATCCTGCGTGGCCCGCAGGACGCCGACAACGGTTTCAGCCTGGCCTCGAACGGCGGCTCCTCGACCCAGCGCATGGCCAGCTCGATGTTCTCGGCCGAGATGCTGCGTGTGTTGTCCGACGCGAACGACAAGACCTCGCGGTAGGGGGCTCAAGCCCTACAAGAATCCGCTCATCCCGGCGAATGCCGGGACCCAGATCCTACGGCGGTGTGGCGGGTTGGAAGAACTCGGAGCTTTTGGCGTCAGCCTCAAAGCCATCCCATCTGGGTCCCGGCATTCGCCGGGATGAGCGGTTTGAGGGTTAGCGGGCCGAGCTAACCCCTGCGATCTCATCCACCGACCAACCGATCTCGGCCAGCACCGACTCCGTATGCTCGCCCAGCCCAGGCGCCGGGCCGCGCGGTCCGTCCTCCGCGCCCGGGAATCGCGCCGGGCCCGCCGGCGCCGGGAAAGTCCCTCCGCGCCCGTCGGGGGTCTCCACGAAGCAGCCGGCCGCCTTGGCTTGCGGGTCGCTGACCAGGTCGCGCGGCGTCTGCCAAGGGGCCCAGGTCAGGTCGCCGGCGTCGAGCGCGGCGGCCGCCTCTTCGTAGTCCATGGCCCCGAACGCCTCGTCCAGGATGTCGACCAGGGCTCCGCCGTTCTCGCGCCGCAGGCGGGCGCCGGCGAAGCGAGAGTCGTCGACCAGCTCCGGCCGGCCCGCCGCCGTCGCGATCCGCGCCCAGTCGCTGGACCCCTGGCGGGCCAGCAGGCAGATCCAACGCCCGTCGCGGGTCCGGAAGAAGTTGGCCAGCGGCTGCACCGCCTCGCGCCGGGGGCGGGTGGAGGCCAGCTTCCCGAACCGCAGCTGGATGGCCATGTCCGAGCCGATTGCATAGACGCCGGTGCGCAGCAGCGAGGTCTCGACCAGCCGGCCGACACCGGTCCGATGCCGCTCGTGCACCGCCGCCAGGATGGCCGACACCGTCGCCAGCGAGGTCACGTGGTCGCCCATTCCGGTGCGCAGGGGGAAGGGCTCGGCGCCCTTGGCGGCGGTGATCGCGCCCACCCCGGCCCGCGACCAGAAGGCGGCCACGTCCATGCCCGGCCGGTCGGCGTCGGGACCCTCCAGGCCATAGCCGGTCAGGCTGCAGTAGATCAGGCGCGGATTGACGGCCTTGAGGCTCTCGTAGTCCAGGCCCGCCCGCGCCAGGCCGGCGGGGCGGACATTGGTCAGGAAGATGTCGGCGTCCTTGACCAGGGCCTTGGCGGCTTCGCGCCCGGCGTCGGTGCGGATGTCGAGCACGACCGAGCGCTTGCCGCGGTTGTCGAGCTCGAAGATCGGGTTGGCGGCCTGGTCCGAGCCCAGGGTGTCGAAGAAGCCCCGCATCGGGTCGCCGTCGGGCGGCTCGATCTTGATCACGTCGGCGCCCCAGTCGGCCATGATCCCGGCCGCGCCGGGGGCGGCGATATAGGTGGCCAGCTCGATGACCCGCAGATCGCGCAGCATCCCGTCCTCCCGTCTGGTTCTTGTTGCGGACAGCATGCGCGATCCAAACGCTTGTTGGAAAGAGTTTCGCGTCAGGCGTCGGTCCGAGCGGCGATTGCCTTAAAGATTGTATTTCTCAAACATTCCCCTTATGGGTGTGTTCGCTACATCCAGCTTCGTTGCGTACCCCGGCCGCGACGAGCGAGCGATCGCCTCCCGCGGCACGTGGCGCCAACCAGACAAGGGAGAACACCATGGTCGCCGTCATCGTGGACGAGATGCGCTGCATCGACTCGTCGGATTCCGCCGACGACATCTATCTGATGACCTTTCGGGGCAACACGACCGCGCCGTTCGACAGCAATGTCGCGGTGAAGGGACCGGGGAACTTCTGGGACGACTTCGACGCCCAGGAGGTTCGCAAGCTGGACATCCCCATCGCCCAGTTCCGCAACGACGCGGTCTATGTGGTGATGCTGGTCGACCAGGACAGCGGCCGCGACATCGACACCGAGGCCCTGGGCCTGTGGAAGACCATGACCGACGTGGCCTGGAAGGCGGTGATGATCGCCCAGACCGTCGCCGGCCAGGCTACGGGCGCCGAGCCGCAGCGGGCGGCCGCCGCCGCCGCCATCGTCAACGCCTTCCTCGGCGCGGCCAGCGCCACGATCCGCGCGCCGAAGGATCCGGACGACCGCATCGGCCTGCCCCGGCGCCTGGTCGTCTCCCCGGGCAAGCCGACGGTGATGGACTTCAAGGAGAGCGGCGGAGACGGCCACTACAAGGTGACCTTCAAGGCCGCCTGAGCCTAAGCGACGGCGGCCTGGCCGTTCGCGCCGCCCTTGCGATCGATGGTCGCCGCGTCGGCCACGGCGCGGGCCACGGCCGCGACGCTGACGGGCTTGCGCAGCACCGTGTCGGCGCCGGCGTCCAGGCACTCGCGGGCCTCGTCGGCGTCGCCCCCGATCACCGCCACGATCGGCACCTCGCGATTGGCGGTCTCCAGCGCGCGCAGGGCGGCGGCGGTCTGGGGGCCGTCCAGGATCGGCATGCGGCCGTCCAGCATCACCAGGTCGAAGTCGCAGATGCGGGCCAGGTCCAGGGCGCGGCGGCCGTTCTGGGCGTGGACCACCTGGTGGCCCAGCTGCTCGAGGATGGCGCGCAGCATGGCCGCGTTCAGGGCGTCGTCCTCGGCGATCAGGATGCGCAGGTTGCGCGGCGGCGCGCCGGCGGCCTCGACCACCGGGGACGCCTCGCCGTCGACGGGCTCGATCTCGCGGATGGCGTTCTCGTCGAAGGGCAGGGTCAGGGTGAAGCAGCTGCCGACGCCGACGGCGCTGGTCGCCTCCAGGGCGCCGCCCATCAGCCGGGCCAGCTGGCGCGACAGCGACAGGCCCAGGCCGGCGCCGTTGACGCCGGCCCCGGTGCGCTCGACGCGCTGGAACGCCTGGAAGGCCTGTTCCATCTCTTCGCGCGACAGGCCCGGACCCGTGTCGGCCACCTCGATGGCGATCAGGTTGTCGCGCCGCTCGACCCGGACCTCGATCCGGCCGCGCACGGTGTACTTGACCGCGTTGCCGACGATGTTGGCGATGATCTGGCGGGTGCGCAGGGGATCGCCCATGGCCGCGCCCAGCTGGCGGTGCTCCAGGTCGGGCTCGACGTGGACGACCAGTTCCAGGCCCTTGGCCACGGCGTGCGGGCGGTCCAGCAGCACCAGGTCGCGGATGAGGCGCACAGGCTCGAAGGCCACGCTCTCGACGGCCAGGCGGCCGCTTTCGGCGGTCTCGGAATCCAGGGTGGCGTTCAGCACGGCGACCAGGTCCTGGGCGGCGTCCAGGGCGGCGTTCAGCTGTTCGCGCGACGGCGCGGCGCGGCCGCCCTTGCCGGCGGCGGCGGCCAGCACGTGGGTCACGCCGGTCAGGCCGTTGCGGATCTCGTGGCTGAGGGTGGCGACGATGTCTGATTTGGAGCGGGCGGCGCGCTCGGCGGCCTCCAGCACGTTCAGCCGCTCCTCCAGCAGGGCCTCGTGGGCCAGGGACAGGGCGTGCTGGCGGCGCAGCATCCGGTTGAGGATCAGCGACAGGACCATGGATAGGGCGATGGCCCCGAACGCCATGCCGMCGGCCTGCTCGCTCTGGGGATGCGAGAACAGCAGGTACAGCGGCCCGGCCGCCGCCAGCGGGGCGGTCAGCAGCAGGGCCAGCAGGTAGGGGGCGGCGAAGAAGATGCAGACCACGGCCGCGCCGGCCGACAGCAGCAGGAGGGTTTCGCGCGCGGGGCCGGACCCGTCGGCGAAGACGGCCATCTGGCACACCGCGACGGCCCACAGCAGGCCCGACATCACGTGCACCCGGGCGCGACGGTTCAGGTCCTCGGCGGCCGGGCTGCGCAGCCAGGCGACCACGCCGTAGAAGATGCCCCAGTTGATGGCGAACACGGCGAAGCTGATCGCCATCCAGCCGGCGTTCTCGGCGAACGAGCAGGCCCAGACATAGATCGGCAGGGCGACGGCGAAAACGGCCAGCGCGTAGGGCAGCAGAGCGGCCTGGGCGTCGAGCGCCAGACGGGCGTCGTCGCCGCCGTTCGCGGGGGTGTTTTGTCGGCGCTCGGCGAACAAGGACTGATTCCTCGGCTGGTGAGCCCAGACCCTAGAGGATCGCGGTTTGCGCCGGGTTACGGCTTATCGTTAACGAGCGCCGCCAGGAGGGCAAACAATCGTTAAGCATAACGGGGGATGATCCGATTCCCCGCTGTCCGTGGGGACTGGGAAGATCGATGGCCACCACCCGCGCCGCCCTGACCGAACACGACATCCGCATGCTGGTGAAGGGCGCGACGCCGGACGAGCGCGCCCTGGCCGCGCACAAGCTGTGCCGCACCATCGACCGCGCCGAGCTGGACGACGAGCAGCGCGCCCTGGCCGCCGAGATCCTGCGGGTGATGGCCGCCGACGCCGCCGAACTGGTCCGTCGCGCCATGGCCGTGACCCTGCGCAATTCGCCGACCTTGCCGGCCGACGTCGCCAATCGCCTGGCCCGCGACGTCGAGAGCATCTCGCTGCCGATCATCAGCTTCTCGCCGGTGTTCAGCGACGCCGACCTGGCCGAGATCGTCCGCCTGGGCGGACCGGTGCGGCAAATGGCCGTGGCCAAGCGCCCCAGGCTGTCGCGCAAGGTCGCGGCCCTGCTGGTCGAGCAGGGCGGCGAGGAGGTGGTCGCCACCCTCTGCGCCAACGACAACGCCCGGATGTCCGAGGGCGCCCTGCAGCGGGCGCTGGAGCGCTTCGCCAAGTCCGAGAAGGTGCTGACCGCGGTCGCCTATCGCTCGTCCCTGCCGCTGTCTGTGACCGAGCGCCTGATCGACATGGTCGGCGACCAACTGCGCGACCACATCCTGGCCACGCACCCGCTGTCGGCCGAGCGCACCCTGGAGCTGATCCTCGACACCAAGGAGCGGGCGACGATCGACCTGGTCGACCAGGCCGGGCGCTCGGTCGACGCCAAGGCCTTCGCCGCGCACCTGAACAGCGTCGGGCGGCTGTCGCCGTCGCTGCTGCTGCGGGCCCTGGCCCACGGCCACATGACCTTCTTCGAATGGGGCGTGGCCGAGCTGGCCGGCGTTCCGCATCACCGCACCTGGCTGATGATCCACGACGCCGGCGAGCTGGGCCTGAAGGCGATCTGCGAGCGGGCCGGCCTGCCGCCGCGCCTGCAGCCGGCTTTCCGCGCTGGCGTCGACGCCTTCCACGCCCTGGAATACGACGGCCGCCCCGGCGACCGCGAGCGCTTCCAGGAGCACATGATCCAGCGCTTCCTGACCGCGGCCCCGTCGGTCTCGCGCGAGGACGCCGACTACCTGCTGGACCGCGCGGACCAGCTGGGCGAGCGGGCGAAGACGGCCGCGGCGGGCTAAACGCCCGTTCGAAACCTCTGGCCGTCACCGCTCTTCGGCGCCAACCTCGTCCGATGACAGAGCGTCCCGTCGACCCGATCCGCCCCGCCGCCACTATCCTGCTGCTGCGCGACGAGCCTTCGTTCGAGGTGCTGATGGTCAAGCGGCACCACCAGATCGACTTCGCGGCCGGCGCCCTGGTCTTCCCGGGCGGCAAGAGCCATGCGGGCGACCACGATCCGGCCTGGACCGACCACGCCACCGGCTGGGAGAGCGTCGAGGCCGACGGCGCGCCGCTGCGCATCGCCGCCATCCGCGAGGCCTACGAGGAGGCCGGCGTCCTGCTGGCCCGTGACGCCTCCGGCGAGGTCTATGCCGGCGAGGCGGCGATCGATGTGCGGGCGGCGGTGGCCGAGGATCGCCTGCCGTTCCTCGATGTGGTCCGCGAGTTGGGGCTGAAGCTGGACCTGTCGGCCCTGACCGTCTTCGCCCGCTGGATCACTCCGCCGCTGATGGCCAAGCGCTTTGACACCTGGTTCTACGTCGCCCATGCCCCGTCGGCGCAGCTGGCGGTCTGCGACGGCCACGAGGCTGTCGACGCCGAATGGATCGCGCCGGGCGAGGCATTGGCCCTGGCGGAGGCGGGCGAGCGGAAGGTGATCTTCCCGACGCGGATGAACCTGCAGCTGCTGGCCGAGAGCGCGGGCGCGACGGCGGCGATCGAGACGGCGCGGGCGCGGCCGCTGGTGACGGTGGAACCGTGGGTCGACGGGGCGTCGCTGCGGATCCAGGCGGATGCGGGGTACGGGGACGTGGCGGAGCCGTTGTCGGCGTTGTAGGCGCCGCCGAGGCGCGGACTTTCGAAAGTTTGCGATGGGGAGGCAAGCATCCGCGAGGTGGCGACGACGACGGCCAGCTGTCACGTCCCAGGAAATGGCTATCGCATGCCGAATTGTCCGAAGTTCCACCTTCGCGGGGAGCCGCCATAGACATCGTCTAACTCTTTGAACCAGCCTTCTTTAAGCACGGGAATGACCGGGGGGAGGGTACCTTCGTAGCGTACCAAATAGTAGTCTCGCTTATCCGGGTCATATTTTGCAGAGACTAGAAGCCTAGTGTGGCCCGTATAGCCGCCACCCAGCGTATTCTCGTGCATGATCAAATCACCGGAGCGAACCTCGTTCAGCTCTATCTTGCGGCTGTTTTCGATCACATTGATTGCGCCAAGCTGTTCCAGCATGAATGCTCGCTTTGCTAACCAGTCGTCGCTCCGCGGGTCGTAGGTTAGCCAGCGCTTCCGATTGCCAGGCGGTCCGTCGAAATCAAACAAGCGGATTGGAAGGTGTCGATTAGCTGAGAACGTGATCAGTGCGTCGAGTGCAAGGTCTGCACAATCTACTTCTTTCGGGTAGTTGTGCGCGAAGTCCGGCACGAACGCAGCAAAGTCCAATTGGTCCTGGTTCGACCACTTCAATGGTTGAGGTTGCGCATGTGCCCGATGGCTGGAGATCAGCCAAGTCGCGCTGACACCCGCGATAAACGACCGTCTGCCGAACGATGCATTGATCATGGGCCGCCCCGAACGTTCGTGATCCGCTCGTTGCAGCTTAACTATGAAATTGTGCCTAGACCAAGTGAAATGCAACGTGAAGAATGTTTTTTGCCAGAGTTGCAATCAATAGGTGAGCTTGGGGCCGGCAGGGTAAAGCCCTAGACCGCCCCTTCTGCCGCCCCTTCGGCAAACCCCTTGAGCCGCGCAGCGATGACCTCGCCCACCGCCTCCACGGCCGCCCGCCGGGGATAGTGCGCCCGCCAGGCGATCCGCACCGTTCGCCCGGCCTTGGCCGACAGCGGCCGCAGCACGATGCCGGCGTCCTGCGCCGCGCCGGCCGCGAGGCCCGGGATCAGGGTCGTGCCATAACCCGCCGCCACCATGTTCAGCAGGGTCGGCAGGCTGGCCGCCCGCAGGGGGCCGCCCAGGGCCGCGTCGCCGCCGCAGGCCTCCACCGTCTGGTCGCGCAGGCAGTGGCCGTMGGCCAGGACCAGGATGTCGCGCGCCAGGTCGGTCTCCAGGATCACCGGGCGGCTCGCCAGCGGATGATCGGGGGGGAGGGCGGCCAGGAAGGGCTCGGCGAACAGCGGCAGGCTGACCAGGTCGGGGCCGTCCTCGTCGGTGGCCAGCAGGGCGGCGTCCAGTTCGTGGGCGCGTAGGCGCTCCAACAGGGCCGAGGTCTGGTCCTCCCACGGCTCCAGCTCGAGGGCGGGCAGGGCTTGGCGCAGCGGCGCGAAGACCAGCGGCAGCAGATAGGGGGCCAGGGTGGGGATGATGCCCAGCCGGAAGCGTCCCGACAGCGGGTCGCGCAGGTTGCGCGCGGTAGCCAGTATGGCCTCGGCCGCCGTCACCGCCGCGCGGGCGTGGCCGATCAGCCGCAGGCAGGCTTCGGTCGGGGCCGCGGTTTTGCTGGAGCGCTCGAACAGCGTCACGCCCATCAGGTCTTCCAGCTTGCGGATCTGCACCGACAGGGTGGGCTGGCTGACGCCGCAGGCCTTGGCGGCGCGCCCGAAATGCTCGTGCTCGGCGACGGCCAGCAGGTAGCGGAGGTCACGGAGGTTCATAGGCATAGCCTATCACGCTCATTAGACCTTGACGCTTCTCTTTATCGTGGAGTTGGGCGAACAATCGCGTCGCAATCCGGGGGGAAAACACTCACGCCGGCCTTTGGGTCAGGCGATCAGGGACGCAACAGCGGAGGAACAGAACGATGGATGCGAAGGTCGAAGACAGCATTCAGGGCCAATGCCCGATGGGACATGGTCCCCGCAGCACCAACCGCGACTGGTGGCCGAAGAACCTGCGGCTCGAGAGCCTCAATCAGCATGCGCCGCGCTCCAACCCGATGGGCGAGGCGTTCGACTACGCCAAGGCGTTCAAGAGCCTGGATCTCCAGGCGGTGATCGCCGACCTGCACGCCCTGATGACCGACTCCCAGGACTGGTGGCCGGCCGACTTCGGCCACTACGGCGGCCTGATGATCCGCCTGGCCTGGCACAGCGCGGGCACCTATCGCACCACCGACGGCCGCGGCGGCGCGGGCGGCGGCCAGCAGCGGTTCGCCCCGCTCAACAGCTGGCCGGACAACGCCAACCTCGACAAGGCCCGTCGCCTGCTGTGGCCGATCAAGCAGAAGTACGGCGCCAAGTTGTCGTGGGCCGACCTCTATGTGCTGGCCGGCAACGTCGCCCTGGAGTCCATGGGCTTCAAGACCTTCGGCTTCGGCGGCGGACGGGCCGACCAGTGGGAGCCGGAGGAGCTGTTCTGGGGTCCCGAGGGCTCGTGGCTGGGCGACGAGCGTTACAGCGGCGAGCGCCAGCTGCACTCGGCCCTCGGCGCGGTGCAGATGGGCCTGATCTACGTCAATCCGGAGGGGCCCAACGGCAATCCCGATCCTGTCGCCGCCGCCCATGACATCCGCGAGACCTTCGCGCGCATGGCGATGAACGACGAGGAGACCGTCGCCCTGATCGCCGGCGGCCACACCTTCGGCAAGACCCACGGCGCGGGCGACCCGTCGTTCGTCGGTCCCGAACCCGAAGGCGGCGAGATCCATGACCACGGCCTGGGCTGGCGCAGCAAGCACGGCACCGGCGTTGGCGCCGACGCGATCACGTCGGGGCTGGAAGTCACCTGGAGCCAGACCCCGACCAGGTGGAGCAACCACTTCTTCGAGAACCTCTTCAAGTTCGAGTGGGAGCTGACCAAGAGCCCCGGCGGCGCCCAGCAATGGGAGGCCAAGGACGCGCCGGCCGACGTCCCGAACGCCTTTGGCGGCGCCGCTCAGAAGCCGCGGATGCTGACCACCGACCTGTCGCTGCGCTTCGATCCCGAATACGGCAAGATCTCGCGCCGCTTCCTGGAGAACCCCGACCAGTTCGCCGACGCCTTCGCCCGCGCCTGGTTCAAGCTGACCCACCGCGACATGGGTCCCAAGGGCCGCTACCTCGGTCCGCTGGTGCCCGAGGAGACCCTGATCTGGCAGGACCCGATCCCGGCCGTGGACCATCCGCTGGTCGACGCCTCGGACGTCGCGGCCCTGAAGCAGAAGATTCTGGCCTCGGGGCTTTCGGTCTCCGAGTTGGTGTCGACGGCCTGGGCCTCGGCCTCGACCTGGCGCGGGTCCGACCGCCGGGGCGGCGCCAACGGCGCGCGCATCCGGCTGGCGCCGCAGAAGGACTGGGAGGTCAACAACCCGCCGGTCCTGGCTAAGGTGCTGGCGGCGCTTGAGGGAATCCAGAAGGACTTCAACGGCTCGGCTTCGGGCGGCAAGAAGATCTCGCTGGCCGACCTGATCGTGCTGGGCGGCGCGGCGGCGGTCGAGAAGGCGGCCAATGACGCCGGCGTCTCGGTCGACGTGCCTTTCGCCCCGGGACGCGCGGACGCCTCGGCGGAACAGACCGACGCGGACTCGTTCGCGCCGCTGGAACCCCGCTCCGACGGCTTCCGCAACTACCGCAAGGCAGGCGACCACTTCATGTCGCCCGAGGAATCCCTGGTCGACCGGGCCCAGCTGCTGCGGCTGAGCGGGCCGGAGATGACCGTCCTGGTCGGCGGCCTGCGGGTGTTGGGGACAAACGTCGGGGACGCCAAGGCGGGGGTCTTCACGAACCGCCCGGGCGCGCTGACGAACGACTTCTTCGTCAACCTGCTGGCCATGGGCACCACCTGGAGCCCGACCGCCGTCAACGCCTTCGCCGGCCACGACGGCAAGTCCGGTGATCCGCGCTGGACGGCCACGCGCGTCGACCTGATCTTCGGCTCCCACGCCGAGCTTCGGGCCTTCGCCGAGGTCTACGCCGCGTCCGACGCCCAGGAGAAGTTCGTGAAGGACTTCGTCACCGCCTGGAACAAGGTGATGAACGCCGACCGGCTCGACTTGGCGGCCTGATACCCACCGGGCGCGGCCACGAGGTCGCGCCCGAACGTCTTTGAGCGTTCGGACCAGGCCGCGGCGGCTCAACGACCGCGGCCGGTTCGGGCGCCTCTGGGAGGACGCCCCAATGCCACATGCGGTGGAAGCCGCGTTGCGGGAGGAGCTGCGTCGCGCCGGCCTGGCCGKCCACGGCGCCCTGCCGCGCCTGCTGGCGCTGCTGCGCGCGTCGCCGGAAGAGCACCTGACCCTGACCGAGGTGGCCGAGCTGGTCGCCGAAGCCGGGGTGGCGGTGACCTCGGGCGACCTGGCCCGCCAGATGGAGCTGCTGGCCGACCATGGCCTGATCGGCCGCCTGGCCACCACCACGGCCGAGCTGGTGTTCGACACCGTGGCCGAGCCGCACTCTCACCTCGTCTACGAGGAGTCCGGCCAGGTGGTGGACCTGCACGTCTCGGCCGACACAGTGCTGGCCATGGTCCGCGAGGCCTTGGTCCAGCGGCCGGGCAGCGTGGAGATCCTGGTGCGCTTCCGACGGGAAGCGGGCGCGGTGCCCGATCCTGAAACCTAGCCCGGCGGCAGCTTCGCGCCCGCCTCGCCGACCCAGGCCACGATCTCGGTCAGCACCTTGTCCACGGCCTGGTCATAGGCGGGGACGATGGCCGACAGGCGGTTGTCGGCGGCCTTGACCCGGGCCACGAACACCTTGTCGCCCAGCAGGGCGCGGTCGTTGCTGCGGGTCATGACGGCGCGGATCTCGACCAGCACCTCGGGCGGGGCCTTGGGACCGTTCACGTAGTCGGTCTCGAACGAGCGGACCTCCAGGCGCAGGGCCATGACCGCCTTCAGGGCCTCGCCGCGGGTGACCAGGCGGGCGCTGCTGCCGTCGGCCTCGAAGGCGCGGGCCACCGCCTCGTCGAACAGCACGATGGCCGGCGACACCCAGCGGGCGTCGGCGATGTAGGCGGCCTGGCCGTCGGTCACCGACAGCAGGCGATCGCTCATCGCCGCGCGGGTGAAGACCGTCGGGGTCTTGTAGACCCCGAAGCCCTTGTCACTGGCCGGCTTCGAGCTTTCGGCCGCCACATGGCCGAAGCGGTAGAGGCCGGCCGGGTTAGACTTGGGGAACAGGCTGATGCAGCCGGTGAGGGCGACGGCCGTGGCGGCGATCGCGACCGTCCGCAGGGTGATGCGCAGCTTGCTCACGGCTTGACCTCCAGTTCCTTGGCGGGCGCCTTCCCGACCAGGGCGCGCGGGTTCTGTTCGACTTCGCTGACCAGCCGGTCCAGGGACTCGGCGGCCGATTGCAGGGTGACGACGGCCGACGACAGCTGCGGCAGGCCGGTGGTGGCGAAGTCGCTGGTCGGGCCTTCCAGCTTGCCGACCATGCCGCGCACGTCCTTGGCGGTGGCCTTCAGCTCGTCGGCGGCGTCGCCCAGGTTCTTCAGGGTGCGCTTGGCGTCGCCGTTGGCCAGGCCGTTGACCGAGTCCGACAGCTCGCCGATCCGGGTCGAGGTGGTCTCGATGCTCTGCAGGGCCTTCTGAGCGTCGGCGATGATCGCCTTGCGCTCGCGCAGTTCGGCGGTGACCGACTGGATGTCGCTGAGCGAGGCGCTGAAGGTCTTGACGTTGTCGTCCGACAGCACGCGGTTGACGCGGTCCAGGGCCTCGATGGTGCGGGTCAGCACCGTGCCGCCGCCTTCCAGCAGGTCGGACAGGGCGCTGCGCTGGCTGCGGATCACCGGCACCTCGCCGCTCCTGACCGTGCTCTTCAGCAGCGGCTTGGCGGGCGTGCCGGCGGCGATCTGAACGTAGTTCACGCCCGTGATGCCCTGGGGCTCGAGGGTGGCGAAGCTGTCGGTCTTGATCGGCACGTCCGAGGTGACGCGCACGCGGGCGATCACGCGGTTGGGGTCGGACTTGTCGAGGGCGATCTTGGTGACCTCGCCGACCTTGATGCCGTTGAAGTGCACCTCGCCGCCGTCCGACAGGCCGCGCACGGGGCCGACGAACAGCACGTCGTACAGGTCGTATTCCTGGTTGAAGCTCAGCTTGGCCAGCCAGACGGCGAAGATCAGCAGACCCATGAACAGGATCAGGGTCGCCGCGCCCACCAAGGCGTAGTTGGCGTTTCTTTCCATCAGCTCGTCCTCGGTGTGGCTTTCGGCGCCGATTTAGGCGTCGCCTGGCCGGCGGCCGCGCGCCCGCGCGGCCCCATGAAGTATTCCTGGATCCAGGGGTGGGGGTTCTTCTCCAGCTCCTGCACGGAGCCGGTGGCCACCACCTTCTTGTCGGCGATCACCGCGATCCGGTCGGTGATCTCATAGAGGGTGTCCAGGTCGTGGGTGATCATGAACACCGTCAGGTCCAGGCTGTCGGACAGGTCCTTGATCAGGCTGTCGAAGGCCGCGGCGCTGATCGGGTCCAGGCCCGCCGTGGGCTCGTCCAGGAACAGCAGCTCGGGGTCCATGGCCAGGGCGCGGGCCAGGCCGGCGCGCTTGCGCATGCCGCCCGACAGCTCCGCGGGTTTCAGGTTGCCGGCCCGGGCGGGCAGGCCGACCAGGGCGATCTTCAGGTCGGCCAGATGCTCGATCTCGCCCTTGGGCAGGCGGGTGTGCTCGTGCAGCGGCGCGGCGACGTTCTCGCGCACGGTCAGATTGGAGAACAGCGCGCCCTGCTGGAACAGCACGCCCCAGCGGCGCTCGATCACGCTCCAGCGGCGGCGAGAGGCGTCGGCCATGTCCTGGCCGAACAGCTTGACCGAACCGCCGTCGGGGACCTTCAGGCCGATGATGGTGTTGAGCAGCACCGACTTGCCCGCGCCCGAACCGCCGACCACGCCCAGCACCTCGCCGCGCTCGGCGGTCAGGTCCAGGCCGTCATGGATGACGTTGTCGCCGAACCGCGAGACCAGGCCCGTGACCCGGATCGGCGGGGCCTCGGCGGTCGACTCGGCCTCGTCCTCGACATGGGGCGTGGCCTTGGCCAGCGCCTTGGTCTGGGCTTCGGCCTGGGCCTTCGCTTCAGCCTGGGCCTTCGCCTGGGCGTCGGGCCCACCCTCGGGCGGGGGCGCGTCGGCCGGGCTCACAGGTTCAGCTCCATGTAGATCAGGGCGAAGATCGCATCGATGGCGATGATCGCGAAGATGGCGTGGACCACGGCGGCGGTCACCCGCCGGCCCAGGGACTCGACGTCGTTGCCGACCTCCATGCCCTGGCGGCAGCCGATGGCGGCGATGACCATGGCCATGACCGGGGCCTTCGACAGGCCGATCCAGTAGTGCTGCGCGCCGACGGAGTCCTGCATGCGCTGCAGGAAGAAGGTCGGCGACAGGTCGAGGACGGTCCAGGTGACCAGCATGCCGCCGGCCAGGCCCGCCAGGGTGGCCACGAAGGTCAGCAGCGGGATGGTGATCAGCAGGGCGGCGAAGCGCGGCAGGACCAGCGCCTCGTAGGGATCGACCCCCATCACCTGCATGGCGTCGATCTCCTGGTTCATCTTCATCGAGCCGATCTCGGCCGCGAAGCTGGAGGCCGAGCGGCCGGCCAGGAGGATGGCGGTGATCAGGATGTTGAACTCGCGCAGCACCGAGATGCCGATCAGCTCGACCGCGAACACCTGGGCGCCGAACTGGGTCAGCAGGTTGGCGCCCAGCAGGGCCACGACCGCGCCGATGAAGAAGGTGGTGGTGGCCACGATCGGGATGGCGTCCAGGCCGGCGCGTTCGGACAGGGCCACCACCGGCGCCCAGCGGATGCGGCTGGGCTTGGCGATGCAGCGGGCGATGGCCACCAGCAGGTGACCCAGGAAGGCGGTGGTGCTGTAGAGGTCGTCGCCCAGCCCGTAGACGCCCCGGCCGATGCGCTCCAGCAGGGCCAGGAAGCCCTTCTGCGGGGGCGCGGCCTCGGGCTCGACCTGGATGGCGTCGTCGACCAGTTGCAGCAGCCGCAGGGTGCGGGGACCGGCCTTGATCTTGCCGGCGCTGATCCGGCCGTCGGCGGCGCGGATGATGGCGTAGGCCCCGGCGGTGTCGCAGCGGGTGATGTCGCGCAGGTCCAGATCGACAGCGTCCGACCCTTCCATGGCCTGGACGAGCCGCTCGCCGGCGTCGACCATGCCGCGGGCGGTCCAGTCCCCCGAGAGCACGGCGGTCTTGTGACCGGCGGTCTCCTTGAGGGTGAAATCAGCCGGAGCGCCCATGAAGTGTCGTCGGTCCCTCTATCCGCCGTCGAACCTTATCAGGCCTTCGACCAAGCCCAAACGTGCCAAGGCCTGGCTTGTTGCAACGCTTGTCGCGCTAGGAATAGGCGGGTGCGGCGCCGCGCGCCAGCGACCTTGTCCGAGATCGAGGCGAATGCGCGAACCTTTGTCGCTAAAGCTGCGTTGTGTGGCGTGCGGCGGGGGCGTTGCTCTACAAGGCCCGGATGTTTTCCAGTCTGCTCAACCGTCGCGCGGCGCTCGGCCGGCTGTCGCTGTCGGCCGTCCTGGCCCTGGCGCCGCGACTGGCCGCCGCGCAAGTCTTTTCGAATGGGGCGCCGGCCGTCGACGGCGCGGCCAGCGAGGCGTTCTCCGTCGAGGGGCTTCGCGACAAGGCCCGGGCCCTGGCCGCCGCGCCCTACGCCAAGCCGCCCGCGCCGCCGACGATCACCGGCCTGACCTACGACGAATATTTCCGCATCCGCTTCCGATCGGAGGCGGACCTGTGGAAGGATCGTCAGCCGCCGTTCCGGGCCGAGTTCTTCCCGCCGGCCTGGCTCTATCCCCGGCCGCTGCCGATCTATGAGGTGGCCGCCGGCCTGGCGCGGCCCATCGCCTTCGATCCGGCGATGTTCGACATCCCGGGCGAGCACGCCGACGTCGCCAAGGCCTGGAACGGTTTCTCCGGCTTCCGCCTGCTGTGGCCGCTGAACGAGGCGGGCAAGATGGACGAGGTGGCGGTGTTCCAGGGCGCCAGCTACTTCCGCAGCCTGGGCCGGGGACAGCGCTACGGCCTGTCGGCGCGCGGCCTGGCGATCGGGGCGGGCGAGCCGAACGAGGAGTTCCCCGACTTCACCGCCTTCTGGCTGGAGCGCCCCCCCATCGACGGCGACGCGGTGGTCGTCCACGCGCTGATGGACAGCCCCAGCTGCAGCGGGGTCTACAGCTTCACGATTCGGCCGGGCGAGGACGTGGTGTTCGACGTGGCCGCCAGCGTCTTCCCGCGCACGACCATGACCAAGGCGGGCGTGGCGGCCATGAGCAGCATGTTCCTGTTCAACGTCGCTGACCCGTCGCCCCTGCAGGACTACCGCACCGCCGTGCACGACAGCGACGGCCTCGCGATCTGGACGGGGCGGGGCGAGCACATCTGGCGGCCCCTGCAGAACCCCAAGGCCCATCGCCTCAGCAGCTTCCAGGACGAGGACCCCAAGGGCTTTGGCCTGGTCCAGCGGGCGCGGACCCTGGAGGACTTCGGCGACCTGCAGGCCCGCTACGACCTGCGGCCCAGCCTGTGGGTCGAGCCCCTGGACGCCTGGGGCGAGGGTGCGGTGCACCTGGCCGAGCTGGCGACCACGAAAGAGACCGACGACAACATCGCCATCTTCTGGCGACCCAAGGACCCGTGGAAGGCCGGCGGCCAGGTCGACCTGCGCTATCGCCTGCACTGGGGCCAGGAGCGCTTCGCCAGCCCCGACGCCCGGGCGTTCCGCACCCGCACCGGCGCCGACGCCCAGGCGGGCCTGCGGCTGTTCACGATCGACCTGCAGGGCGGGGCCCTGGCCGAGGGGCTGGACGGGGTGGCGATGGACCTCCAGGCCACAGGGGGCGAGATCGTCTGGAAGGACCTGTCGCCCTATCCCGACGAGGCGGCGGCCCGCGTGGCCTTTGGCGTGCGCCCCAAGGCGGCCAATGTCGACCTGACCCTGCGCCTGACGCGGGGCGACCAGGCGATCTCGGAGACCTGGAAGTACCTCTGGACGGCGTGAGGGGGCGGGCGTTTGCGCCCCGGTCCGCCCGCCGCTAGGCTCCCGCCGGCCCACGGAGGGAGAGATGGCGAAGTTCGTCTTCGGAATGGTCCAGTCTCTGGACGGCTATGTCGACCACACGGTGCTGCCGGCGCCCGGCCCCAAGCTGTTCCAGCACTTCATCGACTGGGTGGGCAGCCTGAGCGGCAGCGTGTACGGGCGCGTCGTCTATGAGCTGATGCAGTACTGGGACGAGGATCGTCCCGAATGGGGCCCGGCGGAACGCGAGTTCGCGGTGGTCTGGCGGCGCCAGCCCAAATGGGTCGTCTCGCGCACCCTGAAGTCGGTCGGTCCCAACGCCACCCTGATCGATGGCGATCTCGAGACGGCGATGCGCGACCTCAAGGCCCGGTACGAGGGCGAGATCGAGGTCGCCGGACCCAACCTAGCGCGGAGCCTCACCGACCTGGGCCTGATCGACGAATACCGGCTGCTTTATCGCCCCTTCGTGCTGGGGAGCGGCGCGCCCTTTTTCGCGGGGCCCCGACCGCCGCTGCGGCTGGTGTCCAGCGGCCCGGTGGGCGAGGACGCCTTCGCGCTGAACTACGTCCCAGCCTAGGCGCGCCGACGGCCACGCTTCAAGCTTGGTTAATGAATTCCAGTCACCGGTATCGCCCAAAGTACAGTCAACGACTCGGGGGAGCCGCATGAGCGCCAAGGACCAGCTCGACCAACGTCTGAGCTTCATGCGGTTCGATCATCGGTCGCGATCGGCGCTGCAGGCGGCCAAGCCGGTGTTGGACGCGGCGGTGCCCGAGGCTCTGGACAGCTTCTACGAGCAGCTGCGGGGCTTCGCCGAGACGCGGGCCCTGTTCAAGGACGGCAAGGGCGAGAGCGCCCAGGCCCGGCAGGTGGCGCATTGGCGACGGATGCTGTCGGGCGACCAGGGTCCCGACTACGTGGCGGCGGTCGAGCGCATCGGCCAGTCCAACGCCCGCGCCGGCCTTGAGCCGCGCTGGTCGATCGGCGGCTACGCCCTGGTGCTGGACAAGCTGATCCACGCGGTGCTGGGCAAGAAGACGTCCGCCAAGGGTATGTTCGGCGGCGCCAAGGCCGACGACGGCGCGGCCGACCAGGTCTCGGCCCTGGCCAAGGCCGTGTTCCTGGACATGGACCTGGCCCTCTCGGCCTATTTCTCCGTGCTGCTTGAGGAGCGTGACCGCCTCGAAGCCGAGCGCCAGGCGGCCGAGCAGCAGCAGGCCGCCGCCGTGGCGGCCCTGGGCGTGGCCCTGTCGCGGCTGGCCTCCGGCGACCTGTCGGTTCGGGTCGACGGCGCGCTGTCGCCCGAGTTCGAGCGCCTGAAGACCGACTTCGACAACGCCGCCTCGGCGCTGGACAAGGCCATGGGCGCGGTGTCGCGCGGGGCGCAGGACATCCGGGCCGGGACCGACGACATCGCCCGCGCCGCCGACGACATGGCCGAGCGCACCGAGCAGCAGGCCTCGACCCTGCAGGAGACCGCCGCGGCCGTCGAGCAGCTGACCGCCACGGTCGAACAGACCGCCAAGAGCGCCAAGGCCGTCTCGGCCCAGGTCCGCGAGGCCGCCGCCGACGCCCAGACCTCGGGCGAGGTGGTGACCCGCGCCGCCGAGGCCATGACCCAGATCGAGAGCTCCTCGGCCAAGGTCTCGCAGATCCTGGGCGTGATCGACGAGATCGCGTTCCAGACCAACCTGCTGGCCTTGAACGCGGGCGTGGAAGCCGCCCGGGCCGGCGACGCCGGTCGCGGCTTCGCGGTCGTGGCCCAGGAAGTGCGGGCCCTGGCCCAGCGCTCGGCCGAAGCGGCCAAGGAGATCAAGACCCTGATCGCCGACTCCAGCCGCCAGGTGGGCGAGGGCGTCGACCTGGTCGGCCGGACGGGCGAGGCTCTGCGCGGCATCGTCGCCAAGGTCGGCGTCATCGACACCCTGGTCGACGAGATCGCCGCCTCGGCCAACGAACAGGCCGCCGCCCTGGGCCAGGTCAACGTGGCGGTCAACCAGCTGGACCAGGTGACCCAGCGCAACTCGGCCATGGTCCAGCAGTCGACGTCGGCCGCCCACGCCCTGCGCGCCGAGGCCGCGGACCTCTCCAATCACGTGGGCGGGTTCCGCACCGGCTCGGCCCCGGCTTCGTCGCGCGGCAATCCCGTGCATGAAGCCCGCGAGCGCGTGGCCGCCTTCGCGCGACCGGGGCGGTAGTCCCGGTCCGGAGGGGGCGTCGCCGAACTTTGCTTTCCGCTTTTGCGGCGCGCCGGGCTATCAAGGCGGCATGGATCGTAGACGCAGAATCCTGATCGTCGGGGGCGGCACGGCCGGGTGGCTGACCGCGGCCTATCTGGCCAAGTCCTTGCGGATCGCCGAGCAGGCGCATCTGGAGATCACCCTGCTGGAATCGCCCGACGTCGGCATCATCGGCGTCGGCGAAGCCACGTTCCCGACCATCCGCACCACCCTGCAGTTCCTGGGGATCGACGAGGCCCGGTTCATCCGCGAGACCTCGGCCACCTTCAAGCAGGGCATCCGCTTCAACGACTGGGCCTGGGCGCCGGGAGAGGGCGGCGAGCGCCACCAGTACTTCCACCCGTTCGAGGCCCCGTTCTCGACCGACGGGACGAGTCTCGCGCCCTATTGGCTGCTGCAGAACGAGGCGACCCGCGCGCCGTTCGCCGAGGCCATGACCATTCAGGCTCGAGTGGCCGACGCCCAGCGCGCCCCCAAGCGGCTGCACGAGGGCAACTTCGCCGGACCCCTGAACTACGCCTACCACTTCGACGCCGCCAAGCTGGCCCAGGTGCTGGCCGAGCGGGCGCGGGAGCTGGGCGTGCGCCACCTGCAGGGCCTGTTGACGGGCGTGGAGCTGGACGCCACGGGCGCCATCGACCACGTGATCTCCGCCGAGCAAGGCCGGCTGGACGCCGACCTCTACATCGACTGCACGGGCTTCCGGGCCGAGCTGATCGGCCAGGCCCTGAAGGCGCCGTTCAAGTCGGTGCGCGACATCCTGTTCGCCGACCGCGCCCTGGCCTGCAAGATTCCGTACGAGCGTCCCGACTCGCCGATCCAGAGCTTCACGGTCGCCACGGCCCATGCCGCGGGCTGGACCTGGGACATCGGCCTGAGCAGCGGGCGCGGCGTCGGAACAGTCTATTCCAGCGACCACATGGCCGACGACGAGGCCGAGGCGGTCCTGCGCCGTTATGTGGGCGACAGCGTCGAGATCGCCCCGCGCCACCTGGCCTTCGACGCCGGCTACCGCACCAAGCAGTGGGTCAAGAACTGCGTGTCGGTGGGTCTGTCGGCCGGGTTCCTGGAGCCGCTGGAATCGACCGGCGTGGTGCTGATCGAGGCGGCCGTGGCGATCATCGCCGAGCTGTTCCCGCACAACGGCCCGATCAGCGCCCCGGCCTTCCGCTTCAACGAACTGATGACGGCCCGCTACGACAACATCATCACCTTCCTGAAGCTGCACTACTGCCTGAGCCAGCGGACCGAGCCGTTCTGGCGCCAGAACGCCGACCCGGCCTCGATCCCGGAGCGGCTGGTCGACCTCTTGGAGCAGTGGCGCTGGCGACCGCCCACCCGCTACGACTTCATCCTGGACCTCGAGACCTTCGCCTTCTTCAACTACCAGTACATCCTGTACGGCATGGGCTTCAAAACCGACCTGTCGCCGGGGCGCAGCGAGTTCCCCGACGTGGCGGGCGCCGAGAAGCTGTTCGCCAAGATCCGCACCTTCGGCGACCGGGCCACCCACGACCTGCCCAGCCACCGCGACCTGATCGCCCAGATCAACCGCTTCGGCTTCGACCGGCCGCTCGAACCGGCCTGAGGCCGGCCGGGGTCAGGCGAAGTCAGCCTCTTCGTACAGGGGGCGGATCTCGATCTCGCTCGGCCCGGGCATGGGATTGGGGCAGCGCTTCACCCAGGCGACCGCCTCGTCCATGTCCTTGACCTCCCAGAGCCAGAAGCCGGCCACCAGCTCGCGGGTCTGGGCGAACGGCCCGTCGACGACCGTGCGGCCGGGACCGTCGAAGGCGACGCGCTTGCCTTCCGACGAGGGCTTGAGGCCGTCGCCGTCCTTCATGACGCCGGCCTTCACCAGTTCGTCGTTGAACCGGCCCATCGCCTCCATCATCGCCATCGTCTCGGGCGTGGGGAAGAACCCCTTCTCGCTGTCTTCGGTCGCCTTCACGAGCACCATCACGCGCATCGTCCGTCTCCGTGTTCGAGCCGGCCGCATCGGCCTGGCGTCGAAACGACGAACGGGGCTTTCGGATGCCGACATATGGGCCCGTGGGCCGGCCAAAAAAATGCCCTCGCTCCGGCAGGAGAGCGAGGGCAGGGAAGCGACTGGGAAGTCGACTGGGACGTGTGTCAGGCGGCCTTGGCGACGGCGCCGTCGATGGCGTCCAGCTCGCCCGTCTCGCGGGCCTTCTTGCCGTAGACCACCTCGAACAGCGGGCTGGCCATCACCGTGGTGACGATCGCCATCAGCACCAGCATCGAGAACAGGGTCGGGCCGATGATGCCCTTCTGCAGGCCGATGTTGATGATGATCAGCTCCATCAGGCCGCGCGAGTTCATCAGGGCGCCGATGCCCATGGCCGTGTGGTGGTTCTCGCCGGTCAGGCGGGCGGCGGCGTAGCAGGCGCCCCACTTGGCCAGGATCGAGCAGGCCAGGATCCCCAGGGCGATCAGCAGCAGGGCCGGCGAGTTGACCATGTCCATCCGGGTGTTCAGGCCCGAATAGGTGAAGAACATCGGCAGCAGCAGGACGACCGCCAGCGGCTCGACCTTGCGCTTGAGCTCCTCGACCAGCTTACCGCGCGGCATGACCACGCCCATGATGAAGCCGCCGAAGATGGCGTGGATGCCCACGGCGTCCATCAGGAAGGCCGAGACGCAGAAGGCCATGATGACCAGGGCCAGCACGCCGGTGCTCATCTCGCCTTCGCGTTCGACGATGCGGCCCAGCGGAGCCAGGATCTTCGGGCCGAAGACGGTGACGAACGCCACCCAGGCCAGGCCGCCGCCGATGGCCAGCACCGCCACGCCGGGGCCGCCGCCGAAGGTGGCCAGCACCACGGCCAGCACGCACCACGAGACGGCGTCGTCGAAGGCGCCCGCGGTCAGGGACAGCGTGCCCAGCGAGGTCTTGGCCAGGCCGCGCTCGTTGATGATCCGGGCCAGCATCGGGAAGGCGGTCAGGGCGATGCAGGCGCCCATGAACAGGGTGGCCGCGCCTTGGCCGATGGTCGGGGCGAACAGGCCCGGGACCTTCAGCAGGAACGGCGTGATCATCGCCGCGATGATGAACGGCGCGGCGATGCCGGCGAACGACACGCTCATGGCGCTCTTGGCCTTGGCCTTGAAGTGGCCCGCCTGGAAGCTGGTGCCGACCATGAACATGTAGAGGCCCACGCCCAGCTGGGCGCCGACGTACAGGACGTTCTTGGTCTCCTTGGGGAACAGGGCCAGCTGGAAGTCGGGGAACAGCAGGCCCAGCAGGGATGGGCCCAGCACCACGCCGGCGATCATCTCGCCGACCACCTGCGGCTGCTGCAGGAACTTCTGGCCCAGCCAGCCGACGACGCGGCAGGCCAGGACGATGACGGCCAGTTGCAGGAAGAAGTGCACGCTGAAATCGCCCGGCGTGAAGCTGTGCGCGGCGACCTTCGTGGCCGGGCCGTGCGGCCCGAGTACGCCTGTCACGGTCGTGACGACGCTGGAAATGATGTCGGACACCTGTGTCCCCCCTGTTCGTAAACCCTCGGCGTTGACCGCCGTTGGTCCAAAGCCGCGCAGAAGGCGGTGAGGGGCGCAAGTCGAAAGAGCGTTTTTGACGCCCGTGTGCAGAAGATTGTTTTTGCTGGCTTATTTCCTGTTGCGAGAACGCCACAACGTAGTAACGTACCTACAAGACAGCCTTGTCAATGTAGGTATGTAGGCACGTGAAAATCGTCTCGAGTCGCGACTTCAACCAGGATGTCAGCCAGGCCAAGCGGGCCGCGCGGATCGAGCCGGTGTTCGTCACCGACCGGGGCAAGACCACCCACGTGCTGATGAGCATCGAGGCCTATCGCAAGCTGACCGGCCAGACCGAGACCATTGTCGACCTGCTCGCCATGGCCGCGCCGGTCGCGCTCGACGTCGCCGAGGTCCGCTCGACCGAGGCCTGGGACAACCCCGGAACCTGGCGCGGCTGATGTACCTGCTCGACACCGACATCGTCCTGGAACTACGCAACGCCAAGGCCGGCGGTACGGACCCGGGTCTGGCCGGCTGGGCGGCGGGCGTCGCCCGGTCCAGCCTGTTCATCTCGGCGATCACCCTGCTGGAGCTGGAGACCGGCGCGGCGCGGGTCGAGCGCAAGGACAAGGCGGCGGGGCAGGCGCTGCGGACGTGGTTGAATGACCAGGTGGCCGTCGCGTTCGAGGGACGCATCCTGCCGGTCGACGCCGCCGTGGTGCGGGGGCGGGGCCGCTTGCCGCTGGCCGACGCCCGCGACGCCCTCCTGGCCGCCACCGCCCTGGAGCACGGCCTGACCCTGGTCACCCGCGACGTCGCGGCCTTCAAGGTCACCCGGCTGAAGCTGTTCAATCCCTGGGGCTACAAGCCCGAGGCGCTGGACGACAGCGAGGACTGGGGCCAGGCGGCCAAGGCCGGGTCGCAGTGGCTGCGCAACATTTTCGTGCGGGGCTGACGCCCTACGGCTGACGCGACCGCTCGGCGCGGGCGGGGCAGGGGCGTGGGGTGTTCGCGGCGGCGTGAAGCTCGCCCTGCGAAAGGGGATTGGTCCGAGAGCGGACCTACCGGGCGACCGACCGCAGGCCGTGAACCAGCGCCTGGGCGGCGATCGCGGCCTGGGTGCGGTTGTGGACGTTGAGCTTGCGCATCAGCGCCGTCATGTGGGCCTTCACCGTGGCCTCGGCGATGCCGAGGTCGAAGGCGATCTGCTTGTTCAGCAGGCCTGAATTGACGCCTTCCAGCACCTTCAGCTGGGTCGGCGTGAGTTCCTCGAACGCCGCCTCCAGATCGCGGTCGATAACGCGGACTGCCGTCGTGCTCATGCTTGAACCCCTCTGTTTCATCCCAGCGCAGCCATCTTCGGCGGTGCGACGCCCGTCTGTTTTTCCGTTCGCCGATCGGAGTCGATGAACGTGGGTCGTGTTTCAGGATGGTAACGCTATCTGTTGGACAAGTTCAAGCGATTTGAAGAATGTGAACGTGAACATTTGTTTTTGACAGGCGTAATGTCGAAACCTGTCATACAGATTTGACGAGCCAAGACGAGTTGGCCAAGCTCGCCCCTGCGACGGCGGCGGCTGTCGAACGTGGAGATGGGTGGGATGAGCGAGGGCCGTTTGGCCGACAGGGCCTATACGGGCATCGTCGAGATGATCAACGCCGACGGGATGAAGGTCGGGGATCGCTTGCCGTCCGAGGCGCGCCTGGCGGAAATCTTCGGCATGTCGCGCACGATCGTGCGCGAGGCGCTGGTCCGGCTGGCCGCCGACAGCATCACCGAGCCGCGCCGCGGGGCCGGGTCGTTCGTGAAGAATCGCCCTTCGGACAAGCTGGGCGCCTACATGCCGCTGTCCGAACTGCCCTCGACCCTGGGCAGCTACGAGGTGCGCTTCGTGCTTGAGGCCGAGGCGGCGCGGCTGGCGGCGGCGCGGCGTTCGGACGAGGAGATGACCAGCATCGAGGAGGCGCTGTTGGATCTGCGCAAGGCGCTGCTATCGAACGCTCCGGCCCACGCCGAGGACATGGAGCTGCACCGCCGCATCGTTCAGGCCACCGCCAACCCCGCCTTCCTGCTGGCGTTCGAAGCGCTGCAGCCCGACGTCGACCGGATCATGCGCGCCGGCGTCGACATCTCGCGCTCACGGCCGCCCGAGGCGATCGCCGAGATGATGAGCGAGCATGAACTGATCGTCGAAGCGATCCGGGCCCAGGACGGCGACGGCGCGGCCCTGGCCATGCGCTGGCACCTCTCGCGCGGGCGGAAGCGGCTGATGCCCTAGGCGCGGGCCGCGTCGCCGGTCCGGCGCGACGCGTCGTGGCGGGCGCCGTCCAGCCAGGCCCGGGTGATGTCGCACAGCTGGTCTGGCGGGGCGGCGGCGTCGAGCGTGAACACCGCCTCGTCGGCGCCAGGGCGCTCCAGCGTGGCCAGTTGGCTGTCCAGCAAGCTGGCGGGCATGTAGTGGCCTGAGCGACTGTTGAGCCGCCGCAGCAGTTCGTCATGGCTGGCGTCCAGCAGCACGAAGCGGGTGGGGGCCCCGATGGCCTCGCGCAGGCGCTCGCGGTAGCTGCGCCTCAACGCCGAGCAGGCCGCCACGACCCGTCCCCTCGAGGCGACCGCCTCGCCGACGGCCTGGCCCAGGCGATCCAGCCAAGGCCAGCGGTCGTCGTCGTCGAGGGGGCGGCCGGCGCTCATCTTGGCGACGGCGCGGGCGTCGTGGAAATCGTCGCCTTCCAGGAACGGGCAATCCAGTCTGTCGGCCAGCAGGGCGCCCAGCGTCGATTTCCCGCTGCCGCTGACGCCCATGGCGATGATGGCGAGTCCGGCGGTCGGGGCGAGGCGGGATGGCGGCGGCAAGCGGCTTCCTTGAAAGCTGGCCGGCCCGCCGATCGAAGGGCAGGCTGACCGCACAGTGGAAACCGGTTTCTACCGGCCCGCCGACGGGGCGTAACTACGACCATGGTCGAGGATGGCCGGGGAGCGGCGATTCCTTATCGATAAGGGATTAGGGTGAGGAGAGTGGCATGAGAGCGGTCCTTCTGGCGGCGTTCCTGGGGGTTTCGACCCCGGCCCTGGCCTCCACCGGCTCCATCCTGCTCACAGCGCCCGACGATCCCCGCGCGATCACCGTCAAGGGCGTGGGCGA
Source organism: Caulobacter sp. 05T431 (assembly GCF_056665975.1). Classification (NCBI taxonomy): domain Bacteria; kingdom Pseudomonadati; phylum Pseudomonadota; class Alphaproteobacteria; order Caulobacterales; family Caulobacteraceae; genus Caulobacter; species Caulobacter sp. 05T431. Next base: position 21,506 of record NZ_JBFTKU010000010.1, on the reverse strand, counting down.
CGGCCGAGCCGACGACACCGACGCCCTTCAAAAGGCCATCGACGCCGCGCGCGATCCCACCGGCCACGGCCTGGTCTTCCTGCCGTCGGGCCGCTATCGCCTGAGCCGCACGATCCTGGTGCCGCCGGGCGTGCGGGTCTTCGGTGTCGGCGCGACCCGGCCGGTCCTGGTGCTGGCCCCGAACACGCCGGGCTTCCAGAAGGGCGTGGGCACGATGATCGTGTTCACGGGCGGCGACCAGTACCAGGTCGGCGAGATCCCGGTGCCGGTGTCGACGGTGGTCCCGCCGACCGACAAGGTGCGCGACGCCAATTCGGGTACCTTCTATTCGTCGATGGCCAACGTCGACATCGAGATCGGCGAGGGCAATCCGGCGGCGGCGGGCGTGCGCTTCCGCATGGCCCAGCATGCCTTCCTCAGCCACATGAACTTCCGCCTGGGCTCGGCCTTCGCCGGTGTCTACCAGGCCGGCAACATCATGGAGGACGTCCACTTCCAGGGCGGCCGCTACGGCATCGTCACCGAGAAGACCTCGCCGGCCTGGCAGTTCACCCTGATCGACTCCAGCTTCGACGGCCAGCGCGACGCGGCGATTCGCGAGCACGAGGTCGACCTGACCCTGGTCAACGTGGCCATCAGGAACACGCCGGTGGGCGTCGACATCGACCGTGGCTACAGCGACAGCCTGTGGGGCAAGAACGTCCGGTTCGAGAACGTCTCCAAGGCCGGGGTCGTGATCTCGGCGGAGGACAGCGTCTTCACCCAGATCGGCTTCGACAACGCCGTGGCCAGCAACACCCCGGTGTTCGCGAGCTTCCGCGACAGCGGCAAGACCGTGGCCGGCAAGGGACGCGCCTACAAGGTGGCCTCGTTCACCTACGGCCTGACCCTGCCGGGCCTGGGCCAGATGGGCGAGTTCAAGACGGTCGCCGACGTGACGCCGCTGAAGGCCTTGCCGGCGACGTCCGCTCCGGCCCTGCGCGCTCTGCCGCCGGTCGCCGACTGGACCAACGTCAAGACCCTGGGCGTCAAGGGCGACGGCGCGAGCGACGACACCGCCGCCCTGCAGAAGGCCATCGACACCCATCGCGTGCTTTACCTGCCGATCGGCTTCTACAAGGTCACCGACACCCTGAAGCTGCGGCCCGACACCGTGCTGATCGGCCTGCATCCGGCCATGACCCAGCTGGTGATCCCCGACGACAATCCGCGCCACGCCGGCGTCGGGCCGGTCGCGCCGGTGGTTGAAACGCCCAAGGGCGGCGACAACCTGCTGGCGGGGATCGGCATCTTCACGGGGCGGGTCAATCCGCGCGCCTCGGCCCTGCTGTGGCGGTCGGGCGCGACCTCGCAGGTGACCGACGTCAAGATCATGGGCGGCGGCGGCACGCCCACCATGGACGGCAAGCCGCTGGGCGCGCTGCAGGCCCGCAGCGGCGACCCGGTGGCGGACGGGCGCTGGGACGGCCAATACCCCAGCATCTGGGTCACCGACGGCGGCGGCGGGACCTTCGCCAACGTCTGGAGCCCCAACACCTTCGCCTCGGCCGGCTTMTACATCAGCGACACCAAGACGCCCGGCCACATCTACGAGGTCTCGGTCGAGCACCACGTGCGCAACGAGTTCGTGCTCKACAATGTCGAGAACTGGGAATTCCTGGCGCCCCAGACCGAGCAAGAGGTCGGCGATGGCCCCGACGCCGTCTCGCTGGAGGTGCGCAACTCGCGCAACATCCTGTTCGCCAACTACCACGGCTATCGGGTCACACGGTCGTACCACCCGGCCGAGACGGCGGTGAAGCTGTTCAATTCCGCCGACATCCGCTTCCGCAACGTCCATATCAACGCCGAGAGCGGCGTGGCCCTCTGCGACAAGATCGGCTGTGGCACCTATCTGCGGGCCAGCAAGTACCCGTTCGAGAACGCCATCCAGGACAGGACCCGCAAGCAGGAGGTCCGCGAACGGGAGTTCGCGGTGCTGGACGTCGCCGGCGATCCCTCGCCCGTCGCTACGGCCGCCGACCCGAAGGTCAGGAAGCTGGAGACCGGCTTCTGGTCGATCTCCGGCGCCACGGTCGGCGCGGACGGCGCGCTGTACTTCATCGAGAAACGCTTCCAGCGGATCTACCGCTGGACGGCGGCCAAGGGGCTGGAGGTGGTTCGCGACCAGTCGCTGGACCCGACCAACCTGGCGATCGACGGCTCGGGCAAGCTGCTGGTGGTGTCGTCCTACGGCCCGCAGGCCAGCGTCTATTCGATCGATCCGGACGCTCCCAAGGACCAGATGACGATGATCGCCCCGACGCCGGCGGCGGCCCGCTCGGGCGCCAGAACCCTGCTGCCGGTCAACTGGTGGAACAACGGCGAGTTCCGGGACCAGTACGATCCGGCCACCGACCAGTTCACCACCCTGGCCCAGATGTTCGCCCGCGACGTCGGCGCGCCCAAGGCCCAGGAGTACGTCTCGCCCGACGGTAGCCTGTCTCTGCCCGCCTTCCGGGTGTGGCAGCAGGGACCGCCCGACCATGTCGGTTGGCGCTGGGCCGACAGCCTGCAGGCCAACGGCCTGATCGGCGGCGCGGTCGGCGAGCGGGTCTTCGTCACCAACGGCTMGGAGAACAAGACCTACAGCGGCCTGGTCGGCCCCGGCGGGACGCTGACCGACCTGAAGGTGTTCGCCGATCGCGGCGGCGAGAGCGTCGCGGTGGACGGCCAGGGCCGGGTGTTCGTCGCCAACGGCCAGATCTTCCAGTACGGGCCCGACGGCAAGCCGGCCGGCCGGATCGACGTGCCCGAGCGGCCGCTGCAGCTGATCTTCGGCGGGCCGGACAAGCGGACGCTGTTCGTCCTGACCCATCATTCGCTCTATGCGGTGACGCCGTAGGGGACGACGGACGCTATAAAACGGGGCGGGGGCGCTGGCCCGACTGTCGCACTGCATTCGGGAGTATCGAGATGAAGACCTGGCTCGGCGCGGCAAGCGCGGCTTCGATCGCTCTGGCCATGATGGCGGGCGGACCGGCCTGGGCTTCGGTCTCGGTCTTCGCGACCGCGCCCGACGATCCCGCCGCCGTGGTGGTCAAGGCCAAGGGCGACGGCCGCGCCGACGACACCGCCGCCCTGCAGGCGGCGATCGACGCCGCCGCGGCCAAGCCCGGCGGCGGCGTGGTCTTCCTGCCGTCCGGCCGCTACCGCATCAGCAAGACGCTGTTCCTGTGGCCGGGCGTGCGGGTGTTCGGGGTCGGCGCCACGCGTCCGGTGATCGAGCTGGGCGACAGGACGCCGGGCTTCCAGAAGGGCGTGGCCAACATGGTGATCTTCGCCGGGGCCAAGCGCGACCCGGCCCGCCGCGTGCCGTTCCCRGTCCCGGGCAGCGTGCCTTTCGACAAGGACATCCCCGACGCCAATTCGGGCACCTTCTACAGCGCGATGGCCAACATCGACTTCAAGATCGGCGACGGCAATCCGGCCGCGACGGCGATCCGCTTCCACGCCGCCCAGCACGCCTTCGTCAGCCATATGGAGTTCGACATCGGCTCGGGCCTGGCGGGCCTCTACCAGGTCGGCAACGAGGCCGAGGACCTGCATTTCAAGGGCGGGCGCTACGGCATCCTGGCCGAGAAGACGTCGCCCGCCTGGGGCTTCGTGCTGCTGGACTCCACCTTCGAGGGCCAGCGCGACGCGGCGATCCGCGAGCACGAGGCGGGCCTGACCCTGGTCAATGTCGCCCTGCGCGACACGCCGGTCGGCATCGAGATCGACCGCGGCTATGGCGACTGGCTGTGGGGCAAGGACGTCCGCTTCGAGAATGTCTCCAAGGCCGGAGTCGTGATCTCCAACGAGAACAACGTCTACACCCAGGTCGGCTTCKACAACGCCGTGGCCTCCAACACCCCGGTGTTCGCCCGCTTCCGCGACAGCGGCAAGACCGAGGCGGGCCCAGTGGGGGGCAAGGGCAAGGCCTATCGGGTTTCGTCGTTCACCCACGGCCTGACCCTGCCGGGCCTGGGCCAGGTGGGCGCCTACAAGACCGAGATGAAGGCCGCGGCGATCCCGGGCCTGCCCGCGCGGCGCGCCCCGGCGATCCGCGCCCTGCCGGCTGTCGCCGACTGGGTGAACGTGCGCACGCTGGGCGCCAGGGGCGACAACGCGACCGACGACACCGCCGCGATCCAGAAGGCGATCGACACCCATCGCGTGGTCTATTTCCCGACCGGCTTCTACCGCGTCGCCGACACCCTGAAGCTTCGGCCGGACACGGTGCTGATCGGCCTGCACCCCAGCCTCACCCAGATCGTGCTGCCCGACCGCACCGAAGGCTACCAGGGCGCCGGCGCGCCCAAGGCCCTGGTCGCCTCGGCGGACAAGGGCGACAACATCGTCTTCGGCCTGGGGCTCAACACCAGTGGGATCAACCCCCGCGCCACGGCCCTGCTGTGGACGGCCGGCGCCAATTCGCTGGTCGACGACGTCAAGTTCCAGGGCGGCCACGGCACCGACCTCTACGACGGCTCGCGGTTCAACCCCTACAACGCCAACGCCACGGCCGACGCCGATCCGGCCAAGCGCTGGGCGGGCCAGTATCCCAGCCTGTGGGTGACCAACGGCGGCGGCGGGACCTTCGCCAACATCTGGAGCCCCAGCACCTACGCCTATTCGGGCATCTACGTGTCGGACACGCAGACACCCGGCCACATCTACCAGGCCTCGGTCGAGCACCATGTGCGCACAGAGATCAGCCTCAACCGTGTGGCCAATTGGGAGCTCCTGGCGCCGCAGACCGAGGAGGAGGCCGGGGAGGGCGAGGACACCGTCTCGCTGGAGATCCGCGACTCGCGCGACATCCTGGTGGCCAACTATCACGGCTATCGCGTMACCCGGACGCGGCGGCCGGCGGCCGCGGCGGTCAGGGTCTACAACTCGGAAAACATCCGCTTCCGCAACGTGGCGGTGAACGGCGAAAGCGGTTTCAGCACCTGCGACGAGAACGGCTGCGCCACCTTCCTGCGGCTGACCAAGTACCCCTACGAGAACGCCATCCTCGACGTCACCAGCGGGCTGGAGGCGCGCGAGCGGCAGTTCGCGGTGCTGGACCTGACCGCTAATCCGTCGCCGGTCACGCCCTCGATCTTCCCCGCCGGGGCCCGGGTCGAGAAGCTGGGCGAGGGCTTCTTCTCGCTGGGCGGCGGCGCCGTGGACGCGGCCGGGACGCTCTACTTCACCGACCGCCGCCACCAGCGCATCTACAGCTGGTCGGACGCGCGCAAGCTGTCGATCGTGCGCGACAACACGCTGGATCCAATCAACCTGGCCGTCGACGGCTCGGGTAATCTGCTTGTCCTGTCGTCCGACGGCCGCGACGGCACGGTCTACAGCTTCAAGCCGGGCGGCCCCGACACCGAGGTCACGGTCATCGCGCCGACCCCGGCGGCCGACCATCCGCAGGCGGCGACCGTGCTGCCGGTCAACTGGTGGAACAACGCAGAGTTCAAGGACCAGCTGGATCCGGAGACCTACCAGTTCACGACCCTGGCCCAGCTGTTCGCCCGCGACATGGCGCTGCCGAAGGCCAAGGAATACGTGTCGCCCGACGGCAGTCTGGCCTTGCCGGCCTACCGCGTCTTCCAGCAGGGGCCGCCCGACTACCGGGGCCTGCGCTTCTCGGATTCGCTGGACACCTACGGCTTCACCACGGCCAAGCCGGGGCAGCGGGTGTTCGTCGCCAACAGCTCCGAGAACAAGACCTACAGCGGCCTGGTCGGCCCCGGCGGCGAGGTGACGGACCTTAAGGTCTTCGCCGATCGCGGCGGCGAGAGCGTCGCGACCGATCCCGACGGGCGGGTCTATGTCGCCAACGGCCAGGTCTTCGTCTACGCCCCCGACGGGCGGGCGCTGGGGCGCATCGACGTGCCCGAGCGGCCGCTGCAGCTGGTCTTCGGCGGAACGGACAAGCGGACCCTGTTCATCCTGACCCACCACGCGCTTTACGCGGTCCGGGGGCGGTAAAGCCGCCCTCGCGGCCCGGGACTACGACCATGGTCTAATGGTTTGCCCGCGGCTAGCCTGACAAATTCCCTCAAGGCCATCGGTCGATGGACTCAACGAAAAGAGGGAGCAGCAGGATGAGTGGTGTTGGTCGCACCGGCGGGGGACCGTCCTATTTGAGCGCTTTGTTCGCGACGAGCGCGGTCGCATTGATGGCGGTGGCGGGCGCCGCCAGCGCCCAGACGGCGCCGTCCGCGCCGGCTCCTGCCGCCGCGCAGGAGTCGTCGACGGTGGAGACGATCATCGTCACCGGCAGCCGCATCAAATCCACCGGCTTCACCGCCCCCACGCCGACCCAGGCTCTGGGCGAGGCGGACCTGCAGCGCAACGCCGAGCCGAACGTCTTCACCACCATCGCCCAGCTGCCCTCCTTGCAGGGGTCGACCGGCGCGACGACGGGCACGTTCAGCACCTCGAGCGGCCAGCAGGGCCTGAGCTCGTTCTCGCTGCGGGGCCTGGGCACCATCCGGACCCTGACCCTGCTGGACGGCCAGCGCGTGGTTCCGGCCAACGTCACGGGCGTCCCCGACATCAGCCTGTTCCCGCAGCTGCTGGTCCAGCGCGTCGACGTCGTGAACGGCGGCGCCTCTGCCTCCTACGGCTCCGACGCGGTCGGCGGCGTGGTCAACTTCATCACCGACAAGCACTTCGAGGGCTTCAAGTCGAACTTCGCGGCCGGGGTCACCACGTACGGCGACAACGAACAGTTCCTGGCCCAGGTCGCGGTCGGCAAGGCCTTCATGGGCGGCAAGCTGCACGTGCAGCTCAGCGGCGAATACGATGACGAGGAGGGCGTCCCGGCTGGCGGCTTCGGCGAGGACGCGCCCGGCGACCGCGACTGGTACACGACCGCCACCCTGGTCAATCGCGGGATCACCAACGACGGTTCGCCGCAATACCTCTATCGCGAGCATGCCCAGGCCTATCAGTACACCAAGTACGGCCTGATCAGCGCCGGGCCGCTGCAGGGCACGGCCTTCGACAAGGCCGGCAATCCCTTCCAGTTCCAGTACGGCTCGAACGGCGTGCCGGTTAAGAACGCCGCCGGCAACGTGACCAACTGCTACTCGAACGGCGGCTTCTGCGTCGGCGGCGATCTGTCGGGCAACGTCGGCGTCGGCACGTCGCTGCAGTCCGAGATCAAGCGCCTGAACGGCTATACCCGCGTCGCCTACGACATCGACGACAACAACGAGATCTACGGCACCCTGAACGTCGCCCGCGTCGAGAGCGCCAACCAGCCCAATCCGGGCGCGGCCACGACCGGCCTGACGCTGCAGTGCTCGAACCCGTACCTGCCGGCCTCGGTCGTCACGGCCTGCGCCAATAACGGCATCACCCAGTTCACCTTCGGCACCAGCAACGCGCTGCTGCCCAGGAACATCTCGGTCCATCCGACCAGGACCCAGGTCCGCGCGGTGATCGGCGCCGACGGCAAGTTCAACGCCTTCGACAAGGACTGGTCGTACGACGCCTACTACACGCACGGCCAGAACACGACGAACATCCATGTCCGCGACATCCTGCTGACCCCGCGCTACCGGCAGGCCGTCCAGGCGGTCCTGCTGAACGGCCAGATCGTCTGCGCCGACGCCACCGCTCGGGCCAATGGGTGCCAGCCGATCAACGTGTTCGGCGGCCAGACGCCCAGCGACGCGGCCCTGGCCTACATCACGCCCAAGAACGGCCCGTACCAGCACTCGGTCCAGAAGCAGGACGTGGCCAGCATCAACGTCACCGGCGAGCCGATCCAGGGCTGGGCGGGCCCGATCTCGCTGGCCGTCGGCGCCGAATATCGCCGCGAGCAGTACCATGTCCAGGGCGACCCCTACGGCGACGGTTCGGCGGCCTCGCCCTACACCGTCGACTATCCGGCCGACCCGATCCTGAACACCCTGGGCAACAACTGGTTCGCGGGCAACTATCACTCGGGCGCCGGCAAATACAGCGTCAAGGAAGCCTATGCGGAAGTGAACGTGCCGCTGGTGGACTCCGAAGCCGCCGGCAAGGCCAACCTCAACATGGCCGGCCGCTGGACCGACTACAGCACCTCGGGCACCGTCTATACCTGGAAGGTCGGCGGCACCTGGGACACGCCGCTGGATGGGATCCGCCTGCGGGCGGTCACCTCGCGCGACGTGCGGGCGCCMAACCTGTCGGAGCTGTTCGCCGCGCCGGTCACGACGACGCAGCCCAACTTCACCATCCCTTCCAACGGCACGCCCCCCGCGGGTCAACCCGCGGGACCCGGCGCGCTGACGCTCTTGCAGAACGTGATCGGCAATCCGAACCTGAAACCGGAAATCGCCAAGAACGTCTCGCTCGGCGTCGTCCTGTCGAACCCTCAGTGGCTGCCGGGCTTCAGCGCCTCCGTCGACTGGTACAACATCGTGCTGAACGGCGGCATCTCCAGCCTCAGCGCTCAGCAGGTCGTCAACTTCTGCTATGCGGGCCTGACGCAGTACTGCGGCAACTTCAACCTCAACCAGCCTTCCCCGTTCGTGACCGCCCAGGTGTTCAACCTGGCCTCGATCAAGACGAGCGGCTTCGACATCGAAGCCAGCTACCGCTTCGATATGCCCAGCGTGCCGGGCCACTTCGACCTGCGCGCCCTGGCGACGAACGTCCACAAGTACGTCACCAATCAGGGCTTCCCCGGCGGCTCCGTCATCGACAGCGCGGGCCAGAATTCGGGCAACACGCCGGACTGGAAGGTGCTGGCCGTCCAGACCTGGACCTCCGACCGGTTCATGCTCAGCCTGCAGGAGCGCTGGTTCAGCGACGGCGTCATCGGCGGCCAGTACATCGAGTGCGCCCCCGGCAGCTGCCCGACCGGCAGAAGCGCGGCGGACAACAACAACTATCCGACGATCGACTACAACCGGATGAAGGGCGCGACCTATGTCGACCTCAGCGGTTCGTACGAGGTCAGAGACGGTCTGAAGGCCTATTTCAAGGTCTCCAACCTGTTCAACAAGGACCCGACGCCCTCGCCGCAGACCAATACGGGCCTGGACGCCAACCCGGCGCTCTACGACCTGCTGGGCCGGTTCTACCACGTCGGTCTTCGCTACGAATTCTAACTTGAGCCGCTTCCACCACCTCCCCCTGGGCGGCGTCGCCCGGATCGAAACGGCCCCTCGGCCGCGTCGATCCGGGCGCACTTTTTTGACGGCCGGGGACCCCGGGGGAAGCGCTCGTTCGAAGCTGGACCGTCCGGCGCTTGCCTTATCGGACGCGTCACGCCCCTATGGCCCGGCGTCGGAGTCACGGCTTCGACGCTCGGACCAACACCGCGTCGCCACGGCGTCGGCGGACCCCAAGAAGGTTGTCCCTTGAACAGGCCGGAGCGCGCCCGGGGCGCCACCCTCGTCGACGTCGCCCAACTGGCCGGCGTCTCGCGCATGACGGTGTCGCGGGTGATCCACGGCGACGCCCGGGTCCGCGAGCCGACGCGCCTGGCGGTCCAGGCCGCGATCCGCGAACTGAGCTACGAGCCCAACCTGGCCGCCCGCAACCTGGTCATGGCCGGYGAGCTGCGGATCGGGGTCATCTATTCCAACCCCAGCGCCGCCTTCATGAGCGACTTCCTGATCGGCGTGTTCGAGGAGGCCACCAGCGCCGGCGCGCGGCTGATCCTGCTGCGGGGCGAAAACGGCCAGCCGCCGGCGCCGCACGAGCTGCAGAGGCTGCTAGGCGCCGGCGTCCAGGGCGTAGTCCTGGCCCCGCCGCTGGRCGAATGCGTGATCGTGCGCGAGGTGCTCCGCGCCGCCAACCTGCCCGTCGCGGTGGTCGCCGCGGGACGCCCGCCGGCCGACGCGATCAACGTCCGCATCGACGACCGCCAGGCCAGCCAGGCCTTGACCCGGCACCTGCTGGACCTCGGTCATCGCCGCATCGGCTTCATCACCGGCAACCCCGACCAGACCTCCAGCGCCGAACGCCTGGAGGGCGCGCGGGCGGCGGTGGCGGCGGTCGAGGGGGCCGAACTGGTCCTGGCCTCCGGCGCCTTCACCTACGCCTCGGGGCTGTGCGCCGCCGAGCAGCTGCTGGAGTCCGAGAGACCGCCCACCGCGATCTTCGCCAGCAACGACGACATGGCCGCCGCGGCCGTCTCGGTGGCCCACCGCCGTCATCTCGACGTGCCGGCCGACCTGACTGTCGTCGGCTACGACGACACGACCGTCGCCACCACCCTTTGGCCGCCGCTCACCACCGTGCGCCAGCCGGTGCGCCAGATGGCGGCCGTGGCGCTGGACCGGCTGTTGCGCGCCCTGCGCTCGAACGAGCCGTCCGCGAAGGCCCCCGCTGACTACGTGCTGGACCACGCCCTGATCCAGCGCCAATCCGCCGCCCCGCCCGGACGCGCCGTCCCCGCCGCGGACACGACAGTTCAAGAGAGGTCATCGCATGCCTGATCCGTCCCCCGACATGGAACGCGCGACGGTCGGGCGGGTGACGCGGCGGCTGATGCCGCTGTTCTGCCTGATGTACCTGATCGCCTATATCGACCGGCAGAACGTGTCCTACGCCAAGCTGGACATGGTCCAGGCCCTGGGCCTCAGCGAGGCCGCCTACGGCCTGGGCGCGTCGCTGTTCTTCATCGGCTACTTCCTGTTCGAGGCGCCGTCGAACCTGATCCTGGCCCGAGTGGGCGCGCGGGTCTGGTTCGCGCGGATCATGTTTACCTGGGGCCTGGTCACCCTGGCGCTGGGCTTCACCCAGAACGCGACGATGTTCTACCTCCTGCGGTTCCTGCTGGGCGTCACCGAGGCGGGGTTCTTTCCCGGCGTGCTCTACGTCCTGACCCTCTGGTACCCGCAGGCGCACCGCGCGCGGATGGTGGGGCTGTTCATGATCGCCAGCGCCCTGGCCAACGCCGTCGGGGCGGCGGTGGGCGGTCTGCTGCTGGACCTGGACGGCACGCTGGGCCTGGCGGGCTGGCAATGGGTGTTCCTGGTCACCGGCGTCCCGGCCGTGCTGCTGGCCCCCTATGTCCTGTGGCGCCTGCCAGACGGCCCGAACCAGGCCCGCTGGCTGCCCCAGGCCGAGAAGACCTGGCTGGCAGGGGTGCTGGACGGCGAGAAGGGCGGGGTGGTCGATGACCATCGCGGGGCCTGGAAGGCGATCTTCGACCCGCGCGTCCTGCTGCTGGCCGGCCTCTATATCGGCATGCCGCTGGGCGCCTACGGCCTCAGCTACTGGCTGCCGACGATCGTCAAGTCGTTCGGCGTCTCCAACACTGTCAATGGGTTCATCAACGTCATCCCCTGGATCCTGGTCGGGGTCGCGCTGTGGTTCGTGCCGCGCCACGCCGCCCGCCACGGCGCCAGCGCCTGGCACATCGCCGGGCCCTGCCTGGTGGCCGCGGTCGCCCTGACCCTGAGCGTGGTCCTGCCGGGCGCGGCGCTGAAGTTCGCTATGCTGTGCATCGCCGCCCCGGCCATCTTCTCGGCCCAGCCCGTGTTCTGGAGCCTGCCGCCCAGCTTCCTCAGCGGACCGCGCGCCGCCGCCGGCATCGCGGCGATCAACGCGATCGGCAATCTGGGCGGCTTCATCGCCCAGAACCTGGTGCCGATGGTGCGCGACGCGACGGGCAGCAACCTGGCGCCCATGCTGGCCCTGGCCGGCGTGCTGGTGGTGACCAGCCTGCTGATCTTCTACGCCATGGGCCGGCTGGAGAAGGCGCGGGCCGCCGCCGGCTGAGCGCGGGCGCGTCTAGCCCCTCGGCGCCGCCGTCGAGGCCCGGTGGATCAGGGTGAAGGGCAGCAGCTCGTCGCGCGGTCGCTGCTCGGTCCCGGAATTGCGGGMGACCCCGCTGATCAGCATCTTGGTCGCCAGGGTCGACATCTCGACCAGCGGCTGGCGGATGGTGGTCAGCTGCGGGCGGCTGAGGCGCGAGACAGGGCTGTCATCGAAACCCGCGACCGAGACGTCGCCGGGGACGGACAGATCGGCCTCGGCCGCGGCCGCCAGGGCGCCCAGGGCCATGTCGTCGTTCGAGGCGAAGATCGCCGTGGGCCGGTCGGGCAGGGCCAGCAGGGCGCTCGCGGCCTTGTGCCCGGACTCGAAGGTGAAGTCGCCGTCGCGGATCCAGGCCCTGTCCACCTTCAGGCCGCGCGCCTTCATCGCGGCGACGTAGCCCTCGCGGCGGGCCGGGGCGGCGCCGTAGCGCGGATCGCCCATGATGAAGCCGATGCGGGTGTGGCCCTGGTCGGCCAGGTGCTCGGTCATCTCGCGAGCGGCGGCGACGTCGTCCATGTGCACCCGCGGACCCAGCCCCTCGGGCTTTTCCGGGCCCAGGCGCACATAGGGCGTGCCGGCCTTGTTGAGCAGCTCCAGCACCACCTCGTTGTCGCAGGAGGGCGGGGTCAGGATCACGCCGTCGGGCTTGAGGGCGGCCAGCAGGGCGCCGACCTCCTGGCGCACCCGGGGACCGTCGTGGTCGATCAGCTCCACTAGCAGGTGGTAGCCCGCCTGGCGGGTCTCGACCGTGGCGCCCAGCTGGATGCGCTGCAGGTAGTCCGACCCGCGCTCGCTGCGCCAGTGGTCCAGTGTCAGCGAGGCGTCGACGAAGACGGCGATCACGAACGAGCGCGAGCCGGCCAGGCTGCGGGCCGACAGGTTGGGCGCGTAGCCCAGGGCGGCGGCCGCTTCCAGGACGCGCTCGCGCATCTGCGGACGCACGTTGGGCTCGTTGTTCATCACGCGGGAGACGGTCTTGATCGACACGTCGGCGCGCGCCGCAACGTCATAGATCGTCACCGACGCCATCAGCTCGCCCAACTCCCGCTTCGTGGGTCCAGTTTGCTTGGACTCATCTCCATTCGGGCAGCCTAGAGCAACTGCGCGCCATAAGGCGACGCTCCCGACTGAAAAAATTGCGCTGTCAAACGTCGTAGTGCGAGCTTTGTCGCTTCTGGCGGCTTGTGTCCCCCCGCGCGGAAGGCCAGTGTCCGAGCCAATCGTGGCGGAGACCGCGTGTGTACGGGGAGGCGTGATGACAGCGGCGGAGGCGATCGGGATCGACAGGGCAAGACCGACAACACCCGTGAAGCCGAGCTTCATCGCCGCCTTCACCCTGGCCCAGATCGGGGCCTATGTCAGTTTCATGCCCCTGTTCCAGGTGCTGCTGCCGCTGAAGGCCGAGGCCATCGATTCGGCCAACAAGGCCGTCGTGCTGAGCCAGGTCGCGATCCTGGGCTCGATCACCGCCAGCTTCGCCAACCTGCTGGCCGGCGCGATCAGCGACCGCACGACCTCGCGCTTCGGCCGCCGGCGCCCGTGGATGGTGGTCGGCGCCCTGGGCACGGTCGCCTCGTACTTCCTGATCATGATGGCCCAGAACGCGGTCCACCTGATGGCCGGGGTCGTCTGCTTCCAACTGGCCTTCAACCTGCTGTTCTCGGCCCTGCTGGCGGTGCTGCCCGACCGGGTGCCCGACGCCCAGAAGGGCAGGGTGGCGGCCTTCCTCAGCCTGGGCCATCCGATCGGCGCCATGGCCGGGGCGATCCTGGTGGGCGGCCTGCTGGTCGGCGAGGCCTCGCGCTATTTCGCGATCGGCGTCGTGCTGCTGATCGCCGTCGCCCCCTTCGCCCTGGCCCTGAACGACCCGCCGCTGCCGCCGGGCGAGCGGCCGCCGTTCGACTGGCGCGAGTTCCTGGCCGGGTTCTGGATCAATCCACGGGCCTATCCCGACTTCGCCCTGGCCTGGGTCAGCCGGTTCATGGTGCTGGTCGCGATCACCCTGACCCAGTGCTACATGCTGTTCTACCTGCAGGACGCGCTGCACTATCCCGACCTGTTCCCGGGCCGCCGCGCCGAGCAGGGAATGGCCCTGCTGACAACCGTGGCCACCTGCGCCAACGTCGCCTGCGGCATGCTGGGCGGGATGCTGTCCGACCGCCTGAGGCGCCGCAAGCTGTTCGCGGCGGGCGCGGCCCTGACCCTGGCCGGGGCGATGATCGTGTTCTCGATGGTGCCCGGTTGGCCGGTGGTGGTGGCCGGCTTCGTGATCTTCGGCTGCGCGGTGGGCTGCTATTACGCCGTCGACATCGCCCTGGTCAGCCAGGTGCTGCCCTCGCAGAAGGACGCCGGCAAGGACCTGGGGGTGATCAACCTGGCCAACACCTTGCCCCAGGCCATGGCCCCGATCCTGGCCATGTGGGTGCTTGGCCCGGCCCATGTGAACTATCACGCCCTCTATCTGGTGGCGGCGGGCCTCGCGGCGGCTGGCGGTCTGGCCATCCTTCCGATACGGGGCGTGCGTTAGCGCTTCACTCGAGGGCCTCGTGGCCGACCTGATCCCCATCGACGATCCGAACGATCCGCGCGTCGCGGCCTATCGCGACATCAAGGAGCGCGACCTAGTCGGCCGCCAGGGGCTGTTCATCGCCGAGGGCGAGACGGTGCTGCGCGCCTTCGTCCGCGACGCGCCCGAACGGATCCAGTCTTTGCTGATCGACGGCAAGCGCGCCGACAAGCTGGGCGAGGTGTTCGACGGCCTGCCGGCGGACGCGCCCGTCTATGTCGTCGGCCAGGCCGCGCTGGACGCCATCGCCGGCTTCCATCTGCATCGCGGCGTCCTGGCGGTAGGGGAGAAGCCCGCGCCGCTGTCGGCCGAGGCGCTGCTGGCGCGCGCCGGGCCGCGCGCGGTGGTGCTGGTGCTGATGGGCATCGCCAACCACGACAATCTGGGCGGCATCTTCCGCAACGCCGCCGCGTTCGGCGTCGACGGGGTGATCCTGGACGGCGACTGCTGCGATCCGTTCTACCGCAAGGCCATCCGGGTCTCGATCGGTGCGACCMTGAGCGTTCCCACGGCCTGGCTGGCGCCGGGCGAGGACGTGGTCGACCTGTTGGAACGCCACGGCTTCCAGGGCCTGGCCCTCAGCCCGGCCGCCGGCGAGACCCTGGCGCGGCTGGACCCGCCGGCCCGGGCCGCGGTGCTGCTGGGGGCGGAAGGGCCGGGCCTATCGCGCGCGGTGATGGACCGCGTGCGGACCGTCGGCATCCCGATGGCGAACGGCTTCGACTCCCTCAACGTGGCCACCACCAGCGGGATCGTGCTGCACCACCTGAAGTTCGCCGGGGCCTGACACCCCAGGCTCGTCATCCTCGGACTTGTTCCGAGGACCCCCTTTGTCCGCCTGTTTGCCGTTTCTGCTTGATCCGCAGCCTCACCGCTCAATGGATCGACCTTCTTCGCGGTTGAACGAGGGATCCTCGGAACACGTCCGAGGATGACGGTTTGGGGGAATGACACCGGTGACTTGCCCGGACCGCAGCCCCGCCCTAGGGTCCTCGCGCGTCGCTTAGGGAGGTCGCATTGTTCAATCGCCGGGGAACCCTGGCCACCTTGACGGGCGGCCTGCTGACATCGTTGCTGGCCAGCGCCGCCACGGCCCAGACCAAGCCTGCGAAAGCCCCGATGGACCCCACCGAAGTCCTCCCCCTGTGGCCCGGCGATCCGCCCGGCTCGGCCGGCGTCACCGCCGTCKAGACCCTGGTCGACCGCACCGTCGCCGGCGGCCTGCGCGACCGCGCCGTCACCCACACCCGCAAGCCGACCCTGACCGTGTTCCGCCCGGCCAAGCCGAACGGCGCGGCGGTGGTGCTGATGCCCGGCGGCGGCTACGAGCGCGTGGTCACCGACAAGGAGGGCTTCGAGACCGCCTGCTGGCTGGCCGACCACGGCTACACCTGCTTCGTCCTGCTGTACCGCCTGCCCGGCGACGGCTGGGGCGCGGGTCCCGACGCCCCGCTGCAGGACGCCCAGCGTGGCCTGCGCGTGGCCCGTTCGAAGGCCAAGACCCTGGGTTTCGACCCCGCCCGCATGGCGATCATGGGCTTCTCGGCCGGCGGGCATCTGGCCGCCAGCCTGACCGTGCGTTTCGAGGCCAAGGTCTATGACCGTGTCGACGCGGTCGACGACCTGTCGGCCCGTCCAGACCTGTCCTGCCTGATGTACCCGGTGGTCTCCATGGCCGACGGCCCCGTCCACGCCGGCTCGCGCAAGCAGCTGCTGGGCGCTTCGCCGACCGAGGAGCAGATCACGGCCTATTCGCCCGACCAGACCGTGACCGGCCGCGAGCCGCCGGTGATCCTGGTCCACGCCGCCGACGACAAGACCGTGCCGGTGGCCAACACGATCATGATGTTCACCGCCCTGCGCGCCAAGGCGATCCCGGCCGAGATGCACGTCTTCGAGGAAGGCGGCCACGGCTTCGGCCTGCGCTCGATCGCCGGCAAGACGGTGGCGGCCTGGCCGGACCTGTTCGTGGCCTTCTCCAAACGTCACGGAATCTAGGTTTTCCGTGGTTATGGTGTTCGCCGGGACCGTGGGTAGGGGGCTTTGTCCATGATGGTGCTTGTCGCGCTGCTGGCCGTCTCGACGACCTCGACCGCGGCGGTCGACGACCTTCGGGCCCGCCTGCCCAAGCCGACCTTCCCGTCCTACACCCAGCACGCCGACGCTGATCGCCTGGGCGTCAATCTCGCCGAGACGCGTCTGAAGCTTTGGGGCGGCTTCGGCGGCGAGAGGGTCGAGATGAAGTCCCTGGCCATGGTCTGGACGCTGGGGCGGACGAAGGTCTACAGCCGCAAGGGCGATTACCGCGCCCTGACCCAGCGCCATCTCTACGCGGATCGCGACGGCGACGGGATGGTGGACGCCTGCGCCCTCTACACTCCCAAGACGGGCATCGTCTCGGCCGACTGGAATTGCGATGGCAGGGGCGAGCAGATCCTGGCCACCCTGGAGCCCAAGCGCTAGCAGCCGCTTCCGCCGTTGGCCTCGCGCCAGCGCTTGCGTTCCTCCTCCAGCGCCCGCTKCCATTTCGCCCGCAGCACGCCGGGCCGCTGGCCGTGGCGTTCGTCCAGGAACTCGGCGTGCTCGACCCGGTCGGTGCGGAAGTTGCGGAAGTCGTTGCGCAGCTCGCACCAGGCGATCAGCAGGCGGACGGTCTCCAGATAGCCCACGGTCACCGGCCAGACGACGCGCTGGCTGACCGCGCCCTTCTCGTCGCGATAGTCCAGGCGGATCTTGCGGCCGGCGTGGATCCAGGCCCGGGTCTGGGCGATGTCGATCCCGTCGGGCAGGGCCTTCCAGGCGCGCGAGGCCTCGGTGGCCGGCTGCAGGACGTAGGGGCGCAGCTGTTCGGGCACGGCGGCGGCGATCTTGGCGATCAGGTCGTTGGCGGCCGTGGCCAGGACGGGATCGCCGCGTCCGGCGACCCATTGGGCCCCCAGCACGGCGGCCTCGATCTCGTCGGGTGTCAGCATCAGGGGCGGCATGTCGTATCCGGCCTCCAGCACGTAGCCGACGCCCGCCTCGCCGCGGATGGGCGCCCTCTGGCCGATCAGG
This sequence comes from Caulobacter sp. 05T431, assembly GCF_056665975.1. Taxonomy (NCBI): domain Bacteria; kingdom Pseudomonadati; phylum Pseudomonadota; class Alphaproteobacteria; order Caulobacterales; family Caulobacteraceae; genus Caulobacter; species Caulobacter sp. 05T431. Next base: position 4,096 of record NZ_JBFTKU010000010.1, on the reverse strand, counting down.
GCGGCGATGTCGCGATAAACGCTGCGTTTGGAAGTCTCCAGCTCGGACGCCATGGCGTCGGCCGTCACCGGCTGGCGGCTGCGGCGCAGGATCTGGATGATCTGGAAAAGGCGTTCGGCGCGTCTCATGGCTTCACTGTGCTCGACCGATGCTGACAGCATGCTGGCAGCAGGATGGCGGTAGCGTCCGATTGTCGCAACACGGCGGCTTCCAGAGGCGGCTCGGAAGCCCGCCCAAGCGGCTCGCTCAACAGGGAGAGACCACCATGATCACGCTCTACTGCGCCGGACCCGCCTACGGCCTGCCCGAGGGCAGCCCCTATGTCACCAAGACCGAGATCCATCTGAAGATGGCGGGCCTCTGGTACGAGAAGGTCCCGGCCCATCCGGAGACCTCGCCCAAGGGCCAGCTGCCGTGGATCGACGACGACGGGATCAAGGTCGCCGACTCCACCTTCATCCGCGCCTATATCGAGCGCAGCTACGGCGTCGACCTGGATGCGGGCCTGACCAAGGCCCAGCGCGGTCAGGCCTGGGCGATCGAGCGGATGGTCGAGAACCACCTGGGCTGGGCCAGCTGCCACTTCCGGTTCTTCGACGACGACAACTTCGCCAAGGGCCCGGCCCGCTGGTTCGACGGCATGCCGGGCGAGGCTCGGGCCGACGCGATCGATGGCCTGCTGGACACGGTGCAGACCACCCTGAAGTCCGTCGGCATGGGCCGCCATTCGCCCGACGAGATCGTCGAGCTGGGCGCCTGGTCGCTGAACGCCCTGTCGGAGATGCTGGGGAACAAGTCGTTCATGATGGGCCACCGGCCCACCAGCGTCGACGCCATCGTCTTCGCCATGCTGGCCCAGATCCTGACGCCGTTCTTCGACTCGCCGCTGCGCCGTCGGGCCGAGGCCCTCCCCAACCTGGTGGCCTTCGCCGAGCGGATGATGGCGGGCTACTATCCCGACTTCGCGCCGGAGGTGCGGGCGGCGGCGTAGGCGTCATCCGCTCATCCCGGCATTGGCGGGATGAGCGGATCTAGATCAGCGGTCCTGCACGTTGCCGGAGTGGCTGGTGTTCTGCGCCAGGTTGCCGTGGCGACCCTGCCCCTTGAGGTTCACGTCGGCGTTGCCGGGATCGGGCGACTGCAGGTCGTCATGGCCGCCTTGGCCTTCGATCTGCGGCTTCTGGCCCTTGAAGGCCCGTTGCTCGGGCGGGATGGGCGGGGCTTTGGACATCGGGTTCCTCCATGTCTGCCCCTTTCACAACCGATGGGCGGGACCGGTGTTCCCAACGCGGAGCTTGGGGCCGGGCCGAGCAAGCGGAACCGTTGACGTCATGCCGCGCTCCTAACAGCTCGGGGCTTTTCGAAGCTGCTGGGAGGACGAGACCATGAATTATTCCAAGACCTTGACGATCGCCGCCACGACGATCTGCGCCGCGGCCCTGGGCGCCTGCTCGATGATGGGCGGCGGCGGGACCGGCTATTCGCCCCGCCTGGAAAGCAAGGCGTCGGACGAGAAGGCCTTCGCGACCACCTTCGCCTCGTGCCGGGATCAGGTGCGGGCGGGCAAGACCGACCGGTTCGACGTGTCGTCGCACAGCGCCACGACGCGCAACCTGGACCCAGGCGCCACGGGCCTGATCCTCAAGGTGCCCTATGACAAGGCCAAGGGCGGCTCGCGGGCCTCGCGCATGGCCCAGGACGACGCCCACAAGGCGGCCATGAACCGCTGTTTGGACGCCAACGGCTACCGCGTCGCCGCCTGGGACGCGGCGTCTCGATAGAACGTTCCGCGGGACCGGAAACCCCGACGATTTCGGTCCCGCGACATCAAGAGTCCATCGCCGGAATCGGCGTTCCGATGCTATCTAAGAGCGTAGTCGGGATAGGACGCGCCCTTGTCGGATTCAGCCGCACCCCAAGCCTCCGCCGCGGGGGATCGCGCCAGCCAGACCCTGCATCGGGCTCTGGACATCCTGGAAGCCGTGGCCGAGGGCGCCCATAGCCTCAAGGCCTTCGAGGAGCGGGTCGGTCTGACCCGCAGCACCACCCATCGCCTGGCCTCGGCCCTGGTCGATCGCGGCCTGCTGTCGGCCGTCGGGCGCGACTATCGGCTGGGCGGACGGCTGGTCCAGCTGGGTCATCAGGCCAGCGAGCGGCTGGGCGTGGCCGAGGTGGCGCGGCCGGTGCTGGCGGCCCTGGCGACCGAGACCCAGGACGCGGCCAACCTGGGGACGCCGTCCGGCGACGACGTGCTCTATGTCGCCCAGGTTCCCGGCCGGCGCCGGCTGGAGATCCGCCACCGGGTGGGCGACCGCAACCGCATCCGCGACACGGCCCTGGGCCGCGCCCTGCTGATCGACGCCCCGCCGGAACGGTGGGCGGCCCTGTTCACCGACGCGCCGGACGCGCCCCAGGCGGCCGCCTTCCGGCGCGACATGGAGGCCGCGCGGACGACCGGCCACGCCCTGCACCTTGAGGACGGCGGCGACAGCATCCGCTGCATCGCCGCCCCGATCCGCGACGCCAGCGGCGCGATCGTCGCCGCCATCAGCCTGTCCAGCGTCCCGCAGTACATGGACGAGGCGCGGATGGCCGAGCTGGTCCCCCAGGTGGTCGCGGCGGCCCTGGAGATCGGCATGGCCCTGGGCTTCAACCCCTCGCGGCTGAGCCCCCCGGAAAGCTAGGCTAGCCGCCGAGGCGGTTGCCGTAGCCGATGATCACCGTGGCGCCGACCAGCAGGGCCACGCCGGTCCAGACCATGGCCTTGACCCCCGGACGGGCGTCCTTCCATTCGCGGAAAGCGAAACCCCACAGCGTGCCGAAGATGATGATCGAGGCCATGTGCAGGGTCCAGCTGGAGAAGCCGAACCGGCCCATCTGGCTCTCGCCCATCGTGTAGAAGAAGAACTGGAAGTACCAGGCCGTGCCGGCCACCGCGCACAGCAGGTAGTTGGCCGCCAACGGCGAACGCTTCAGCGCCGCGACCTCGGGCTTGTCGGCCGCCTCGGCGGGGCTGACCGCGCCCAGCCACTGACCGGCGCTGCGGTTCTTGAAGATCAGCCAGGCGCACCACACGCCGTTGGTGATCAGGCCGCCGAACATCACCAGGCACAGGGTGGGCAGGCCGGTCCACAGCGGGCCGGTGCCGGCCGCCGCGGTCAGGGCCTTGATCGGTTCGCCGGCCGACAGGCCGAAGGCGAAGCAGGCCGACATGATCCCCGAGAACACCGCCACGGCGATGCCCTTCCTGAAGTCGAACTCGGCCACGGCGGCCTTCTTCTGTTCGGGCGACAGAGCGGCGTCCTTCTTGGCCCCGGCCCAGGCGACCACGACGATGCCGGCCAGGGTGACCAGCAGGCCCAGCAGGATGATGCGCCCCGACTGCGTGCCCAGCAGGGTCTCGCCGAACTGGCCCCGGACGAGCGGCGGGACCAGGGTGCCGAACACCGTGCACAGGCCCAGCACCACGGCCATGCCCAGCGACAGGCCCAGATACCGCATGGTCAGGCCGTAGGTCAGGCCGCCGAAGCCCCACAGCACGCCGAACATCACGCACAGGCCGACGATCTTCGGCGGGACTTGGGCCATCACGCCCAGCAGGTCGTGGGTCTGGATCGAAGCGAACAGCCAGGGGGCCAGCAACCAGCTGAAGATCCCGCCGGTCAGCCAGAAGATCTCCCACGACCACCGGCGGACCCCGCGATAGGGGACGTAGAAGCTGGCGGACGACAGCCCGCCCAACCAGTGAAACAGCACGCCGAGCAGCGGGTTGGGTGTCATGGCGTCGTCCCCTCCAGCGAGATCTAAAGTCTCACATTATGGAATAATATCTTATAGTTTGGAGTTTGAGCGTCAAGCCGCCGCGACGGGCCGTGCCCATTGGGGCCGTTGGTCGAGTTTGTAGGCGCGTTTGGGCAGGGTGTAGGTGAGGTCGACGATGAGCTCGGCGGCCTCGACCTCGTCCATGCGGTGCTCGGCGACCATGCGGGCCAGGAAGGCGCTGTCGACGCGGCGGGCCACGTCGTGGCGGGCGGGGATGGAGAGGAAGGCGCGGGTGTCGTCGTTGAAGCCGACGGTGTTGTAGAAGCCGGCCGGC
>NZ_JBFTKU010000009.1:0-171347 GCF_056665975.1 Caulobacter sp. 05T431 | reverse complement strand
AACAAGCTGGCTTCGCTGGGCACCAGCTCGACCGGCCTGGACACCCACCTGACCTTCGTCGGCAAGCTGCAAGACAGCCTCGACGCGGGCGTGGGCAACCTGGTCGACGCCGACCTGGCCAAGGAAAGCGCCAAGCTGCAGTCGCTGCAAACCAAGCAGCAGCTGGGCATCCAGGCGCTCTCKATCGCCAACCAGTCGACCGGCTCGATCCTGAGCCTGTTCCGATAGGGACACCTGGGGACGGGCCTTCGGGTCCGTCCCCGCCTTCCGCCGGGCTTCGGCCTGGAGGAGGGTTCACCAGAGGCGCCGCCGTGACCCGGCGACGATAGGAGTAATGGAAACCAAAGCCGCACTGACACAGCCGATAGCAGAACCGACCGCGCCGTCCTCGGCCGCAGCCGCCGCCTATACCGTCCCGGGCCACCCCGCGGGCGGTCCTGTCGTTTCGGAGGCCCCGGAAAAGCCGGCCGCCGCCGAGGGACCCCAGCCGGGCGACCTGCGACTGGTGATCGAGCAGGATCCTGTCTCGGGCTCGTACGTCTACAAGACGGTGGATCGCCGGACCGGTGACGTCCTGCAGCAGTTCCCGCGCGAGGACGTGCTCCGCTTCAAGCAGGCCGAGCACTACGACCCGGGCGAGGTTTTCGACGGCCTGACCTGAGAGGGCTCCGGCCCTAGGACCGTGTTCGCCGCGACCTGGCGTCGCAGGCGGAACATGGTTTACGCGCGTTAACCATATTCTTACTCCCTGAGCCTCAAGTTCACGGTCGACCTGCTCGGCCGCCGAATCGCGTTCCGAGCCACACTGGCAAGAACCGCCGTTCGGAGACCGTGATGACGCTGAGCGTGAACACCAATCAGCCCGCGCTGATCGCCCTGCAAAATCTGAACAAGACGAACGACGAGATGGGCGGCGTGCAGTCGCGCATCAACACCGGTCTTGCGATCTCCAGCGCCAAGGACAACGCCGCGGTCTGGTCGATCGCCCAGGATCAGCGCGCCGATCGCTCGGCCCTGAACGCTGTGAAGATGAGCCTGGACCGCGCCACCTCGATCACCGACGTGGCCCTGGCCGCGGGGGAATCGGTCTCGGACCTGCTGACCCAGATGCGCGAGAAGGTGGTCGCCGCCAAGGACACCTCGCTGTCGACCCAGTCGCGCAACTCGCTGAACGCCGACTTCCAGAGCCTGCTGAAGAACATGACGCAGGTGATCAACAGCGCCACGTTCGACGGCGCCAACATCCTCAACGGCAGCGAGCCGAGCAACATCACGTTCCTGGCCGACGCCGACGCCGCCACCGTGATCACGCTGAACCTGCAGAACCTGTCGCTGAGCAGCACGATCAACACGCTGTCGCTGAACGACAAGATCAACACCCAGACCCTGGCGGCCGGCGTGCTGTCGCGCCTGGACGCCACCATGACGGCGGTCAACCAGGCCGTCGGCTCGATCGGCTCGCAAGCCAAGCAGATCGAGGCCCACAACACCTTCGTGGCCAAGCTGAACGACGTGCTCGAGACCGGCGTGGGCAACCTCGTCGACGCCGACATGGCCAAGGAAAGCGCACGCCTGCAGGCCTTGCAGGTCAAGCAACAGCTCGGCGCCCAGGCGCTGTCGATCGCCAACCAGGCGCCGCAGATCATCCTGTCGCTGTTCAACGGCGGCGGCTAGGCCTGAGGCCCCGCGCGGGGTAGGCTCTCCACCAGGCTAGTTGGGAGAATCGACCCGGTATGATCGAGCTTCGCGATTTGACGGACGGCGACGAGGCGGTCCTGTTCCAATGGCGGGGCGAACCGGAGGTCGACCGGTGGATGTCCGACGCGGCCTTTCCTAGCCGCGAGGCCCACGCCGCCTGGTTCCAGGCCCTTCGCTCCGATCCCGACATGCGCGGCTGGATGATCGTCCGGGCCGGCGAACCGTCGGGTCTGCTGACCCTGACCGGCCTGCTCAGCCATCATCGCCGCGCCGGCTGGAACTGGTTCCTCGGTTCGGCCGAGGCGCGGGGCAGGGGCGTGGGTCGCGCCGCCCAGGTGCTGGGCCTTGACCGCGCGTTCGGTGAGCTGGGCCTGCACAAGGTGTTCGCCGAGGTCATGGCCGACAACGACGCGGCGCTGAAGGCCCAGGCGGCCTCGGGCTTCCGTCGCGAAGGCTATCTGCGCGGCCACGTGCTCAAGGACGGCCAGCCCCGGGACGTCGTCCTGCTGGGCATCCTGGCCGAGGAGTGGCGCGAATTGCGGGGCGAGGTCCGGCGCTCGCTGACCGACGCCCACCTGATCGCGGCCTAACCGCCCACGCGATTCATACGTCTTAACGAAACGTCAGCGTTCATCGCCGACAATCGAATCAAGGGGCGTAGTGCGCCCTGGTGGGACCCGCTGTGATCACTTTCGATTCCAGTCTGTTGCTCGGTTACTATCAGGCCAAGACCGCTGGCCTGGCCGCGAACGCGACGGCGACGACCGGCGCGTCCGCGACGACGACCGCGTCCGGGAAGAAGGCCGTGCCCAGCGCGCCCTGGACCACCATGACCAGCGAGCCCAGCGACCTGGTCAAGGCGGCCCTGAACGGCCGCAAGTTCGTCGACGAGAGCGCGGCCGTCGCCGCGTCCCCGACGATCTCGGGCGACTACAAGAAGCTGTTCGCCGCCTACCAGGCGCTCAACACCCTGTCGGCGATCGCCAACCGCTCGAGCGAGAAGGGCGTCACCGACAGCGAGATCAAGCGGTTGCAGGCCGTGTTCAGCAAGGGGCTGAACGAGGTCAACAGCTATGTCCAGAACCTCAGCACCGACGGCATGCGCCTGACGACCGGCACGGTCATGACCAGCGACAAGTCCTCGGTCGGGGTGCCCAAGAACAACTACAACTACGTCACCAACACGATCTACAGCGGCCAGGTCGACGACGAGGTGCCCACGTTCAAGGGCAACGTCAGCTTCACGATGAACGTCAAGAAGTTCGGCGTGGCGACGGACGTGACGATGGACCTGTCCGAGATGGGCTCCACGCCCCGGACGATGGCCAATGTCGTCAGCTTCTTCAATCAGAAGCTCTCGGACGCCGGGTTCGACACCCAGTTCGCGGTCAATCGCACCGTGGGCCAGGAGCGCGTCACCAAGGTCAACGGCCAGGACGTCAAGCTGCCGGCCACCGGCGACGACTTCGCCCTGCAGATCAAGGGCGACCTGACCGAGACCCTGACCTTCTCGGCGCCGGCCGCCAAGCCGGCGGTCTACATCACCACGGCGGCCGGCAATCCGGATCCGGACAAGGACACAACCACCGACGACGCGGTGATCGAGAACACCCTGACCAAGTACGGCCCCGGCACGGCCGGCCAGCCGGGGACCAAGGTGTTCTCCGACACGCTGGAAGGCACGATCAGCACGGTCCACAAGACCCTGACCGGCCCCGACGGCTCGCTCTACGTGCTGGCCGACGTGGACGGCACGACCAGCACCCAGACGATCAAGGGCGACCAGGACGTCGCCCTGCTGAAGTACGACTCGTCGGGCAAGCTGCTCTACGCCCGCACCCTGGGCGCCTCGAACACCGCCACCGGCTACAACATGGCCATCTCGGATGACGGCCAGGTGGCCATCGCCGGTTCGGTGGCGGGCGGCCTGGCCGGCGCCACCAACGGCCCGATCAACTCGGACTCCGCCGGCACGCTCACCGACAGCTTCGTGACCCTCTACGACGCCAAGGGCGACGAGACCTGGACGGTCCGGCGCGGCGGCATGCTGGAGGATGAGGCCACGGCTGTCGCGTTCGGCCAGGACGGCGTGGTCTATGTGGGCGGGCGCACCAAGTCCGACATCCCCGGCTCGGCCACCGGCGCGACGGAAGGCGGCTACGACAGCTACCTGACCGGCTTCGCCACCGACATCGCCGGCACGCCCAAGGCGCTGTTCACCACCCATTTCGGCAGCGAGAACGACGACACCGTCTCCGGCATCGTCGTCAACGGCACGCAGGTGGTGGTGGCCAGCAAGGAAGGCAGCGAGGCGATGCTTCGCAGCTTCGACGTCTCGACCACCATCGTCACCGAGCCCCGGACCTATCTGAACGACAAGGAAGTCTGGGTCACCGAGCCGACCACCTACACCAAGGCCGCGACTTTCACCGAGGGCGCGACGCGCGACCTGGGCTCGCTGAAGGGCGGCAACATCGCCGGCCTGACCATCGACAACGGCCAGCTCTACATCGGCGGCTCGACCACCAACGGCGCGCTGGACGTCGACAACAAGACCAAGGCCGCCTCGGGTGGTTCGGATGGGTTCGTGGCGCGCCTGTCGCTGGACCTGACCGACAAGACCCAGGACACCCTGGCCTATTACGGCGGGACCGGCGACGACACGGTCACCGGCATGGCGGTCTCCAACGGCCAGGCCTGGCTGGTGGGCTCGGCCGGCAAGGACCTTGGGGGCGAGGCGACGGTCGGCACGAAGGACGGCTACGTCGCCCAGATCGACGTCGCCACCGGCCAGGCCTCGTGGGAGCAGCGGCTGACCGGCAAGGACGGCTACGCCACCCCGACCTCGATCGCGGTCGACGCCTCGGGCTCCAGCGCCCTGGACGTCTTCGGCATCCCGCGCGGCAAGATGGACTTCACCCAGTCCGACAAGATMGTCTCGGCGACCTCGGCGCGGGCAGGGGACACCTTCCAGGTCCGCACCCGGGCGCGCGGCACCCTGACCACGATCAAGATCGAGCAGGACGACACGCTCGACACCCTGGCCGACAAGATCCGCAAGGCCACCGGCTACGCGGCGAAGGTCGAGTTCAGCAGCGTCGGCAACAACCGCACCCTGCGCATCAGCCCGTCCCAGACCACCTCGACCGTCGAGATCCTGCCCGGCAAGGGCGGCACCGACGTGCTGGAGTCGCTGGGACTGAAACCGGGGATCGTGCGCAACACCAAGACCGATCACGGCCAGACCGTCTCGGCCGACGGCAAGGGGCCGATCTACGGCTTCGCGCTGGACACGGGCCTGGACCTGACCACCGACGTCGGCCGCAACGCCGCCGTGTCGGCCATGACCAAGGCCCTGTCGGCGGTCCGCAACGCCTATCGCGAGATGGCCGACACCGCCAACGGCGTGAAGCGCACCGACGCGACCGCCTCCTCGAACAACAACGTGAACGGCCCGGTCCCGGCCTATCTGACCAACCAGATCGCCAACTACCAGGCGGCGCTGAATCGCCTGACCGGCGGCGGCTAGGYCGACCCGTCGCGACGGCCCTGGAAGCCGTCTTTAGCCTTGGACTTGAAAGCGTCATCACCGCGTCGTAGCCAGGGATCATGGAACTTCTCAAAGATCGACGCGTGTTGCTGGGCGGCGGCGCCGCCCTGGCCCTGATCGCGGGCCTCGGCATCGCCCTGACCGTGATGCACGGCAACAAGTCGCCGACCGCCGACCCGCCGGCCTCGCGCGCCGGCCTGATCGTCGAGACCGGCCGCGCCGACGACAACAAGCTGGACGCCAACCGCCCGCTGCGCTGCTTCGTCGGCGGCCAGTTCGTGGGTGAGATCACCCTGGCCGAGTGCGCCAAGAAGAACGGTGTGGCCACCGGCGCGCTGGACGTCGGCGTCGACGAGACCGGCGCCCTGGCCGCCGCCGACCAGGCCGGCACCGTCCTGACCCCGCTGCCGCCGCCGCCCGAGGCCCTGACCGTGCCCGCGCCGGCCGCGCCGCCGACCGCCCCGACGCCGACCGCGTCGACCACGCCCCTGGCCGTCTGCTGGCGCTACGCCGGCGGCGAATGGCGCAAGCTGCCGGGCGAGATCACCGTCAACGCCTGCGCCCAGCAGATCTCGGGCGGCAAGTGCGAGAAGGCCGGCGGGGCCACCTACGGCCGCTGGGGCGACGAAACCCTGCGGATCGTGCCGGGCAAGGTCGAATCCTCGTCCGACAACCGCACCTTCCATTCGATCATCGACCTGGGGCAGGGCTGCTCCATCCCGTCGGCCTAGAGAGAGTCCAAGACCCATGCGCCTTCCCGTCGTCGCCCTCTCGCTCGTCGCCGCCGCCGCCGTCGTCGGACTCACCGGCTGCGAGAAGCAGACCAAGGCCCCGTTCGAGGCCGGGGTCTGCATGCACGTGATCGAGCAGAAGGACGGGACGCTGAAGTTCAACCCGGTGGCCCGCAACGTGCCGAGCCTGGAGCTCTGCGCGGCCGAGTTGGAGGGCATGCGCCTGCGCTTCGTGCGCCTGGGCAGCACCAACCGCGAGATGACCGGCGCCTATCAGGGCAAGTTCATCTTCCTGCAGAAGGAAGGCATCTATCTGGGCGACACCTACGAGGGCGCCCGGTTCATGTCGCTGGTCCGCACCGGTGACGGCCGCCTGGCGGTCCCGGGGGCGATGCCGCCCCAGTAGGGCGCGGCTCAAACCCGGGGATAACCTCGGCGCTCCACAGGAACATTTGTGGAACAAAGCTTGATTTCGCTTTTAAGAACCCGTTAACGTCCGCCTCAGATGCCGGCGCGTTGGGTCGCCGGGCGTGAACAGGAAACTTCCCCATGGCGGGCAGCGTCAACAAGGTCATTCTGGTCGGCAATCTCGGGGCCGACCCCGAAATCCGCACCCTCAGCTCGGGCGACCGCGTCGCCAACCTGCGTCTGGCCACCTCGGAAACCTGGCGCGACCGCACCTCGGGCGAGCGCAAGGAAAAGACGGAATGGCACCGCGTCGTGATCTTCAACGACAACCTGGTGAAGGTGGCTGAAAGCTATCTGCGCAAGGGCTCGACGGTCTATATCGAGGGCGCGATCCAGACCCGCAAATGGGCCGACGCCTCGGGCGTCGAGAAGTACTCCACCGAGATCGTGCTGCAGAAGTTCCGCGGCGAACTGACCATGCTGGGCGGCCGAGGCGACGGCGCCGGCGCGTCGAGCGGCGGCGGCTATGACGAAGGCTACGCCGGCGGCGGCGGCGGCAACTTCGGCGGCGGCGCCCCGCGCAGCCAGCCCAGCGGTCCGCGCGAAAGCTTCTCGGCCGACCTGGACGACGAGATCCCGTTCTAGGGATCGGTTCGACGCCAGATTCCGAGCAGCGGTCGGCTCCCCGGAGCCGGCCGCTTTTTCGTGTGCGCTTTCTCACGACCGCGCGGTGGGCTGCGCCACCGCTGGGACTGGCCCGGCCGGCGATCTTGGCCTTGGGGGCGCGCCAGGCCTGTCGGCTTGATCCGCGGACTCCCCCTTGGGAGGAGATCAGGAATGGCCGATTCTGCGGGACTCACCGACGAGGAGGTCCTCGTCGCCGGCGTCGCCGTCTTCGTGCACGCGCGCGACCTTCGGCAGGATCCGCCCGGCGCCGACGAGACGCTGGCCCAGATCGGCGTCGGGGCCAACAGCCTCGACTTCGCGATCCGCGACTGGGTCAACGACCGGTTCCGCGCGCCCCCCAAGCGCAAGCTGGTCAGCGGCGACCTCGAACTGTCCATGACCTGGGCCGAGTTCGTCCTCAAGGCGCTGAGCTGACTGATGCGGCGCCTGCTCATCCTCACCGCGGCCGCCTGCCTGGTCGGCGCGCACGCCCACGCCCAGAACTCCAAGTTCACCCTCAACGCCGACGAGGCGCCCAACGACCAGCCGTGGTCCGACCCGGCCTCGTTCAGCTACATCAAGGACAAGGGGGCCAAGGCCGCCCTGTMGCTGGACGCCGCCGGCAAGCTGAGCTGGCGTCTGGGCGACAACACGACGTCCACCGGCTTCGGCCGCTTCGTGGCGCATCGCAACACCGCGACCGGCAATCAGGTCGAGACCTACGCCGCCGAGGCCGGCCTGCATTTCGAGCAGAGCACCGCCAGCGGCGATGTTCCCAATCCGAACGCCTTCTACCTCTTCCACGACGTGTCGCTGGGCTACGACTACAAGACCAATTTCGACGACGAGGCCGACGGATGCGACGCCACGCCCAAGCCGGTCGAATGCGTCCGCTCCCATGAACGATCGGTGCGGCTGGCCTGGACGCTGCAGCCGTTCCACCTGAGCTGGGAGAGCGTTCCGGCCTATGTGGACGGCAAGCTGACGGGCCAGAGCCCGGACGTCGCCTATTCGTTCGGTCCGGTCATCACMGTCTTCGCCGACGATCTGGTCGACTCGCCGACGGTCAACGGGATCAAGCCGAAGGGCACGGCGACCGGGGCGGTCGGCAAGCTCAGCCTGGCGCTGTCGCCCAAGGCCCTCGACTATCGCCTGGTGCTGCGCGGTTCGATCCAGCAGACCGAGTTCTTCCATCGGCCGACCAGCCGCCAGGCGGGCCTGCCGGAGGACAGCACCCTGAACCGGCTCGCGCTCGACTACGACCTGGGGCCCCGCGCCTTCCTGGGCGAGGCGGGCTGGGCGCCGTCGGTCGGGCTGACCTATACCAAGGGCGATGATCCGCTGATCGGCGTCGCCAACCGCGAGCGGACGGTGTTCGCCTTCAAGCTGGCCTATCGGGGCGGCTGATCGGCGCCTTCCCCGGCTGCGACAACGGTCGGCGTTTCGGCGCCGGCCGTTTTGGTTTATCCCTGACGGACGCCTTTCGTCCGTATGACCATTGAATTTCGAAGGGCGGCGCGCCACCTCGGGGGCGCGGAAGGCAGGCGCGTCGAGGCGCTCGAGTCGGAATCGGGGATTTTGAAGACCGTGGGACGACCCCAGAAAGACGACGGCGGCCTGGTGCGCCAGGCCCATGGGCTGACCGCCGACCTCACGACGCCCGATCGCCGGATCTACTGKCTGGACCTGGCCCTGACCGCKACCGCCGCCTGGGGCGGCCTGTGGATCGCCGCCACGGCTCTGCATCCCGGGATCGTCCTGGCCGCCGGCCTCGTCGGCCTGCTGGCCATCTATCGCGGCCTGTCGTTCATCCACGAGATCAGCCACCTGCGCCCCAAGGACGTGCCGGGCTTCCGTCTGGGCTGGAACCTGCTGGTCGGCGTGCCCCTGATGACCCCGTCGATGATGTACGAGGGCGTGCACAACCTGCACCACGCCAAGCACCGCTTCGGCACCGCCAAGGATCCGGAATACCTGCCGCTGGGCCGCTATTCGCCGTTCAAGCTGGGCCTGTTCACGGCGATCTCGCTGCTGGCCCCGCTGGGCGTGATCCTGCGTTCGGGCGTGCTGGTCCCGCTGTCTTTCGTGGCCCCGCCGGTGCGCCGGTTCGTCAGGACCAAGCTGTCGGCCCTGGTGATCAATCCCGACTTCGTGCGCGAGGACAACGACAAGACGCGCCCCGACTGGCTGGCCCAGGAGATCGGCTGCTGGCTGTGGTGCTGGGGCGTGGCCGCCGCGACGATCGCCGGCTTCGTGCCGGTGCGCGTGGTCGTGACCTGGTTCGCCCTGTTCTCGCTGGCCACCTTCGTCAACCAGCTGCGCACCCTGGCGGCCCACTACTGGCACAACGACGGCGAGATGATGAGCTTCGAGGAGCAGTTCCTGGACTCGGTCAACGTGCCGCCGCCGGCCCTGCTGCCGTTCCTGTGGGCGCCGGTCGGCCTGCGCTACCACGCCCTGCATCATCTGCTGCCGCGCCTGCCATACCACAACCTGGGCAAGGCCCATGCGCGGCTGTCGGCCCAGTTGGCCGAGACCTCGCCCTATCACCGGGTCGAGGAGACCGGCCTGTTCGTGGCCCTGGCCAAGCTGTTCGCCCGGGCCGGCGTCGCACCGACCCTAGCGGTCGGGGCCGATACGGTCGAACGCAAGAGCGCCTGAGGGCTGCGGCGCCGGCAACGACTGGCGCAGGGCCCAGGCCGCGCCGGTCAGGGACAGGGCGACCGCCGTCATCGTCCATTCCAGCTGACTGTCCGGCGAGGCCATGACGCGCGGGATGTGCAGCATCACCACGAAACAGGCCATCATCGCCGTCAGCAGGGTGGCCGCCGGCCGCGACGCCACGCCGAACAGGATCGCCAGCCCCGCCGCCAGGTGGCCCGTCCCCGTGGCATAGGCCCAGAACAGCGGGTAGGGGATCCAGCCCGGCACCATCTTGGCGGTGAAGTCGGCATAGGCGAAATGGCTCAGGCCGAAGATCAGCGGACAGACGCCGTAGATCAGCCGCGCGGCCAGCCGCAGCCGGGCGTCCGGCGCCCCGCCCGACATCGCGAACAGGGCCAGGCCGCCGGCCGACAGCGACAGGGTCTCGGCCACGCCCAGCCACGAGGCGACGCGGGCCGGCGCGGCGACCACTTCCGGCCCGTGCAGGGCGACCCAGCCCAGATAGGCCACGGCCAGGACCCCCGAGGCCAGGCGGGCGGTGCGCGACCACAGGACGCCCGCGCCCAGCACCAGCATCAGCACGCCGCTGACCAGGGCCAACACGTGTCGGCCGGGCGCGCCCTCGGGCACGGGTTGCCATTGCAGGGCGAAGTCGCCGAAGGCCAGGCCGATGATCCCCAGCGCCATGGCGCCCGAGCCGTAGAGTACACCGTCGCGGTTCATGATCCCTCCCGTTGGACACCGTGAGCTTGGCTCGGCGGCCGGCGCCTGACTTGGGGTTTGTTGCGCTCGGGCCTCCGGGCGGGTTCTATGGCCGCACCCTGACGGAGGCGCCTGCATGTTTCGTGTCGAGTCCCACGGTCCCGCCTTGCCCGCCCGCTCGCCGCTGTACGGCGCCGGCGAGGCCCGCTGCGCCACCGACGCCAGGGCCGCGATCGGCAAGTGCTATGCGGGACCGGTCATCGGCGTGGTGGTGGCGGGGACCTTCGACTACGCCGGCCGTCACGGCCGCGCCCGCGCCACGCCCGGCGCGGTCCTGCTGGGCAACGCCGGCGAGGCCTTCGACTGCCGCCACCTGGACGCGGACGGCAACCGCCGGGMGGTGATCGCCCTGCATCCCGACCTGCTGGCCGAGGTCGCCAACGACTGCGGCCTGGACGACGCCGACTTCGCGATCTCGGCCCTGGCCCCCTCGCGCGAGACCGCGCCGCTGTACGGCGCCGTGCGCCGCGCGGCCGGCGGGCTGCGCCTGGGCGACGAGGAGGTGATCGACCTGGCCGCCCGCGCCCTGACCCTGGGCCGCGACCCGCGCCGCGTCACGTCCACGGGGACCGAGCGGCGACGCATCCGCGACGTGATCCGGCACCTGGACGTGGCCTATGCCGAGCCCTGCGAACTGGACAGCCTGGCGGCCATGGGCCAGGTCAGCCGCTTCCACTTCATCCGGCTGTTCCGGGCCATGACCGGCGAAAGCCCGCGCCAGTACCTGATCGGCGCGCGCCTGCGGGCCGCCGCCGACCGGCTGACCGACACCGCCGAGCCCGTCACCCGCATCGCCTTCGACGTCGGCTTCAACGACATCTCACACTTCAACGCCACGTTCCGGCGGGCTTTCGGCCTGTCGCCGACGGCGTGGCGGAAGACGGCGTAGGGGATCATGATCCTTCGCTTCCAATAGATATCCGTCATCCCGGGCCTTGTGCCCGGGACCCCTGTGTCCGCCGCAGGTGCGGATGAGTGGTGCGCTGGCGCGCCAAGACACTTCACGTGGAAGCTGAACCAGGGGTCCCGGTCACAAGGCCCGGGATGACGAACATTGGGGAGGGGAAGGGACTGAGCTACGACCCCAGGTCCCGCACCACCGTCTCGCACAGCCGGTGGGTCTCCAGCGCGTCCAGGGCCGACAGCCGCCGCCCGTCGCGCACGGCGCCCAGGAAGTGCTCGCACAGGCCCTCGAAACCGCGCTGGCGGCCCACCGAGGTCCAGTCGCCACGCCGCGCCAGGTGATCCTKGGCGCCCTGGTCGATCACCTGGGCCATGTCGACGATCCGCCGCTTGGCGCCGGCGCCCGAGACCTCGAGGGTCTCCTCGTTCGAGCCGCTCACCCGGTTCATGATTCCCAGGGCGTCGTGGCCGCCGCCCGACAGCGACAGGGCGACGTGTTCCAGCAGGCCGTCCACGACCCGCCCATGCACCCGCGCCTCGCCCGCGCCCGGCGCCAGGAACCGCAGGGTGTCGACCACGTGGATGAAGTCGTCGAACACCACGCGGCGCGTCTCGTCGGCCTGGTCGGCGCGGTTCTTCTGCATCACCGTCAGGGGCAGCTTCAGGGCGGCGGCGTCGCGATAGACCGGGGCGAAGCGGCGATTGAAGCCGACCATCAACGAGACGCCTCGCGTCTCGGCCAGGTCGACCAGGGCCTCGCTGTCGGCGGCGTTGTCGGCGATCGGCTTGTCGACCATCGTCGGCACACCGGCCTCCAGCAGGCGGCGGACGATCAGGGGATGGGCGGCCGTCGCCGCGTGCACCAGAGCGCCGTCCAGCCCTTCGGCCAGGGCCGCGTCGAGTTCGGCGTGCAGGCGCGCGACCCGCCAGGCCGCGCCCAGCTCCACCAGGGTCCGGGCGTCGCGGGTGACGAAGACCAGGTCGAGGTCTGGGCGCGGGCCCAGCACGGGCAGGTAGGCCTTCCGGGCGATGTCGCCCAGGCCGATCATCGCGATGCGGAGCGGGGCGATGCGCGAGCTCATGATTTCCCCAGGGCGGTCAGCAGGTGGTCGGCCAGGGCACCGGCGTCCCAGGCGTCGCCGCGCGGGGCCAGGAACAGCGGCGCGTCGTCCAGGAACGGCGTCAGCGCCTGAGCGGTCTGGGCCAGGTCGGGCGCGTCGAGGCTCTCGCTCATCACCACGCCGGCGACCGGGACCTTGGCGGCGCGCAGGGCGACCAGGGCGGTCAGGACGTGGCTGATCGTGCCCAGGTACGAGCCGGCCACCAGCAGCGCCGGCGCGCCCAGGGCGGCGATCATGTCCAGGTTGGTCTCGCCGTCGGTCAGGGGCGACATCACCCCGCCGGCCCCCTCGACCAGCAGCAGGCCGTCCCGGAGCTCGGCGGCGCGGGCCACCGCGTCGATGACCATGTCGTCCAGGCTGAGCGTGTCGCCTTCCAGCCGCGCGGCGATATTCGGCGACAGCGGCGCGCGGTAGCGGCGCGGCGCGATGCGGAAAACGTCGCCGGGCGTCCCCAGGGCGGCGGCCAGGCGGGCCGGATCGCTGCCCGCCGCGTCCCGGGGATCGAAGCCGCTGACCACGGGCTTGAAGGCGTCGACGACCGCGCCCTTGGCCTTCAAGGCGCGGATCAGGGCGCAGCTGACGTAGGTCTTGCCGATGTCGGTGCCCGTGCCGGTGACGAACAGGGCCGGCATCAGGCGGCCGCCTTAACGTAGGGCTTCACCAGCTCGGCCAGGCGGGCGATCTCGTCGTCTGGATGCTCGGCGCTGAAGGCGATGCGCAGGCGGGCCATGCCGGCGGGGACGGTGGGCGGGCGGATCGCCACGACCAGGAAGCCCTCGGCCTCAAGGGCGCGCGAGGCGTCCAAGGCGTCCTGGGCCTCGCCGATGATCACCGGCACGATCGGGCTGGCGGCGCGCGGCAGGCCGACGGCCTCTGTGAAGGCGCGGGCCTTGGCCAGGGGCAGGGCGGTCAGGGCCGGATCGGCCTCGATGATGTCCAGGGCCGCCAGGGCGGCGGCGGCGGCGGCCGGCGGCAGGCCGGTGGTGTAGACCAGGGTGCGGGCCCGGGTCTTCAGCAGGTCGACCACGGCCTGGGACGCGCAGACATAGCCGCCGTACGAGCCCAGGGCCTTGGACAGGGTGCCCATCTGCAGCGGGATCTGGGCCTCGGGGAACAGAGCGGCCGACCCCTTGCCCTCGGCCAACACGCCGACGCCGTGGGCGTCGTCCGACAGCAGCCAGGCGTCGTTGGCCTCGCAGACCGCCGACAGCCAGTCCAGCGGGGCGATGTCGCCGTCCATCGAGAACACGCCGTCGGTGGCGACGATGGCGTGACGGGCGCTGGAGCGGTGTTCGGCGAGCAGCTCGGCCAGGTGGTCGCTGTCGTTGTGGGCGAACGGGATGATCCGCGCGCCCGACAGCTGGGCTCCGGCCCAGATGCAGGCGTGGGCCAGCTCATCCACGAAGACGATGTCGCCCTTGCCGGCGAAGGTGGGGATGACGCCGGTGTTGGCCAGGTAGCCCGAGCCGAACACCACGCAGGCCTCGGTTCCCTTCAGGCGGGCCAGGCGGCCTTCCAGCTCCGAAAGCAGCGGATGGTCGCCGGTCACCAGCCGCGAGGCGCCCGAGCCGGCGCCGTGGGTCTCGATGGCGGCCTGGGCGGCGGCCTTGACCGCCGGATGATGGGCCAGGCCCAGATAGTCGTTGCACGAGAAGGACAGCAGCCGGCGGCCGTCGCGCTCGACGAACGCCCCGGCCGAGCGCCGGGTGGGCTTGAGGCGGCGCAGCAGGCTGGCGGCTTCGAGGCGCTCGATCTTGTCGGCGGCGTAGGTGTCCAGACTGTGCATCACGGTTCCCGTTTGCCCCCCGCAGCGGGAGGGCATAGGCAGTGCGCCCGCTCTAGGCAACGAAGGATCGCGCCATGACCGCCGAAAGTCCCGACTGGCTCGTCGCCGGCGCGACCCACGTCTGGCGGCCCTATTGCCAGATGAAGACCGCCCGGCCGCCGCTGCCCGTCGTGGCGACGCGCGGCTCGCGGCTGATTCTGGATGACGGGCGCGAGCTGGTCGACGGTCTGGCCTCGTGGTGGACCGCTTGCCACGGCTACAACCACCCGCACATCGCTGCCGCCGTCCGCGACCAGCTGGAGCGCATGCCGCACGTGATGTTCGGCGGCCTGGCCCACGAACCGGCCTACCGCCTGGCCAAGCGCCTGGCCGACCTGCTGCCGGGCGAGCTGGACCACGTGT
The DNA here is from genome assembly GCF_056665975.1 of Caulobacter sp. 05T431. NCBI lineage: Bacteria > Pseudomonadati > Pseudomonadota > Alphaproteobacteria > Caulobacterales > Caulobacteraceae > Caulobacter > Caulobacter sp. 05T431. Next base: position 156,656 of record NZ_JBFTKU010000009.1, on the reverse strand, counting down.
TCTTCGCGGAGTCCGGCTCGGTCTCGGTCGAGATCGCCATGAAGATGGCCCTGCAGTTCCACATCAACCAGGGCCGCTCGGGACGCACGAAGTTCCTGTCGTTCCGGGGCGGCTATCACGGCGACACCCTGGCGACGATGACGGTCTGCGACCCGGAGGAGGGCATGCACAGCCTGTTCTCCGGTGTGATGCCGTCTCAGGTGACCGCCGACCTGCCCGTGGACGCCACGTCCGAAGCCGCGCTGGACGCGCTGTTGGCCGAGCGGGGCGGGGAGATCGCCGCGATCCTGACCGAGCCGCTGGTCCAGGGCGCCGGCGGGATGCTGTTCCACGACGCGGAGGTGCTGCGGACCCTGCGCCGCCTGGCCGACAAGCACGGCGTGCTGCTGATCTTCGACGAGATTTTCACCGGCTTCGGCCGCACCGGCCAGCTGTTCGCCATGCAGGCGGCGGGGATCGAGCCCGACATCGTCACCCTGTCCAAGGCCCTGACCGGCGGAACCCTGCCGCTGTCGGCCGCCGTGGCCTCGCGCCGGGTGTTCGAGGCCTTCTGGTCCAATGAGCCCGGCGCGGCCCTGATGCATGGGCCCACCTACATGGGCAACGCCTTGGCGTGCGCGGCCGCCAACGCCTCGCTGGACCTGTTCGAGGACGGCGCCTGGCGGGCCGACGTGGCGCGGGTGTCGGCGGCCCTGGCGGCGGGGCTGGAACCGGTCCGCACCGCGCCGGGCGTGGTCGACGTGCGGGTGCTGGGCGCGATCGGGGTGGTGGAGTTCGACGCGCCCGTGGCCGTTGGCGCCCTGTGCGACGCCTTCGCGGCCGAGGGCGCCTGGATCCGGCCGATGGGCAAGACCGTGTACCTGACGCCGGCCTTCACGACGCCCKACGCCGACCTCGACGTGCTGCTCGCCGCCATTCGCAAGGTCGTGGGCGCCGGTGGGGTTGAAGGATCAGGCGKGGTCTGATCCAAGCGGGAGCATGTCGTCCAGCACCCCCCTGACGGCGCTCGAGCGCCTGGCCATCGTCGCCATCATCCTGACCTGGGGGCTGAACAACGCCGCGGCCAAGGTGGCGACCGCCGAGCTGCCGCCGATGATGGTCGGCGCCCTGCGCTTCGCCCTGGCCTTCGCGTTCCTGGTCCCGTTCCTGAAGCCGCCGTTCCCGTGGTCGCGGCGGCTGGCGGCCATCTGCCTGCTGTCGGGGCCGATCCACTTCGGGATCATCTACATCGCCTTCGGCCTGGCCAAGTCGCTGAGCCCGCTGGTGGTGGCCACCCAGCTGTGGATCCCGTTCACCGCCCTGTTCGCCTGGAAGATGCTGGGCGAGAGCATGAAGCCCATGGCCGTCGCCGGCCTGGTGGTGGCCTTCGTCGGGGTGGCCTGGATGAGCCTGGATCCGCACGGCGCCGCCGACCTGCCGGCCATCCTGCTGGGCGTGGTCGCCAGCGCCTGCTGGGCCCTGGCGACGGTGTTCGTGCGCCAGACGCCGGGCGCCAAGCCGCTGCAGGTCCAGGCCTTGACCGCCGCCGTCGCCGCGCCGGTGCTGCTGGCCATGTCGTTCGGCTTCGAGGACAACGTGGTCGAGCGGGTGAAGACCGCCGCCCCGATCGCCTGGGCCTGCGTGGCCTTCGCCGGCGTGGTTTCCACCATAGGGGCCAGCGCCCTGCTGTTCTGGCTGGTCCAGCGGCGCGAGGCGGGGCGGGTGACGCCCTATTTCCTGCTGACGCCGCTGGTGTCGTGCACGATCGGGGTGCTGTTCATGGGCGACGGCCTGTCTCCGCAGCTGGTGATCGGGGCGACCGCGACCATGGCCGGCGTGGCGCTGGTGGCGCTGACGGCGAAGAAGGTCGTGCCGGCCGAGGGCGAGGCGACTTAAGAGGCCGGGGGCGACGTGGGGGACACACACTCACGGCACGGCTCATGGCCGTTCGCGAAGGCCTGTGTGTGAGTGTGTGTCCCCTGTTTCTCGCGCTTCGCTACTTCACCACCCCGCACGCCACCCGAGCCCCGGCGCCGCCGATCGGCTGGGTCTTGTAGTCGTCCGGGCTGGCGTGGACGACGATCGACGAGCCGTCGGCGTCGAGCAGGGCGGGGCGGCCGCCGGCGCCGTTCAGCGACACCAGGGGCGAGAACAGCTCGGCCGTGGCCGAGCCGTCGGCGGCGGCGAACAGGTTGGGCAGGTCGCCGTTGTCGTTGCCGTCCGGGTTCAGCAGCCCGTGGACCACGGCGGTCGTGGTGTGGACGTGGGCGCCGGCMGACTTGAAGTCCGGCGCGCCGCAATCGCCCTTCTCGTGGAAGTGCAGGCCGTGCCAGCCGGGCGTCAGGCCCTTGGCCTCGATCCTCAGCAGCACGCCGTGCGGCGCCTCGGTCAGGGTCGCCGTTCCGATCGTCTTGCCGTCGGCGCCTTTCAGTTCGGCGGTGGCGCTGGTGGCGGCCGCGGAGGCCTGGGAGGCGACCAGCAGGCCGGCGGACAGGGCGAGGGCGGTCAAACGCATCAGAAACTCCCGGAATGCCAAGGGTTGGGCCTGCGAAGGTGGCGTCTTGGCTATCGGAATGCTAACTGTTTTTGACGGTTCCGTGTTCGATTCTGACGGCGAAAAATTCCCTTGAGCGACGATCAAAACACCATCCCCGGGTCTCCGGCCTCGCCGGGCGCCCGCGGGGACGTTTCTCCCATCAACATCGAGGACGAACTGCGCCGTTCGTATCTCGACTATGCGATGAGCGTGATCGTCAGCCGGGCCCTTCCGGACGCTCGCGACGGCCTCAAGCCCGTGCACCGCCGGGTGCTGTTCTCGATGCACGAGCAGGGCCAGACGCCCGAGCGGCCCTACGTCAAGTCGGCCCGCGTGGTCGGTGACGTGATGGGTAAGTACCACCCGCACGGTGACGCCTCGATCTACTTCACCCTGGTCCGCATGACCCAGTCGTTCTCGATGGGCCTGGTGCTGATCGACGGCCAGGGCAACTTCGGTTCGGTCGACGGCGATATGCCCGCCGCCATGCGTTACACKGAATGCCGCATGGCCCCGCCGGCCATGTCGCTGCTGGCCGACCTCGACAAGGACACGGTCGACTTCCAGGACAACTACGACGGCAAGGAGCAGGAACCCGTCGTCCTGCCGTCGCGGATCCCGAACCTGCTGGTCAACGGCGCCGGCGGCATCGCCGTCGGCATGGCCACCAACATCCCGCCGCACAATCTGGGCGAGGTGATCGACGCCTGCCTGCTGATGATCGACCAGCCGGACTGCACCACCGACCAGCTGCTGGACCTGGTGCCCGGCCCCGACTTTCCGACCGGCGGCGAGATCATCGGCCGCGCCGGCCCGCGCCAGGCGCTGCTGACCGGCCGCGGGTCGGTGATCATGCGCGGCCTGGCCACGGTTGAGGAGATCCGCTCGGGCCGCGAAGCCATCGTCATCACCGCCATCCCCTACCAGGTGAACAAGGCCAACCTGGTCGAGTACATCGCCGAAATGGTCCGCGATAAGCGGATCGAGGGCGTGTCGGACATCCGCGACGAATCCAACCGCGACGGCATGCGCATCGTGGTCGAACTGAAGCGTGACGCCTCGGGCGAGGTGATCCTCAACCAGCTCTACCGCTTCACCGCTCTGCAGAGCTCGTTCGGCGTCAACATGCTGGCCCTGAACCGCGGCCGCCCCGAACAGATGGGCCTGCGCCAGCTGGTCGACGTCTTCGTGAAGTTCCGCGAGGAGGTCGTGGTCCGGCGGACCAAGTTCGAGCTGGGCAAGGCGCGCGACCGCGGCCACGTCCTGGTCGGCCTGACCATCGCCGTCGCCAATATCGACGAGTTCATCCACATCATCCGCTCGTCCAAGGACCCGACCGAGGCCCGCGAGCGGCTGGTGGCCAAGTCCTGGCCGGCCGGCGACATGCTGCCGCTGGTCGAGCTGATCGCCGACCCGCGCACCGTGCAGGAAGACGGCGGCATGATCCGCCTGACCGACGAGCAGGCCCGCGCCATCCTGGCCCTGACCCTGTCGCGCCTGACGGGCCTGGGCCGTGACGAGATCGGCAACGAGGCCGCCGCCCTGGCCGAGGCCATCAAGGGCTTCCTCGAGCTGCTGTCGGACCGCGCCAACATCATGGCCGTGGTTCGCGAGGAACTGGTCGAGGTGCGCGAGAAGTTCGCCGTGCCGCGCCGCTGCCAGATCGTCGACGGCGACGCCGACGTGGAAGACGAAGACCTGATCGTCCGCGAGGAGATGGTCATCACCGTCACCCTGGGCGGCTACGTGAAGCGCACGCCGCTGGCCGCCTACCGCACCCAGCACCGGGGCGGCAAGGGCAAGGCCGGCATGGCCACCAAGAACGAGGACGCCGTCACCCGCGTGTTCTCGGCCTCGACCCACGCCCCGCTGCTGTTCTTCACCTCGGGCGGCAAGGTCTACAAGATGAAGGTCTGGCGCCTGCCGCTGGGCGTCGCCAACAGCCGCGGCAAGGCGTTCGTCAACCTGCTGCCGATCGAGCCGGGCGAGACGATCACCTCGATCCTGGCCCTGCCGGAGGACGAGGCGACCTGGGACAGCCTGGACGTGATGTTCGCCACCCGCTCGGGCAGCGTGCGCCGCAACAAGCTGAGCGATTTCGTGGACGTCCGCCGCAACGGCAAGATCGCCATGAAGCTGGACGAAGGCGACGGCATCGTCGGCGTGGCCGTCTGCGACAGCCAGAAGGACGTCCTGCTCAACACCGCCTCGGGCCGCTGCATCCGCTTCTCGGCCGACGAGGTGCGGGTGTTCGCCAGCCGTGATTCAACCGGCGTGCGCGGCGTGAAGCTGGCCGAGGGCGACAGCGTCATCTCGATGAGCGTGCTGCGCAATGTCGACGCCACCCCGGCCGAGCGCGCCGCCTACCTGAAGCACCAGCGAGCCCTGGCCCGCGCCCTGGGCGAGGAAGGCGAGGAGGCTCCGGCCGCCGCGCCCGAAGAGGTCGAGGAAGAGGGCGGCGAGGCCAGCCTGACGCCCGAGCGCATCGCCGAGCTCGGCGCGGCCGAGGAAATCCTGCTGACGGTGTCGTCGGAAGGCTTCGGCAAGCGCACCAGCGCCTACGACTATCGCCGCACCGGCCGTGGCGGCCAGGGCCTGACGGCCCAGGACCTGTCCAAGCGCGGCGGCAAGCTGGTGGGCTCGTTCCCCGTCGAGGAAGGCGACCAGATCCTGCTGGTCACCGACCAGGGCCAGATGATCCGCGTCCCCGTTTCGCAAATTCGTGTTGCAGCGCGGAATACTCAAGGCGTAACCATCTTCCGCACCGCCGCCGACGAGCACGTCGTCAGCGTCGAGCGTCTCGCCGAAACCGGCGGCGACGACAACACGGGCGACGAAAACGAGGCGGACGAGACCTCGTAAGCGACCCAAGCAAGGGGCCAGCGGGCGTACGCCCGGGTGAGGGAAAAGCATGCGGATCGGACTCTATCCGGGGACCTTCGACCCGGTCACCAACGGCCACCTCGACATCATCGGTCGGGCGGTCAAGCTGGTCGACAAGCTGGTGATCGGGGTGGCGGTGAACATCGGCAAGGGGCCGCTGTTCAGCCTGGACGAGCGGGTCGCGATCCTGCAGCGCGAGACGGCGCACCTGACCAAGATCGCCCAGATCGAGGTCCTGCCGTTCGACAGCCTGCTGATGCATTTCGCCCGCGAGGTCGGGGCCCAGATGATCGTGCGCGGCCTGCGGGCCGTGGCCGACTTCGAGTACGAATTCCAGATGACGGCCATGAACCAGCAGCTCGACCGTGAGATCGAGACCGTGTTCCTGATGGCCGACCCGCGCCACCAGGCCATCGCCTCGCGCCTGGTCAAGGAGATCGCGGCCCTGGGCGGCGACGTCCACAAGTTCGTGCCGCCGGGCGTGGCCGAGCAGCTGCTGGGCAAGCTGGCGAAGTAGGGCGGCCCAGGCTCGGCGTATCGCCTATGGCGGCGCCGACACGCCCGCGTCGGTCTGCACGACAGGCCGCATCGAGCCGTCGGCGTTGTAGCGGAGGCGCTCKACCGTCACCGCCCGCCGCCCGATCGCGCCGTTCTGGTCACCGACCGCCAGGGTCGCGTTGTGCAGGAAGATGTACCACTCGCCCTTGAACGCCGCGATGCCGGGATGGATCGTGAAGCTGTACTTGCCGGACCCCGTCAGTTCGCCGCGATAGGTCCAGGGACCGTTGATCGAAGGCGCGGTCGCGTAGGAGACGTGCTCGTCGCGCTGGGTGGAGCGGTCGAGCGAGGCGTAGGTCAGGTAGTAGAGCCCGCCGCGCTTGTGCAGCCAGGGACCTTCCTCGAAATGCGGCGGGGTGATCTCGGTGATCGGGCCGTCGATCTCGATCATGTTCGGCTTGAGCCTGGCGATGTAGCACTCACGATTGCCCCAGGCGATCCAGGTCGTCCCGTCGTCGTCGGTKAACACCGTGGGGTCGATGTCCTCCCAGCTGTGCGTGCCCTTGGGCGTCATCTCGTTGGTGATCAGGGCCGAACCGCGCGCGTCGACGAAGGGACCGGTGGGGCTGTCCGAGACCGCCACCCCGATGGCCTTGCCGGGATGGGTGCTGTCGTGCTCGACGGCGGCGTAGAAGTAGAACTTCCCGTTCTTCTGGATCGCCTGCGACGCCCAGGCGTCCTTCTTGGCCCACTTGAAGTCCGTGGCCTTCATGATCGGCGGATACGACGTCCAGCTTTTCATGTCGGTCGTCGAATAGACCAGCCATTCGCGCATGTTGAACATCTCGTCGCGCTGGGCCTCGTCGTGGCCGACATAGAGATAGAGGCGATCGCCGACGACCAGCGGGGCGGGGTCCGCCGTGAACTTGTCCCGGAAGAGGGGGTTCGAACCGGACGCGCCGGCTTTGCCGTCGGCCGCTCCGGACGACGATGCGACGGACAGGGCCGCCACCAGCGCGAGCGCCATCCATGTCGATTTCATCCTCGTCCTCCCTTTGTTTTGGCGCTCAAACTACTCAGACAAAAATAGCCGTCAATCGTCCGCCTGCCGGCGCCGCCGACGGCTTTGAAGTCGCGCGCTCCTGTTCGAAACACATAACGACCTCTTGCGCAGCTCAAATTGTTAGCGTTACCACTTGTCGGACATAAGTGGTCCCGCTCGGCCTCCTCGGTTCGCCGCGCCCAAGCCACAGCAAGCAGGAGGAACGTCGTGAGAAACCTTGATTTCGTACGCCCCGATCGTGCCGGGCGGTCCCTTCGCGCCGCCCTCGGGGCCGCGGCCCTGGCGCTCGCCCTGGCCGGCGGAGCCTGGGCGCAGGACGACAAGATGACCCCGATCGCGGTCCCGGCCCAGCCGAACGCGATCGTGCTGGACACGGGGGTCCTGCCGGGCGCGACCTCGCCGGAGTCCTGGCATCGCCAGTACAACAGCGTCTTCGCCCGCAATGTCACGGTGGCGACGCTGACGCCGTTCCTGCCGGATCCGGCCAAGGCGACGGGGGCGGCGGTCATTGTCGCGCCAGGCGGCGGATTCCGCACCCTGTCGATGGAGAACGAGGGCTGGGACGTCGCCCGCGCGCTGGCCGACAAGGGCGTGGCCGCCTTCGTGCTCAAATACCGGCTGAACCCGACGCCGCCGGACATGCCGGGCTTCGAGCGATCCATGGCCGAGATGTTCTCGACCACCGCCCAGCGGCCGCGCCCCGATCCTCAGGTCGCGATCGCCGGCCTGGGCCCGCAGATCGCCGACTCGCGCGCCGCGTTCGCGCTGGTGCGCCAGAGGGCGGCGGAGTGGCGAGTCGACCCCGACCGCATCGGCATGGTGGGCTTTTCCGCCGGCGCCATGCTGACCATGGCGACCACCCTGGCCGGAGACGACGCCAAGCCCGCCTTCATCGGCCTGATCTACGGCCCGCTCACGGCCGTGACACCGCCTGCCGACGCGCCGCCGATGTTCGTGGCGCTCGCCGCCGACGATCCGTTCTTCGGGAACAGCGGCATAGGCCTGATCGACAGCTGGCGAGCCGCCAAACGGCCGGTCGAGTTCCACCTCTACGAACAGGGCGGCCACGGGTTCGGCATGTACCCGAAGACCACCACCAGCACAGGCTGGTTCGACGCCTATGTGCGTTGGCTGGGCATGCACGGCCTGCTGAAGCCCAAGGCCTAGCGGCTTCCCGAGGTCCGCACGGAGCTCAATCCCTCTCTCTTTGAGAGAGGGTGTTCGCGGGGATAGCGCGGCGCCTATCCCCGCCAACGGCGAGACAAACCCCAACCTTTCCAACGCCCTGCAGAAAAAGCACCGTCACCGACGCGCCAGTCCTCAAACCTGCCGCACAATGATCCCGTCACCATCACGGGGAGGGCTCTTGGTACCGGCCCAAGCAGGCGATGGGGATGGAACCGAGCGGGGCCGAGCTGGCCTGGCGACCGGATCGTTGCGGGAAGCGGGGCTCAGAAGGTCCCAAGGCCCGAGACGGGCGAGCGCTGGACGGCAAGGGTCGACGGGGCCGGGAAGTCCAAACCGGCCTGTTCCAGGATCAGTCGGAGTCGCCGACGGCCCCTTCCGGGCGACTTTGATCCTGCCCGCCCGAGGGGAAATGTCGACCGGGATGAAACAGGCCCTCAGTCGCCGTCCCTTGAGAAGAACGGTTCCGCGGAGCGGTCGAGCCAAGCCGAAACGCACACACACTCTCACGGTCTCCGGGCGAAGCCCGGCCCGCTCCGCGCCTCCCCACAAGCTCAGCGGCTTTCCGCGTGAGGGCGAGAGATCATGCCGGAAACTCGCCGGAATCTTCAGCTTAAACGCAGCGCTACTTGTCGTAGGCGCGTCGCCGTTCTACGCCGTCAGACCAGTTCTATCCGGGGATATCCATGAAGCTTGCGTCCATCGCCGCCGTCCTGGCGCTCACCGCGGCCTCCGCCGCCAGCGCCCAGCAGGCCTCCGGCTGGCGAACGCCCGATCCCGAGAACATCCTGGTGGTCGACACCAACAAGGGCCGGATCATCGTCGAGCTGTCGCCCGAGGTMGCGCCCAACCACGTGGCGCGGGTGCGTGACCTGGCCAAGGCCCACTTCTACGACGGTCAGACCTTCTTCCGGGTCATCGACAGCTTCATGGCCCAGACCGGCGACCCGAAGAACGACGGCACCGGCGGGTCGGACCAGCCGAACCTGGCCGCCGAGTTCCAGTTCCGCCGCGGCCCCGGCTACGTGCAGATCGGCAAGACCGGCTCGACCGAGATGGGCTTCGTCGGCGCCCTGCCGGTCTACAGCCAGAACAGCGCCCTGGCGGCGATGACCGCCGACGGCAAGGTGTCGGCCTGGGGCGCCTTCTGCCCCGGAGTGCTGGGCATGGCCCGCGCCAACGACCCCGACAGCGCCAACAGCCAGTTCTTCTTCATGCGTCAGCACTACGCCTCGCTGGAGAAGACCTACACGGCCTTCGGCCGCGCCCTGACCGGCATCGAGGCCATCCGCGCCATCAAGACCGGCGAGCCGGTGGCCGCGCCGCAGGACCAGATGACCACCGTCCGCGTGCTGTCCGACATCCCGGCGGCCCAACGTCCCAGCATCCAGGTGATGGACACCCGCTCGCCCGCCTTCACGGCCCTGGTCGAGAAGAAGAAGGCCGAGATGGGCGGGGCCTTCGGCCCCTGCGACGTCGCCGTGCCGGTCCAGGTGAAATAGCCCGCGCAAACCGCCTAGGGGGAAGTCGATGATCCGTCCGCTGATCGCTTCGATCGCTTTGCTGTCGGGCCTGGTCCTGGCCGCGCAGGTCCAGGCCGCGCCGAAGATCGCGCCGCCCAAGGCCGCCGATTGGCGCACGCCGGCGCCCGAGAACGTGGTGGTCATCGACACCAACAAGGGCCGCATCGTCGTGGAGCTGATCCCCGAGGTCGCCCCAGGCCACGTGGCGCGCTTCCAGGAGCTGACGCGCACCGGCGTCTATGACGGCCGCACCTTCTTCCGGGTGATCGACCGCTTCATGGCCCAGACCGGCGATCCGGACGACACGGGGGAGGGCGGTACGAAACTGCCCAACCTCAAGGCCGAGTTCACCTTCCGCCGCGACGCCGCGACGCCGTTCGTAGCCGCCGCCGCGCCGGCCGGGACAGAGGTGGGCTTCCTGAAGTCGCTGCCGGTCGTCAGCCAAGCCTGGAGCTGGGCCGAGGTCACCTCGGACAAGAAGGTCTCGGCCTGGGGGACCTATTGCCCGGGCGTGGTCGGCGAGGCGCGCGACGAGGACCCGAACTCAGCCAACAGCCAGTTCTTCCTGATGCGCCAGCCCTATCCCTCGCTGGACAAGCGCTACACCGCCTTTGGTCGGGTGCTGTCGGGCCTGGACGTGGTGCGCGCCATCAAGACCGGCGAGCCGGTCGAGAAACCGCAGGACAGCATGGTCAAGGTGCGGCTGCTGTCCGACATCCCGGCGGCCGAGCGCCCGACCATCCGGGTGGTCGACACGGGCGGCGCCTGGTTCAAGGCCGAGATCGCCCGCAAGCGCGCGGCGCGGGGCGCCGATTTCTCGGTCTGCGACCTCGATCTACCGGTCGAGGTCCGCTAGCGCACAAGCTGAGCTGTGACAATTGATCCGCGTCCGGGATGCAACCGGGCGGTTTCCCCCTTGTGGAAAGCGGGATAGAAGCCTTCCCGACTCTCTTCCTCCCCCTCTTCAAGCTTAAGGGATGACCATGTCGGCCGACCTCGAAAACACCCTGTTGCTGACGCTCGAGACCGGGCCTGTCACGATCAAGATGCGTCCCGACCTGGCCCCGGGCCACGTCGACCGCATCAAGGAACTGGTCCGCGAGGGCTTCTATGACGGCGTGGTCTTCCACCGCGTGATCCCGGGCTTCATGGCCCAGGGCGGCGATCCGACCGGCACCGGCCGCGGCGGTTCGGCCAAGCCGGACATCAAGGCCGAGTTCTCCAAGGAGCCGCACGTGCGCGGCGTCTGCTCGATGGCCCGCACGCCCGATCCGAACTCGGCCAACAGCCAGTTCTTCATCGTCTTCGACGACGCCACCTTCCTGGACAACCAGTACACCGTCTGGGGCCAGGTGGTCGAAGGCATGGAGAACGTCGACGCCCTGCCGACCGGCGAGCCGCCGCGCAATCCGGGCAAGATCCTCAGCGCCAAGATCGCCGCCGACGCCTGAGCGTCGCGACCTTGCTGAAATGAAAAGGCCCCGGTCTCCCGGGGCCTTTTTTCTGGGCGCCTAACGGGCCAGGGTCACCACCACCGGGCGGTGATCCGAACCCAGGCTGGGGCCGCGCTCGACCTTCACCGTCTTCCAGGCCTTGCCGGCATAGACCTGATCGATCGGCAGGATCGGGAAGGGGGCCTTCGTGACGCGGGAAAACGCGCCGGTCGGCCAGCTGGCCAGGGCGCGGGTGCGGCGCTCCAGGCGCAGGGCCTTGTCCTGCCGGCGCAGGCCCCATGACCAGGGCGTGGAATTGAAGTCGCCGGTGACGATCAGACTGTCCTGGGGAAAGCGCGCGATATTGGCCTTCAGCAGGTGGCTCTGGGCCTGCCAGCGGCCCGCGGGGATCGGCCAGACGAAATGGTTGCCCACAACGGTGAAGTCGCCGCCCGGGTGGCGCAGGGTCGCCCAGGCCCCGACCAGGCCGTCACGGTCCTCATAGAAGCCGTGCTCGTCGACGATCGGCCAGCGGCTGTAGATCCGCGTGTCGCAGCCGGACTTGGAACGGCACCCGATGGCGTAGGGGTAGGCCTTCTTCAGAGCGCGGACGATCGGCCAGGCGCTGCCGCCGGACTCCTCGGTGATCACCACGTCGGCGTTCTGGCTCAGGATCCAGGCCGCCGTCTCTTCGGGCGCGTGGTTCTCGGCCCACAGGTTGAACTGGACCAATTTCAGCGTCGCGGCTCCCTTGGCCGGCTTTTCGGGCCGATGAAGGGTCGAGAGCAGCTCGGGCGACATCAGAATCAGGAGCGCGACGATCCCGACGGCGGCCGCGCCGACCAACGCCCGGCGCTCGTCGTCCCGGCTGACCGCCACCGCCAGGCCCAGTCCCAGCACGCCGCACACGATCCACAGGGGGGCCCAGTGGGTCAGGGCGTCGAGCTTGTCGCTGAACGCGCCGGCCAGACAGGCCAGGCCCGTCGCCGCCGCCACCAGGCAAAGCATGAGCGCGGTGCCGCGCAGGAACAGATTGGCCAGGTGCAGGATCAGACGCATGACCTCGCCTTAGCACGACCGCATGACGACCGCGCCAGACTTACTCGCCGCCGAAGTACAGGAAGGCGACCTTGCTGAAACGCCGGTCGCCGACCTGCAGGTCGCCAGTCAGCACGGACAGGGTCTCGCCCGGTCCGGCGGCCTTGGCGTCGGCCAGGGCCTTGAGGTCGAAGGCGCCGTTGAAGCTCACCTCGCCCAGTCCGGGGGCGACGCCGTGGAAGCTGACCTGCTGGCCGTCGACGCGATAGGCGGTCGGCATCACCCGCAGCGACACGGTGTGATAGGTCTGGCCCATCTCGTTCTCGGCCGTCGGACTGGTGACGTCGTCGAAGGCCAGGAAGATCGGCGCGAAGGTCGCGGGCCGCTTGCCCGCCTCCCAGTCGGCGAAATCGCTGGCCTGGCCGATGTTCAGGGCGGTCAGCTTCAGGTCGCCCGACCGCACGTCCGTCTCGGTGAAGTAGTAGCCGAACGCATCAAGGGCCGGGTCGTGCGAGAAGGTCACCGGGGCCGGCGGGACGGCGGCCGGAGCGGTGGAGGGCGCGGGCGCCGTCTCGGGCGCCTTGGTTTCCGTGGCCGGCTTGCAGGCGGCCAGCAACAGGCAGGCGCAGGCGGCCAACAGGTGGCGGATCGTGACGGTCATTGGTTCCCCCCGCTGATGCGTCGGCCCGCAGCATGGCCGCGCAAGGCCGGGTTTGTCCATCCACGCCGGTCCGGCGCGGCGCCAGGACGCTTGACCTTCCCGTCCCGTCGTGGCCTTGAAGCCGCCCCATGCGCCTGTCCGACTTCGATTTCCACCTGCCCGACGAGGCGATCGCCCTGCGGCCGGCCGAGCCGCGGGATTCCGCGCGCCTGCTGATGGTCCGGCCGGGCCAAGTTCTCGAAGACCGGATCGTTCGCGAGCTGCCCGACTTCCTGCGGCCCGGCGACGCCCTGGTCTTCAACGACACGCGGGTGATCCCCGCGCGCCTGATGGGCCTGCGGGCCGGCCGCGAGACCGGCGGCGGCGACGGTTCGCCCGTGTCGGTCGAGGCCACCTTGCACAAGCGCGTCGCGCCCGACCGCTGGATCGCTTTCATGCGTCCCGGCAAGCGCCTGAAGGAAGGCGACCGCATAGCCTTCGGCCATGACGCTGACCGCGCCTGCCAGGCCGGCATGCTGGACGCCACCGTCGTCGCTAAGCACGAGGGCGGCGAGATCGAGCTGGCTTTCGACTTCTCCGGCGTCGACCTGGACCTGGCCGTGGCGGCCCACGGCGAGATGCCGCTACCGCCCTACATCGCCGCCAAGCGGGCCGAAGACGATCGCGACCGCGCCGACTACCAGACCGTCTACGCCCGCGAGGACGGCTCGGTGGCCGCCCCGACCGCCGGCCTGCACTTCACGCCGGAACTGCTGGAGGCGCTGAAGGTCAAGGGCGTCAGCCTGCACTTCGTCACCCTGCACGTCGGCGCCGGCACCTTCCTGCCGGTCAAGACCGACGACGTTTCCGAGCACAAGATGCACGCCGAGTTCGGCGAGGTGCCGGCCGCCGTCGCCGACGCCCTGAACGCCGCCCGCGCCGCCGGCGGCCGAGTGGTCTGCGTCGGCACCACGTCCCTGCGTCTGCTGGAGAGCGCCACCGGCGAGGACGGGGTGATCCGGCCGTTCGCCGACGAGACCGCGATCTTCATCACGCCCGGCTACCGTTTCCGCGCCGCCGACGTGCTGATGACCAACTTCCACCTGCCCAAGTCGACCCTGTTCATGCTGGTTAGCGCCTTCGCCGGTCGCGAGACCATGAAGGCGGCCTATGCGCACGCCATCGAGACCGGGTATCGCTTCTATTCCTATGGCGACGGCAGCCTGCTGTTCCGCGCCGACACAGAGCAAGTCTGATGGCCGCGTTTCCCTTCGAGATCAACGCCACCGACGGCGCGGCCCGCACGGGCGTGCTGAAGACCCCGCGTGGCGACATCCGCACCCCGGCCTTCATGCCGGTGGGCACCGCCGCCACGGTCAAGGCCCTGACGGTCGACCAGGTCAAGGACACCGGCGCCGACATCATCCTGGGCAACACCTACCACCTGATGCTGCGCCCCACGGCCGAGCGGGTGAAGCGCCTGGGCGGGCTGCACAGGTTCATGCGGTGGGACAAGCCGATCCTGACCGACAGCGGCGGCTTCCAGGTGATGAGCCTGTCGGGGATCAGCAAGGTCACCGAGGAGGCCGTCACCTTCTCCAGCCACATCGACGGCTCAAAGCACGTGCTCAGCCCCGAGCGGTCGATGGAGATCCAGGCCGACCTGCTGGGCAGCGATATCGTCATGCAACTGGACGAATGCGTGGCCTGGCCGGCCGAGGAGAAGCGGGCCCGCGAGGGCATGGAGCTGTCGGCCCGCTGGGCCAGGCGCTCCAAGGCCGCGTTCGGGACGCGCGACGCCCAGGCCCTGTTCGGCATCCAGCAGGGCTCGACCTTCCGCAACCTGCGCCAGGAGTCGTCGGAACGCCTGCAGGAGATCGGCTTCGACGGCTACGCCCTGGGCGGTCTGGCGGTCGGGGAGGGGCACGAGGCGATGTGCGAGGTGCTGGACTACGCCCCCGCCATGCTGCCCCAGGATCGCCCGCGCTACCTGATGGGCGTGGGCAAGCCCATCGATCTGGTGGAGGCGGTCTATCGCGGCGTCGACATGTTCGACTGCGTCCTGCCCACCCGCTCGGGCCGCCACGGCCAGGCCTGGACCTGGGATGGGGCGATCAACATCAAGAACGCCCGCTACGCCGAGGACGAGGACCCGCTGGACCCCAACAGCGACTGCCCGGCCAGCCGCGACTATTCGAAGGCCTATCTGCGCCACCTGTTCAAGGCCGAGGAGATCCTGGGCCAGGTGCTGCTGTCCTGGCACAACATCGCCTTCTTCCAGGCCCTGACGGCCGCCATGCGCGACGCCATCGCCGAGGGCCGGTTCGAGCAGTTCCGGCGGGACTTCCGGGCGCGGCACCAGGGCGGGTAGGGCCCGCACCTCACCAGAGCTTGTAGATCGGCTTTTTCTTCTTTTTGGCCGGCGGCGCCGCCTGCTCCGGCGCGTCGACCACGGGCGTGTCGGCGGTGGCGGGCGCGGTGTCGGCGGCCGTGGTCGCGTCCGGCGCCGGCTGGTCCTTCTCCCAGGGAAAACGCTTCTCGACGACAGGTGCGGCGGGCTTGGCCAAGTGCTGGGGCGTGGCCGGCGGGTTGCAACCGCGCGCCTCGCCCAGGCCCTTCAGATAGGCGCGGCGGATCGCGCCCGAGGCCACGGCGTGCTGCACCAGGCTGTCGTGCTTCTCGGCGCCGCTGAGCTTGCGGACCCAGCCGCGCATCGGGATCAGATCCTGGGCGGCGCTGGCCATGGCCCCGAAGGCGGCCGAGCCGGCCATCCGCTTGCCCCGGTCCATCAGGTCCTCGTTGTCCTCGGGCGGACGCCGGTCGACGTCCTCGCCCAGGGCCAGGTCCAGGGGCGCGACCAGCATGATCAGGGTGTCGCAGGTGATCTTCTTGCCGGGCGGACGGGCGTAGGGGTCGGCCATGGCCTCCAGCAGGACCGGCGGGATCTTGGTCCGCACCAGGTTCATGTCGCGCAGGGGCGCCTGGGCCGCGCCCGTTATGCCTTCCTTGTTGGCCTCGGAGGTCGTCTGGATCTTCTGCGGCGGCGGTTCGGACTTGGACGCGCAGGCGGCCAACACGGGAACGGCGACGGCGAGAAGCACGAGACTGCGCATGCCAAGACCCTAACGCGCGAAGGATGCCTTCGTCATCTCCCTCTCCATGCGAAACCGCGCTTGCGACGCGAGCGCCCCCCGACTATGTTCCGCGCCGCTTCCACCGGCCACCCGCCGTGTCGATGCGGGCCGGTAGCTCAGTGGTAGAGCATTCGACTTTTAATCGAATGGTCCTGGGTTCGAATCCCAGCCGGCCCACCAACCAAGCTTTTGTATTGCAATAGATTTCCAGCGCTGCGGCGCGAGGCGGAGCGCTTCCGCCAGTCCGCAGACGGGCCTGTCCGTCGGGCTTCTCCGACCCTCTGTTCGCAAGACCGCCCGTCGGGGATGAGAATCACCTTCGCCCGCCCGGCGGTCCGGGGTGGACGCCGCCCTAGGCGGTTTCCAGCGCTTCGCCGGCCGCGGTCGCCCGCATCTGGCGCAGCGCCAGGTGCTCCGGCGAATGGATCATCTGCTCCAGGGGCGGAAACGGCGAGTGGGGCCGCAACATCAGGTCCGAGACGCTGGCGTACTTGACGATGTTCTCATGGACGATGGCGAGCGCGTCGCCCGGCGGCGGCTCGAGCTTTTCCTGGAAATAGGTGCTCAACACCTCGCAGGAGCCCCAGACCGCGCTCGCGAAGGATATGGCGTCCACATGGTGCAGCAGCAGGAACATGGTGTTCCATTCCATGTGGATCAAAGGCTTGCGCTGTATCCAGAGCTTGTTGCCGCCGGCCAGGACGTGCGGCTCGTAGCCTTCGGTGTCGATCTTGACGAAGGAGACGTCGCGGTCGGCGAAGTCGTCGAGCGTGATGCAGTCGATCTCGACCTCTCCGGTTTCCCAGATCGAGCTCCAGGGGCCGTTGTTGGTCATCCTGAGCTTGCCGGGCTTTTCGCCGAGGGCGGCGTTGACGAGCTCGACGTTCCTCAGGCCGTTCATGCCGACATTGCGCGCCAGGCACCGGAAGTTGTCCGGAACCGGCTCGATGGCGATGAGGTGGAGGTCCGGGCGCTGGGCGGCGAGCGTGACGGTCATGATGCCGATGTTGGCGCCGGCGTCGATGACCGTGCTGCCGACCGGAAGGTCTYGGGCCGCCCTGTAGTACCCGCCCTGGTCGGCCTGCCAGTCCTCGTACCAGGTCAGGTACTCGGGGACGGTGCCGACGATGCTCAACTCGCGGCCGCCGGCGACCATCCTAATTTCAATCGACATGGTCGGCCTTGTTGTTGGCGGAACAAGATGTGCGTCGAGATCGCGGCCCCCAAAGCGTGAGTATAACGCCATACACCCTAGGATCGGTTCCAGTGGGCGCGCCGAGACCGGACGAAGGCCGTCGCCCGCGGAATCCCTGGTCCGGCGCGAATAGGCGTTCGGTAGGAGGCGACACCGAAAGTTGAATCGTCTAGCTGTAGGGACGGGGTTGTCGGGAGTGGGCGTTTGAGGGCGGGGGCTGGTGTGGATCGCAACGCGGCGTCGCCGGGTTTCGACGGCGCGTCGGACGCCTTCGCGCGCGCCCATGGCGCCCTGATGCGCGGCAAGGACCTGCAGTTCGAACCGACCGCCGCGCCCAAGCCGCCGCATGTGCCCGACTGGTTGATGGCGATCGGCAAGGCCCTGGGGGCCATCGCGCCGTTCCTGGCCTGGGTGTTCTGGGGCGGGCTGATCCTGGGCGCGGCGCTGATCCTCTATTTCCTGGCCCGCGAGCTGATCGCCACGCGCTGGCCCAGCTTCAAGACCACCAAGGGGCCGCCCCTGCGGGACGACGGCTGGCGTCCCACCGCCGCCAAGGCCAGGACCCTGCTGGAGGACGCCGACAAGCTGGCCGCCGCCGGCCGCTTCGCCGAGGCCGTCCACCTGATCCTGTTCCGCAGCATCGAGGACATCGAGGGCAAGCGCCCGGACCTGATCAAGCCCGCCCTGACCAGCCGCGACATCGCCGAGCTGGAGGGCGTGCCCGAGCGCGTGCGCCGCACCTTCAGCGAGATCGCCCGGGTGGTGGAGCGCAGTTTCTTCGGCGGTCGGTCGGTCGGCGCCGACGAATTCGCCACGTGCCGCCAGGCCTATGAAAGCTTCGCCTTCGCCGAGGCCTGGCGATGAGCGACGTCCAGACCGCCGTCACGACGGAAGGCCCCGCCGAAGGCGACCGGGGCCTGTTCTCGCCCAAGGTCGTGCTGGGCATGATCCTGGCCGGGGTGTTCGCCTTCTCGGCCTTCGTGGTGCTGTCGACCTACGCGCCGGACCTGCAGTCGGGCGACAACGGACGGGCCCACGCCCTGTCGAAGTCGGCGGTGGGCTATGCCGGCATGGTTCGGCTGCTGGAGAACCTGGGCGAGCCGGCGATCGTCAGCCGACGCGACCTGAGGCGCGACGAGCCGGGGCTGATCGTCTTCGCGCCGGAGCCGGGCGTCACGCGGGACGCCTACGTCAAGGCCGCCCTGTTGTCGTCGCGGACCCTGGTGGTGCTGCCCAAATGGCGCGGCGGCCTGGACCCCAAGCATCCGGGCTGGGTCATGGGGCTGGAGCCCGTGCGGCCGAACGACCAGGCCGATCTGCTGAAGGCCATCGGCGTCCCCAAGGCGGCCACGGCGTTCGCCAAGGATTCGGGCCCGCGCCCGCTGGTCGGCGCGCCGGGCGGCCTGTTCGACGGGATGTCGGTCGACACCGGTCCGATCCGGAACCTGCAGAGCATTTCGGGCCCGAACCTGGTCCCCGTCCTGACCGACGCCCAGGGCCGGATCGYCCTGGCCCGGCGGATGCCGACCGAGACCTACATCCTGGCCGACCCGGACCTGATCAACACCATGGGCCTGAAGGACGTCCGCACGGCGCAGGCCGGGGTCGGGATGCTGCGGGTCCTGCGCGACCGCGCCGTTCCGAACGGCGGCTATCGCCCGAAGGAGAGCAAGGTCATCGCCTTCGACGTGACGTTGAACGGCTTCTCGCGCTCGCGCAGCGTGCTGAAACTGGCCTTCGAGGCGCCGTTCGTCGGGGCCACCCTGTGCCTGGTGGCCGCCGCCGTGCTGATGGGGCTGCACGCCGCCGCGCGGTTCCGGGCGGTGCGGCGGGGCGAGCGGGCCCTGGCCCTGGGTAAGGACGCCTTGATCGACAATTCCGCCGGCCTGATCCGCATGGCCCGGCGCGAACCGGCCCTGGCCCCGCGCTACGCCGAACTGCAGCGCGCCGCCGCCGTCAAGGCGCTGGGCGGCCTGCGGGCCGGCGGCTCGCGCCTGGAGGGCCAGGCCCTCATCGACTTCCTGGACCGTCAGGGCGAGCGCTTCGGCGCCGCCGACAGCGCCTCGCGCCTGGACGAGGAAACCCGAACGGTCCGTTCGCTCGGCGACCTGATGAAGGTCGCCGCCAAATGGCATCAGTGGAGACTGGAGATGACCCGTGAACGTGGCTGAGGTGCAGGCGCTGGCCGGCAGGATCCGGGCGCAGACGGCCAAGGCCGTGGTCGGTCAGAACGACACCATCGACCTGATGCTGACGGCGCTGTTCGCCGGCGGCCACGTGCTGCTGGAAGGTCCGCCCGGCACGGCCAAGACCTTCCTGGCCCAGTGCTTCGCCCAGGCGGTGAACCTGCAGTTCGGCCGCATCCAGTTCACGCCCGACCTGATGCCGGGCGACATCCTGGGCGCCAACCTGTTCAACTTCCAGACCAGCGCCTTCACCTTGGTCAAGGGGCCGATCTTCTGCGAGCTGCTGCTGGCCGACGAGATCAACCGCACCCCGCCCAAGACCCAGGCGGCGCTGCTGGAAGCCATGCAGGAGCGCAACGTCACCCTGGACGGCGAGCGCCATCCGCTCAGCGAGCGCTTCATGGTGGTGGCCACCCAGAACCCGCTGGAGCAGCAGGGCACCTATCCGCTGCCCGAGGCCCAGCTGGACCGCTTCCTGTTCAAGCACGTGCTGGCCTATCCCAGCCTGGCCGAAGAGACCGCCATCGTCGCCAGCCACGGCGGCCGCACCGGCCAGTTCTCGCCCGAGAGCTTCGGCGTCGAGGCGGCGGGCGACACGCGGACCATCGGCGAGGCCGTGGCCGCGGTGGCCTCCGTGCGCCTGACCGACGACATCGTCCGCTACATCGTCGGCGTGGTGCGGGCGACGCGCGACACCGGCGAGCTGTCGGGCGGGGCCTCGCCGCGCTGCGCGGCCATGCTGGCCGTGGCCGCCCGGGCCCGCGCCGCCCTGGAGGGCCGCGACTATGTCATCCCCGACGACGTCAAGGCCCTGGCCCTGCCGGCCCTGCGCCATCGCGTGATCCTGTCGCCCGCCGCCGAGATCGAGGGCCGCAAGGTCGACGACGTGGTGCGCGGCCTGGTCGACCAGGTCGAGGCTCCGCGATGACCTGCAAGACGGTCCTGGAAGGCTAGGGGCGGACCTTGCGCATCTATCCCACGGCGCGGGCGATCTTCCTGACGGTGCTGGGCGCGCCCTTGGCCCTGGCGGCGGCGCTCGTCTCCGCGCGCCTATGGCTGGTCGGCCCCGCCTGGATCGCGCTGGTCGCGGCCCTGCTGTTCCTGGACGTCCTGCTGGCGCCCGGCCGCCGCCGCATGCAGCTGAGCCTGACCGCGCCCGGCTCTATGGCCAGCGGCGCGACCAGGCCGGCCCTGCTGAAGGCCACGTTCCCGCGCGGCGTGCCGCCGTGGAGCGTCGAGTTCGCTGTCGACCTCGACGACCGCCTGACCGCCGAGCCCGCCCACGGCCGGGCCCGGGTGCGCGAACGCCAGGCCGGCCTGCCCCTGAGCCTGACCGCCGTCCGGCGCGGGGAGGGCAGGGTGCATCGCGTCTCGGCCCGCTGGCGCGGTCCTCTGGGCCTGATGTGGAAGCAGCGCGACGACGCTCTGGAGCAGGTGATCCCGGTCACGCTGGACATCGCCGGCGTCAAGGAGGAGGCCCTGCGCCTGTTCTCGCGCGATCCGTCGGTGGGCCACCGCCTGCAGCTGGACCTGGGCGGCGGCAGCGACTTCCACGCCCTGACCGATTTCCGCCCGGGCATGAACCGCCGGGCCATCGACTGGAAGCAGTCGGCCCGCCACGGCGCGCTGCTGGCCAAGGAGTTCCACGTCGAGCGCAACCACCACATCGTGGCGGCCATCGACACCGGCCGGCTGATGAGCCAGCCCCTGCTGGGCAAGCCGCGCCTGGACCACGCCCTGAACGCCACCTTGCTGCTGGCCTATGTGGGCCTGAAGATGGGCGACAAGGTCGGGCTGTTCGGGTTCGACGCCAAGCCGCACGTGTCCAGCGGCGTCACCTCCGGACCCAACGCCTTCGGCGCCCTGCAGCGCCTGGCCGCCTCGATCGAGTATTCGACCGAGGAGACCAACTACACCCTGGGCCTGACCCAGCTGTCGGGCCAGCTGTCGCGGCGCTCGCTGATCGTGGTGTTCACCGACATCGCCGACTCCACCAGCGCCGAGCTGATGCTGGAGAACGTCGGCCGCCTGTTGCGCCAGCACCTGGTGCTGTTCGTGATGATGCGCGACGAGGAGCTGGAGGCGATCGAGCGCAAGGCGCCCGCCGAGGCCGACGACGTGTCGCGCGCCGTGGTCGCCGCCTCGCTGCTGCGCGAGCGCGACGTGGTGATCACCCGCCTGCGCCGCATGGGCGTGGAGATCGTCGAGGCGCCGGCCGACCAGGTCGGGCCGGCCCTGCTGGCGAGCTATCTGGACCTCAAGCGCCGGGACCTGCTCTGATGGCCGAACTGCACCTGAAGAGCTACCGCTTCCGCGCCGAGCGCGAGGACGACTGGCGCCGGCTGGAGAAGCTGCTGACCAAGGTCGGCAAGGGCTCGGCCCGGGCGTTGAGCGACGAGGAATTGCTGGCCATGCCGGTGCTCTACCGCCAGGCCCTGTCGTCGCTGTCGGTGGCTCGCGCCACCTCGCTGGACCAGGGCCTGGTGGACTATCTGGAGAGCCTCAGCACCCGGGCCTATTTCCTGGTCTACGGCACGCGGTCGAACCTGCTTGAGCGGGTGGGGGGCTTCTTCACCCGGGCCTGGCCCGAGGCCGCCAAGGCCCTGTGGCGCGAGACCCTGGTCAGCTTCCTGCTCACCCTGGCCGGGGTGCTGGCGGCCTATTTCCTGACCCTGCACGACCCGGACTGGTTCAGCGCCTTCGTGCCCGACAGCCTGGCCGACGGACGCGGCCCCGCCGCCTCGGTCGAGGCGATGCGCAACACGCTCTACGACCACGGCGAGCACAAGGGCCTGTCGGTGTTCGCCGCCTTCCTGTTCACCCACAATTCGGGCGTGGCGCTGTTCGCCTTCGCCCTGGGCTTCGCCTTCTGCCTGCCGACCGCCATGCTGATGGCCTACAACGGCGCGATGCTGGGGGCCTTCCTGGCGGTGTTCGGCATGCGCGGCCTGGGCTTCGAGGCCGGCGGCTGGCTGGCCATCCACGGGGTCACCGAGATCTCCGCCGTCATCCTGGCCGGGGCCGCGGGCCTGCGGATCGGCTGGACCCTGGCCTTCCCCGGCGACCTCAGCCGTCCGGCCGCCATGGCCCAGGCGGGACGGCAGTCGGCCACCCTGATGGCCGGGGTCGTGGTCATGCTGTTCTGCGCCGGAATCCTTGAGGGCGTCGGCCGGCAGGTGATCCAGAACGACTGGGCCCGCTACGGGATCGCCCTGGCCACCCTGGCGATCTGGCCGGCCTATCTGTACCTGCCGCGCCGGCGGAGCGCCGCCCCATGAAGCCGGCGACCAAGAAGGACAAGACGGCCAAGGCCGCCGCCACGCCCTACGATCCCGGCGTGCGCGAGGACGGCCGGGCCCGGTCGCTGGTCACCCCCGAGGGCGTGGACCTGAAGCTGCGGCTGGGCGACGCGGGCGAGCGCGCCGCGGCCCTGTTCATCGACCTGGCGATCATGCTGGGCGTGTTGATCGCCTTCTTCCTGCTGGCCGTCCTGGCGATGATCGGCACCAAGGGCAAGGGCTGGGAGCTGGTCGGCACGGTGGGGCTGCTGGTGTTCTTCATCCTGCGCAACCTCTACTTCGTGCTGTTCGAGCTGACCCCGGGCGCGGCCACGCCGGGCAAGCGGGCCATGGGCGTGCGGGTGGCGGCGCGCAACGGCGGCCGCCTGACCGCCGACGCCATCTTCGCCCGCAACGCCATGCGTGAGATCGAGCTCTACCTGCCCCTGAGTTTCCTGGTCTCCAGCGGCGACAAGGTCAGCGCCTGGATCAACCTGGCGGGCCTGGTGTGGTGCGCGGTCTTCGTGCTGTTCCCGCTGTTCAACCGCGACCGCCTGCGGGTGGGCGACCTGGTGGCCGGGACCTGGGTGGTCAAGGCGCCGACCCGCAAGCTGGCGCCCGACCTGGTCGAGACCTCGCGGCCGCCGGTCGGCCGGTTCAAGTTCACCCAGGCCCAGCTGGACGCCTACGGCGTCAAGGAGCTGCACGTGCTGGAGGACGTGCTGCGCCGCTACGAAAGCAAGACGATCGCCCTGGTCGCGGCCCGCATCCGCCTGAAGATCGGCTGGCAGTCCGCGCCCTACGAGTCGGACGGCGACTTCCTGGCGGCCTATTACGCGGCCCTGCGGGGCAGGTTGGAATCGCGCCTGCTGCTGGGCAAGCGCCGCAAGGACAAGCACGACAAGAGCTGACGCCTCGGCCCGGAGCGGTCGTTATAACGTTGTGGTAGAGATATATTTGAGCGCAATCTGAGAGGGTGGAGACGTTCTCGGGGAGCGATCGGGCATGGACCTGTCTTGGATTCGGATCGCCAACCGGGTGCTGCTGGGGCTTGTCTGGTTCGTCCTTGTCCCGGCGATCTTCGCCTTCTTCTACACGGTCATCGAGACCCAGTCGGCGGCGCGGGTGGCCGTGGGCGCCAATTCGCGCCTCGCCCCGTTCACGATCAGCCGGCTGGCCGATCGCCTGACCGCCCTGGAAGCCGAGATCGAGCGCACCAGCCAGGAACTGACCGCGCTCGACGAGAAAATCCGGGGTTCGGCGGTGAGTACGGATCAAGCCAAGCAGAGGAGCACTGCTGCCATCAATTCAGTGTGGATTTCGCTTCGCGGCACGCAACCGAACTGTGAACTCGAGGCCTGCTTGACCGACATCATCACCGATAGCGAACAGCGAACCTGGGGCGAGGGGGCCGAGATTCCAAAACGGGTCGCGACCGCCCAGCGGCTCTATGAAGCCTATCGGGCCGAGCAGTTCCGCGGCGCTGAGTTGGTGKATCGCAATGGCCACGCCAAGGCCGCCCTCGCCGCAGCTAAGGCCGAGTACAACGGGACCAAGCCGCCTGCCTCAACGGATCAGACGGACCAGGCGGATCAGGCTGACCAGCCGGTCACGGGGCCCGTAGGGGCCGACGAAGGCTCGACCGAGGATCAGAAGGCCGTCGCGCTCAGCTTCAACAAGCAACGCGCCATCCCGCTGTTCGAGTTCGCCTTCTTCCTGCCGTCGGGCGTGATCGTCGCCAGCTTCACCGGCCTCATGGGGGCCATCGGGGCGGCCGTCTATTCGCTGTATGTCGAGCTCGGCATGCTGGCGGCGCCGAAGGGCGAGCCCGACCGGACCTGGATGGCGTTCGGCATCCGGCCGCTGCTGGGGGCGCTGGCCGGGTTCACGGTGTTCTTCGTCATCTCGGCGGGCGCCAGCTTCCTGATCCAGCCCCAGGCGACCGAGGCCACCCAGGCGGTGAACCAGCTGTCGCCGCCGGCCCTGGCCTCGCTGGGTCTGTTCGCGGGCCTGGCGTCCGAGAACGCGCTGAAGTGGCTGGTTGAGAAGGCCAACAGCTTCTTCAAGTCGTCGGGCGACGATGACGGAGACGGCGCGGCCACGACGACCGCGTGAGCGCCGGCCGCTAGGCGAAGACCTCGACCAGGCGATCGCCGGGCGAGCCTTCCTGGCTCTCGCGCAGGTCCTGATACACCGCCAAGACGAGGGCGGCGTTCACGAGGCCGGTTACGGCTTGAACCGAGGCATTGACGACGAGAGCGAGCGCCGGGACCTCCAGGGCGCCGACAAGGAGGCTGATCAGCCAGGTCGCTATCCCGCTCACCAAGCCGACGACGAACCACAGTCCGAAGATGGAACCCCTGACCTCGCGCGTCAGGGCGCTGCTACGGCGGATGGACTCCATCACCCCCAGGCGCTMGCTCACCATGGCCGGAACAACCACGAACCAGGCCAGGGAAAGGATGAGCCCCGGAATGGCCAGAAGGAAGAAGCCGGCCATGATGCCCAGGCTCGTGACCAGGCCCAGCGCCAGAAGGGCCAGGTAGTCGTTCAAGCTGCCGAACGCACCGCTGGAAGAGGTGGGGCCGTAATCGCCTTTCGCGRCGGCGCGACGGGCCATCACGGCCTGCAGCGCKACCAGGCCGAGCATCGACGCCAGCATGGCCCCGGCCAACATGCCCCAGTTGGCGGGCGAGCTGAAAGGTGCGTCCACCTCGGAGAAGTGCTGGCTCGCATAGGTCATCGCCAGGTCCGGCAGGGCGGCCAAGACGATGGACCAGACGAGATTGGCGGCGATGTCGCGTTTCAACAACGCGAACATCCGCCTGACGGCGCGCCCGCTGTCGAACCGGCCGCTAGCGGCGGCGTCGACCACGGTCAGTCGAACACCGAGGCCATGGCTTCGGGGCCGACGCCCTCGCGCGTGCTCCGCAGTTCGGAATAGAGGGTGGCGCCGCCGGCCGTGCTGACCAGGGTGCTGATCGTGGCGATCAGGGCGGAGGCGACCGTGGTGGCGGCGTTCAGGGCCGTGAAGCCGGTCGCCGTCTCGACCGTCGGCAGGCCCTTGGACAGGATGAACGGCATGGCGGCGGCCATGATCAGCGCCTCCACGATCCACACCGCGATCACATAGATGACGAACAGGCCGAAGATGGCCCAGCGGCGTCCGCGCGTCAGGTCGCGGCTGCGCTGGAAGGCGTCGGTCACGCCGATCTTCTCCACCACCTTGGCCGGCACGGCGACCGACCACATCACCGCCAGGATGATCCCGGGAACGATCAGCAGCACGAAGCCGACCATCACGCCCAGGCCCATCAGGATCGCCAGGCCCAGCAGCGGCAGCCAGTTGCTCAGCCCGACCTTGAGGCTGTCGCCCACGGACACGCGGCGGCCGTTCAGGTCCGCCACCGTGGCGTGGACGATCGCGGCCTGCAGCACGAACGCGGCGACGAGCATCACGATCAGGCCCACGGCCCAGCCGCCGAACACCTGCGGCGAGAAGGTCTTGTAGCCGTCGACGGCGATCCAGGTCTGGCTGAGGCCGACCAGCAGGTTGGGCAGGCCGCCCAGCAGCAGGGCCATCAGGGCGAACGGACCGAAGTTGCGGCCGATGACCCCGAAGGTCCCGGAAATCACGCGCCCAATCTCGAATCGGCGCGGAACGGCGGTCGTGTCGGTCATGTCTGAAGCCCCCTTGAACTGATGCCTGTTCAACCATGCGACGAACACGCTGTCCATCGGCCGCTGCGTCCATCCCCGTGGGGCGCGAGGTCGAGCTCAACGAAATCAACGCGCTAGAGAAAAATACTCGTTTCCGATCCTTGGGCTTCCAGGCGGCCGCATAATGCTCGTCACCTGAAGGCGGGGGAGGGCGCACGTACGGCGACCGATGCGGCTTTCAGGGGTGGACGAGCGGGAAGGCTTCGTCCGTCGTGTCTCCTCGGAGACGCCCTGGGTTGGAGTTGGAGCAGGTTCGCCCACGTGGCGACGAAGCTCCGGCGCTCGGGGAGACGGAGAAGCCGGCAGGCCCGGGCTGAAATCGCCCGGGCGGTCCGGAGAGCGCCAACTCTCCGCCCGTCGGGGGCCTCCATCGGAGCCGGTTAAAAATCGGCGCCCCGAAGGCTTCCGGATAACGGCTCCACGCGAAGCGCCTGTCTTCGTCGAAACGGTAACAACATCAAAGCTTCTCCGGGCGAGGCCCGGGCGCTTCGCACCCTTCCCACCAGCTCATGGCCCTTGGCGTGAGATCACACCCGCTTGCCCCCACCTGGCGGCTTCGCCGCCTGTCGCGGCGAGGGGGCGGAGACACCGCACCGCGCGCCTCTTCCCCCTTTTGGGGGAAGACGACCGCGAAGCGGTCCGTAGGGGGCAAGTGTTCGCCGCCGCAGCCTCGGGACAGTTCACCCCCACAGTTTTTCTGGCCCCCGCCTTCGACGAACTCAATTGACCCCACTGGCCGTGTAGGGATTTAAGCCGCTCAGCTTCACCACGCCCTTCGCCCTTTTCGGCGCTTGGCGCGTTCTTGTTTTCATGGCTCCGTTGCGGAGCCCGACGCGGATGCTGGACGACGATCACCCGATGACCGCCGAGACGATTTCCGCACGCCCTGCGCGACGACCCCTGTTCCGGCGCCGCTCGGCCATTCCCGGCTTCGGCCTGACGCTGGGCGTCACCCTGACGGTCCTGTCGCTGATCGTGCTGATCCCGCTGTCGGCCGTGGCCATCAAGGCCTCCAGCCTGTCGCCGGCCCAGTTCCTGGCCGCCGCCTTCTCCGAGCGCGCCGTCGCCGCCTATCGCCTGACCTTCGGCGCGGCCTTCGTCGCCGCCGTGATCAACGGGGTGTTCGGCGTGCTGACCACCTGGGCCCTGGTCCGCTACGAGTTCCCCGGCAAGGCCGTGGTCAACGCCCTGGTCGACCTGCCGTTCGCCCTGCCCACCGCCGTGGCCGGCATCGCCCTGGCCACGCTGTACGCCCCCAACGGCTGGGTCGGGCAGTACCTGACCCCGCTGGGGATCAAGGCCGCCTACAACCCTGTCGGCGTCACCATCGCCCTGATCTTCATCGGCCTGCCGTTCGTGGTCCGCACCCTGGAGCCGGTGATGCGCGACCTGTCGGCCGACGTGGAGGAAGCCGCCGCCAGCCTGGGCGCCGGGCGCTTCGCCACCATCGGCCGGATCATCCTGCCGGCCCTGGGTCCTGCCTGGCTGACCGGCTTCGCCCTGGCCTTCGCCAGAGGGGTGGGCGAGTACGGCTCGGTGATCTTCATCGCCGGCAACATGCCGTACAAGTCCGAGATCGCGCCCCTGCTGATCATCATCCAGCTGGAGCAGTTCGAGTACGCCAACGCCGCGGCCATCGCCCTGGTCATGCTGGCCGTCTCGTTCCTGATGCTGCTGGTCATCAACGCCATCCAGGCCTGGTCGCGGAGGTTCGTCTGATGGCCGCTCCGACCCGGGCTCACGCCCGCCATCCGACCGACGATCCGCTGTGGGCCAAGGCCGTGGTCATCGGCCTGGTCCTGGCCTTTCTGGGCCTGGTCCTGATCCTGCCGCTGGCCGCGGTGTTCGCCGAGGCGCTGCGCAAGGGACTGGGTCCCGCGCTGGCGGCGATCTCGACGCCCGACGCCTGGGCCGCGATCAAGCTGACCCTGATCACCGCCGGCATCGCCGTGCCGTTCAACGCCGTGTTCGGCCTGTGCGCCGCCTGGGCGATCGCCAAGCACGACTTCCCCGGCAAGCCGCTGCTGATCACCCTGATCGACCTGCCGTTCTCGGTGTCGCCGGTCGTGGCGGGCCTGATCTACGTGCTGGTCTTCGGCCTGCAGGGCTGGTTCGGCGAGCGCCTGATCGACCACGACATCAAGATCATCTTCGCCATCCCCGGCATCGTGCTGGCGACGATATTCGTGACCTTCCCGTTCATCGCCCGCGAGCTGATCCCGCTGATGCAGGAGCAGGGCGTGTCGGAGGAAGAGGCCGCCGTCTCGATGGGCGCCTCGGGCCTCTACACCTTCTGGCGGGTGACGGCGCCCAACGTGCGCTGGGGCCTGCTGTACGGCGTGCTGCTGTGCAACGCCCGGGCCATGGGCGAGTTCGGCGCCGTCTCGGTGGTCAGCGGCCACATCCGCGGCCTGACCAACACCATGCCGCTGCACGTCGAGATTCTGTACAACGAGTACGACTTCGTCTCAGCCTTCGCCGTGGCCGGCCTGCTCTGCCTGCTGGCGATCGTGACCCTGGTGCTCAAGAGCGCGCTCGAGATCGCCCAACCCGACGTCAAGCGCGGCGGCGGACACTAAGAACCGGAACGAAGATCCTCCCATGACCATCTCCATCCGTTCCGTCGAAAAGAAGTTCGGCCGCTATCCGGCCCTGAACCATGTCGACCTCGAGATCGCCGACGGCGAGCTGGTGGCCCTGCTGGGTCCGTCGGGCTCGGGCAAGACGACCCTGCTGCGCACGATCGCGGGCCTGGAATTCCCCGACGCCGGCCAGGTGCTGTTCGAGGGCGAGGACGTCACCTTTGCCTCAGCTGCGGCGCGCCGCGTCGGCTTCGTGTTCCAGCAGTACGCCCTGTTCAAGCACATGACCGTGGCCCGAAACATCGCGTTCGGCCTGGACGTGCGGAAGGGCAAGGACAAGCCGCCGAAGGCCGAGATCGCCCGCCGGGTCGACGAGCTGCTGAAGCTGGTCGAGCTGGACGGCCTGGGCAAGCGCTACCCCTCGCAGCTGTCGGGCGGCCAGCGCCAGCGCGTGGCCCTGTCGCGGGCCCTGGCGGTGCAGCCCAGCGTGCTGCTGCTGGACGAGCCGTTCGGCGCCCTGGACGCCACGGTCCGCAAGTCGCTGCGCAAGGAACTGCGCCGGGTGCACGACGCCACCGGCGTCACCACCATCTTCGTCACCCACGACCAGGAAGAGGCCCTGGGCCTGGCCGACCGCGTGGCCATCCTCAACGCCGGCCGCATCGAGCAGATCGGCACGCCGGACGAAGTGCACGACAATCCCGCCACCCCGTTCGTCTGCGGCTTCGTGGGCGAGGCCAACCGGTTCGAGGGCGCGGTCTCGGGCGGACGCTTCACCTCGGGCGCGGTCTCGTTCGGCGCCAACGGCGTCGCCGACGGGGCGGCCGTGGCCTTCGTGCGACCGCACGACTTCGCCCTGGACGACGGCGGCTTCGAGGTCCGGGTCGACCGGGTCCACGTGCAGGGCGCCCTGGCGTCGGCCTCCGCCGTCACGGCCGACGGCCGCCACATCGAGATCAGCGGCTCGCGCGCCGAGGCCGCCCGCTTCACCGGGACGATCAAGGTCGCGGCCCGCAAGAGCCACGTCTATCCGGCCTAGGCGGATTGCGGCTGGGGCCGGCGCCGGAACGGGATGTCGAACGACCGCCGCGTCCCGCACCGCCACAGCCACTCCAGCGGACCGTAGTGGAAGGCCCTGAACCACGCCGAGGCCAGGACCAGCTGCGCCGCCACGGCGACCAGGCCGATCCCCAGCGCGAGGGGAGGGATCATGCCCCGATAGAGGCCCAGGCCGAGCGGGTAGAACAGTGGGATGAACACCAGCGACTGGGCGACATAGAGGGTCAGGGTCATCCGCCCCACCGGGACCAGGGCGCGCAGCAACACCTCGCCGCCGGCCCGCCACGCCAGGATGAAGACCAGCACCGAGGCGGCCATGCACGACAGGTCGAACCAGCCGCCGAACAGCATGTTGGCCCAGAACACCGGACCACTGTGATGCCCGCCGGTCTTGCCCTTCAGGACGGAGCAGAGGGCGGCGAACAGCACGACGGCGACCAGGGCCACGGCGCGGCCCCGGGCGAACCGTCCCAGGTCGGCGAAGAAGCTGATCCGACCCAGCACCAGCCCGATCAGGAACAGGCCCAGCACCTGGACGCAGCGGCCGGTCTCGATGAAGAACCACCACTTGTTGACCTGGCCGTCCCAGAGGTTGGCCCGCAGCACCTGGCCGAGGTCGCCGGTCAGATAGGTCGCCATGGCCGGGTCGGAGAAGAAGTGCGGCTTGTTCAGCGCCCACGGCGCGCCGGCCGCGCCCGCCGCGATCCACAGCAGGATATAGGGCTGCAGGAAGCAGATCGCCGCCACGGCCAGCAGCACGCGGTTGGATCGGACCTTGTCGAAGGGGATCAGGACGAAGCCCGCAAGGGCCAGCACCACGATGATGTCGCCGCGATAGACCAGGCCGTGCAGCAGGCCGATCCCCGCCAGCAGGGTCAGCCGCCAGGCGAAGCGCCCGGCGAACGGCTGGCCCCGCCGCGCGGCGCCGTCCATCATCACGAAGAAGCTGAAGCCGAAGCACAGGGCCAGCAGCGAGAAGGTCTTGCCCATGAAGAGGGTGAAGACCGCCGTGGTCACCGGATTGGGCGTTGGGTCGGACCAGTAGAGCTCGAAATATTCCAGCATGTGGACCAGGAACAGGCCCATCAGGGCGTAGCCCCGCAGACCGTCCACGATCGCGAGACGGGGCGACGCCCCGCTCAAGCCTTCCGACATCCGCGCCCTCCCCAGGTCGTCGCTTTGTTAGCGCTAACCTAGGATGCGTCGGGCCGAACGGTCTACTGCTGCTGTTGGCGCTGCTGCTGTTCGCGGATGGCGTCGGCGCTGGCCCGGCGGCGGTTGGCCGAGCCCAGCGGGGCCGCGGGGCGGGGCAGGCGCAGGAACTCCGGCTCGGCCACCGCCGCCCGCGCCCGGCGCACCGAGACGCCGACGGCCAGGTGGCTTTCGGAATCGCCCTTGTAGACGCCGCGCGACGGGGTGACGTCGCTGTAGTCGCGGCCCACGGCCACGGCGACGTGGCGTTCGCCGGTCATCACATTGTTGGTCGGATCGAACCCCACCCAGCGATAGCTGGGCAGGAACACCTCCACCCAGGCGTGGGTGGCGTCGGGATCGGAGCGGTCGCCGGCCTCGCGGTCGGTGAACAGGTAGCCGGAGACGTAGCGGGCGGGGATGCCCCAGGCGCGGCAGACCGCCAGCATGACGTGGGCGAAGTCCTGGCAGACGCCCCGGCCGGCGCTCAGCGCCAGGTCGATCGGGCTGTCGGCGTCGGTGACCCCGGGCTGGTATTCGAAGGCCTTGTAGATCGTGTCGCACAGGGCCTGGACCGCCGAGAACGGGTCCTTGCGGCGCAGGGCGTCAAGATCGTGCTCGGCGATGAACGTCTCGAGGGCGGGCGTCACCTGGACGAAGCCGTGGGGCCGCAGATAGTCGAAGCACTCGCCGCGCACGAAGGCGCTCTTCAGCCGTTCCCACTCGCCCATGTCCAGCGGCAGAGGCCATTCGTGCACCGGCTCGGTCTCGACGGCCGAGCGGGCGATGATGGTCAGGCCGTCATGCGGTTGGGGCACGTCGAAATGATAGACGGCGTTGCCGAAGCTGTCGGCGTACGAGAACACCTGGGCGGCCGGCTCGATGTCCAGCTCGAAGCTGACCAGCCGCTGGCGGGCGCCCTTCTGCGGCTGCATCCACAGCTCCATCAGGCTTTCGCGGACGGGCTGTTCGTAATGGTACTGGGTGACGTGGCGGATTTCGAGCAGCACGGCGGGATTCCAATTCTCAAGCAGGCAGGCGCATTTCCAGGGGATAGGCGACGAAGGTCTCGTAGATCGCCTGGTGGATGCGGGCGCATTCGTTGGCCACGGTGGTCAGCAGTTCGCCGGCGCCCTGGCTTTCCAACTCGCCGACGTCGGCGAACTCCAGCCGGGCCTTGAGGCGGCCGGCCAGCCGTTCGGGCGCCGCGCGGCCGGTGGCCTCGACGTGGCGGGCCAGCTCGCTGAGGTGCTTCTCGATCTGGCTGGTGGCGAAGCGGATCGAGCGCGGGAAATCCTCGTCGAAGACCATGAACTCCAGGATGTGCCGCGGCTCGATCTCGGCGGTGTAGACCCGCAGATAGGGCTCCAGCGCGCAGCCCATCMGCAGCACGGCGACCAGGGCCAGGTGGTCGTTCACCTTGGGGCTGTCCTCGGCGAAACAGGCCTCCAGCAGGCTGGCCATCAGCTGGGCCCGCTCGAGATAGATGCCGACCATCATGAACCGCCAGCTCTCGCCATGGCTCATCGTGGTGTCGGCGGCGCCCTTGAATAGGTGCACGTCGGCGATGATGTCGTGCAGGAAGGTCACCGAATTGTCGGCGAACTCTCGGCCCGCATTGCGGTCCATGACCTTCAGGTACAGCAGGTTCAGCCGCTCCCAGGTCTCGGTCGTGATCTGGTCGCGGACCTGGCGGGCGTTCTCCCGGGCCCGGGACAGCGAGGCGACCACCGAGTTGGCGTCGGTGCGATCCAGCACCAGGCCGTTGGCCGCCTCGAAGGCCCCGGACTTGAGCTCGGTCTCGCCGACCGCCGACAGGGCGATCCGCACGGCCTCGGCGCCGGCGTCGGTCTGGTCGAGGGTGGCGTTCAGCATCACCGTCGACAGGCGCGACAGGTGTTCGGCCCGCTCGATATAGCGGCCCAGCCAGTAGAGGCTGTCGGCGACCCTAGCGAGCATCATGGGCGCCGCCTCCGTTGTGACCGTTGCCGTTATGGCCGTTGCCGTTGTGGCCGTTCTCCTCGGCCAGCACCCAGGTGTCCTTGCTGCCGCCGCCCTGGCTGGAATTAACCACCAKCGAGCCCCGTTTCAGCGCCACGCGGGTCAGGGCGCCCGGGGTGACCACGGTCTTCTCGCCCGACAGGATGAAGGGGCGCAGGTCGACGTGACGGGGCTCGATACGGCCGTCGACCAGGCAGGGCGCGGTCGACAGCTGGATGGTGGGCTGGGCGATGTAGTTGGCCGGGTCGGCCTTGAGGGCGTCGGCGAACTCGGCCCGCTCCTTGGCCGAGGCGTGCGGCCCCACCAGCATGCCGTAGCCGCCCGAGGCCCCCACGGCCTTGACCACCAGCTTGTCCAGGTTGTCGAGCACGTGGCTCAGCTGGGCCGGTTCGCGGCACAGGAAGGTCTCGATGTTCGGCAGGATCGGGTCCTCGCCCAGATAGTAGCGGATGATATCCGGCACGAAGGCGTAGACGGCCTTGTCGTCGGCGACCCCGGTCCCCGGGGCGTTGCACATCACCACGTTGCCGGCCCGGTAGGCGTTGAACAGCCCGGCCGCGCCCAGCGACGAATCCCGGCGGAAGGTGAGGGGGTCGATGAAGTCGTCGTCCACCCGGCGGTAGATCACGTCCACCCGGCGCAGGCCCGTCGTGGTGCGCATGTAGACCATGTTGTCATGGACCACGAGGTCGCGCCCCTCGACCAGCGGCACGCCCATCAGCCGCGCCAGATAGGCGTGCTCGTAATAGGCGGAGTTGTAGACGCCGGGCGTCAGGACCACGACCTGCGGGTTGGGCCGCCAGTCGGCGCTCATGCTCTTCAGCGTCGCCAGCAGCAGGTCGGGATAGCGCTCCACCGGCCGCACCCCGGCCTCGCGATAGGCGCTGGGGAAGGTGCGCTTGGAGGCGTCGCGGTTGGCCAGCATGTAGGACACGCCGGACGGCACCCGCAGATTGTCCTCCAGCACGGCGAACTCGCCGTCCTGGCCGCGGATCAGGTCGCTGCCGCAGACGTTGGCGTAGGCCTTGTGCGGTACGTACAGGTTCTGCATCTCGCGACGGTACGAGGGGGCGCCCAGCACCAGTTCGCGCGGGACCACGCCGTCCATCAGGATCTGCTGCTCACCGTAGATGTCGGCGAGGAACATGTTCAGCGCCTGCAGGCGCTGGGTCAGGCCGGCCTCGATCTTGGCCCACTCCTGGGCGGGCAGGATGCGGGGGAACAGGTCGGTGGGGATGATCCGCTCGGTCGCGCTGTCGGCGCCGTAGACGGTGAAGGTGATGCCCTGCAGCAGGAACGACCGCTCGAGCGTCCGCTGCCGGTCGGCCAGCTCGCCGGCGCCCAGGGTGGAGATTCGGGTCTGCAGCGCCGCGTAGTGGGCCCGCACGTCGCCGCCCTGGGCGATCATCTCGTCATAGGCCGCRCCCGGCAGGTACGCAGCGCCGGTCATCGGCAGGCTGGGAGTATCGTCGAGGTCCTGGATTTTCGCCGCCACGCCCGTGTCCATTGTGTCCGCCCTGCGCGCCGCTATCGAGGGGACGCGTCCCGATCCAGCCTAGAACGCACGAACGCCGCGAGCGGTGCTTTTCGCCGCGCAAAGAGCCGATGGTGGAGACTGCCCAACATTTGGGCGCCCTCCGATCACCGACGGAACCGGGGCGCGGAAGCGATCCGGGAAATTTCACCGCGTGACAGTCGGCGGGGGGGCGACTACAGGGGTTCGGGGGCGCTCGCGCGGGGACTCGGAAGGCTTGGTGCGTAAGAGATTTGCCCTTGGCGTGACCGCGGCGGCCCTGATGGCCGCCAGCCACGCCAACGCGGCCGAACCCGCGGCCAGCATCACCGGCGTCGAGGACAAGGCGCTGCGCGAAGCGATCCAGCGCGCCATGGTCGAGGCCAAGGCGCCGCCGCGCAGCCGTTCGGAGGCCCGCCGCCGCGCCCGCGACGCCGGCGACGACGCCGTCCAGGTGCTGCGGTCGGAAGGCTATTACGCCTACGTGGTCGAGCCGGACGTCTCCGAAGCCGATCCGCCCCGCGCGATTCTCAAGATCACCCCCGGCCCGGTCTTCGTGATCGCCGATCCCAGGCTGGCCTGGAGCGGGGCTGAACCGGACGAAGGCGTCGTCAAGCGCGCCGAAAGCGTGATCCGCCTCGTGCCCGGCGCGCCGGGCCGCGCCGTCGACGTCCTGGCGGCCGAAGGGCGCGTCGTCTCTCAGGTCCAACAGCTGGGCTACGCCGACGCCGCGGCCGAGCCGCGCGAGGTCGTCGTCGATCACGCCGACCACACCCTGCGGCCCGTCTTCCACATCGCGGCGGGAGACCTGACCCATGTCGACGGGATCGAGGTGGTGACCCAGGGGCGTTCGAACCCCGCCTGGATCAAGCAGCTGGCGCCCTGGAAGTCGGGCGACATCTACGAGCCGGACGATATCGCCGAGCTGGAACGCCGTCTGCGCGACACCGGCGTCTACGACACGGTCTCGGTCTCGCTGGCCCCCAAGGACAAGGCGCTGGCCGACGGCCTGCGCCCGGTGATCGTCACCGTGTCCGACCGCAAGTCCCGGACGGTCGAACTGGCCGCTAACTATTCCAGCACCGACGGGCCCGGCGCGGACGCCAAGTGGATCCACTACAACCGCTTCCACCGGGCCGACACCACCACCCTGACGGCGCGCCTGGGCCGGCTGGACAGCCGCCTGGAAGCCGAGCTGGCCCTGCCGCACTGGCGGCGCAGCCAGCAGACCCTGAAGCTGAACACCGCCATCTTCCGCGAAGACACTGACGCCTATGTGGAAACCGGCCTCCATCTCGGCGCGGACCTGACCCGCAAGCTGCGGACGACCGTCTATCGCACCTACGGCGTCTCGCTGGACTTGTCGCAGGTCGACTCGCCCAAGACGGTCAACGGCGTGACAACCGACGTCCAGCAGAACTTCGCCACCTTCACCCTGCTGGGCGCCCAGGCCTGGGACCACTCCGACAACATTCTGGACCCGACCAAGGGCTGGCGGCTGGACGCGCGGGCCGAGCCGACCGCCATCACCGGCGACCTGACCATGGCCTTCCTCAAGGTCCAGGCCCAGACCACGGC
This sequence comes from Caulobacter sp. 05T431, assembly GCF_056665975.1. NCBI lineage: Bacteria > Pseudomonadati > Pseudomonadota > Alphaproteobacteria > Caulobacterales > Caulobacteraceae > Caulobacter > Caulobacter sp. 05T431. The sequence goes on along the minus strand of NZ_JBFTKU010000009.1, from coordinate 120,441 downwards.
CTACCTGCCGTTCGGCCAGGGCGCGCGCACCGTGCTGGCGGGACGCTTCAAGGCCGGCCAGATCCTGGGCGGCACCATGCCGGAGGTGCCGGCCTCGAACCGCTTCTACGCCGGCGGCGGCGGCTCGGTGCGCGGCTATTCCTATCAGGCCATCGGTCCGCGCATCGACAACACCACCACGCCGCAGGGCGGCCTGTCGGTGCTGGAGACCTCGCTGGAGCTGCGCCACAAGTTCACCGACAAGTGGGGCGGCGTGGCCTTCGTCGACGCCGGCGGGGTCGGCGTGGACAAGTGGCCCAACGGCGATGATTTCGGAGTCGGCGTGGGCGTCGGCATCCGCTACGACCTGGGCTTCGGGCCGATCCGCGCCGACATCGCCATGCCGATCAGCAAGCGCGAGGGCGATCCGTCGTTCCAGGTCTATATCAGCATCGGGCAGGCCTTTTGACCGAAGCCCAGACACCCCCCGGCGGACCGCCGCCTGAAGACGCGACGGAGGTCGTCGCCGAGGCCGCGACCAAGGTCGCGCGCAAGATCGGCTGGCCGGGCCTGATCATCATCGTCTCGGTGAGCCTGGTGGTGCTGGTCGGCGTGCTGCTAGGCGGCGTGCGGTTCGGGGCGGTCACCCCGCAGGGCCGCGCCTTCCTGGAGGCCCGCACCAGCGGCCTGAAGCTGGGCCGCATCGGCCGCCTTAAGATCGAAGGCCTGACCGGCGACATCTGGGACGCCTTCGGCGTGCGCCGCCTGACGATCAGCGACGAGAAGGGCGTCTGGCTGGAGGCGTCCGACCTGTACGTCGACTGGCGGCCGGCCGAACTGTTCTACCGCCGCTTCCACGCCGACGAGATCACGGCCCGCCAGGTCGTGGTGCTGCGTCGCCCAACCCTGACCCCGAAGGGCAAGTCCAGCGCCGCGCCGCTGTCGGTGGACCTGGACCACGTGGCTCTGCGCCTGATCACCCGTCCGGAGTTCAGCCGCCGGGCCGGCGACTTCGACCTCAGCGGCGACTACGAGTCCCAGCGGCTGGGCGGCCAGAAGGGCGCCATCACGGCGCTGAGCCGCATGCACGCCGGCGACCACCTGAAGCTCGTCTTCGACCTGGGGCGCGACAAGACCCTGCTGCTCGACGCCGAGGGCCGCGAGGCCAACGGCGGGGCCTTGGCCGGGGCGCTGGGCCTGTCGCCCGACCGGCCGTTCGACCTGGACGCCAAGGCCCACGGCACCACCAGCCAKGGCGCCTTCACGGTCTTGGCCCGATCTGGATCGGCCACGCCGCTGAAGGCGGGCGGCGCCTGGACGCCGCAGGGCGGATCGGCGGCGGGCCATATCGACCTGGCGGCCTCCACCCTGACCGACCGCGAGGAGAAGATGTTCGGGGGCGACGCGGCCTTCTCGATCGTCGGTCGCAAGGCCGGCGCGTTCAACGTGCTGGACCTCAAGATCGACAGCCAGAACCTGAACCTGACCGCCCACGGCCCCGCCGACCTGGGCAAGCGGATCACCGCGCCCGAGGGTCTGAAGTTCAACGCCCGGGTCGCCAACCTCTCGCGCCTGACCCCGCTGCCGACGATGGGCGCGGGCGTAGCCGAGGGGGTCTTCCGCCTGACCGGCGACGGTTTCCTGGTCGACGGCCGTATCGACGTCCGCGACCTGTCCTGGCTGGGCTACAAGCTGGCGCGGGCCAAGGGGCCGGCCACCGTCGGCTGGAAGCGCGGCGAGCTGAGCATCAAGGCCGAGGCCACGACCGAGGGCGGAGGCGGGCAGGGCCTGCTGGCCGTGCTGGGCCGTTCGCCCTCGGCCCAGTTCGAGGGCGCGCGGTTGAAGGACGGCCGCTTCCTGATCCGCTCGGCCAAGGTCCAGGCCCCCAACCTGAAGGTCGACGCCCAGGGCGAGCGCGGCATCCTGGGCGGCCTGTCCTTCAAGGGCGAGGCCAAGGTGGCGTCCCTGGCGCCGGTCCATGCGGGGATGGCCGGGCAGGTCACCGCCAAATGGTCCGCCAGCCAGGGCGTCAACAAGCCCTGGATGCTGAACGTCGATGCGCGCGGCGGCAATTTCGCCACCGGCCTGCCGGAGCTGGACCGCCTGCTCGGCAAGACCCCGCGGCTGGAGGCGCGCGGCTCGTGGGCCAACGAGCGCCTGTCGGTGGCCGACGCCAAGCTGGACGGCTCGGCCGCCTCGGTCCGGACCGCCGGCGTGCTGGGTCCGGGCACGGCCCTGGCCTTCAAGCTGGACTGGACGGCCACCGGACCGTTCGTGGCCGGCCCGGTCGAGGTGGCGGGCAAGGCCAAGGGCACGGGGGCGCTGACCGGAACCCTGGCCGCGCCCAAGGCCGACCTGATCGCCGACTTCGATTCCATCGACGTACCGCGTCTGCCGCTGAAGGACGCCCACGTGGTGCTGTCCTTCTCCAAGCGTCCGGACGGCGGCGACGGCACGGCCTCGATCGAGGCCGGCAGCCAGTACGGTCCGGCCAAGGGCCACGCGGCCTTCAACTTCGCGCCCGGCGGGCTGGAGCTTTCCGACCTGGACGTCGACGCCGGCGGGGCCAAGGCCAAGGGCGCGGTTTCGCTGCGCAGCGGCCGTCCGGCCACGGCCGACCTGACGGTGGCCATCGGGCCCGGCGCCTTCCTGCCCCAGGGGCGGGTCAGCGGCACGGCCAAGATCACCGACGGCGCGGCGGGCGCCGTGGCCCAGCTGGACCTCGCCGCCGAGGACATCGCCAGCGGGACCTGGAAGGTCCGGCACGCGGCGATCAAGGCCGCCGGTCCGATGGCGCGCCTGCCCCTTACGGTCGACGCCCGGGGCGAGTCGCCCTCCGGCCGCTGGAAACTGAACGGCTCGGGCGTGCTGACCCAGGGCGGCGAGGACTACCAGCTGGCCCTCGACGCCACCGGGGCCATGGCGCGCACCGAGGTCAAGACCCGCGAGACCGCCCAGATCCGCTTCGGCGGGCCGCGCACCAGCGCCCGGCTGCGGCTGTCGGTGGGCGACGGCGCGGCCGATCTCGACGCCGACGTCGGCGGCGACCTGGCCTCGCTCAAGGCGCAGCTGACGGGGGTCAGCCTGACCGCGATCAATCCCGACATGGCCGGCAAGGTTGACGCCCGCGTGTCGCTGAACGGTTCGGGCCCGACCCTGACCGGCGACTTCGACGCCCACCTCGTCGACGCCCGGGAACGCGGMCCGCGCACCGACCGATCGCTGAACGCCGAGATMCGCGGCGTGCTGCGCGACAACCTGATGACCATCAACGCCACCAGCTCCAACAGCCAGGGCCTGCAGGCCAAGGCCGAGGTGACCCTGCCGACCGAGGCCTCGGCCAAGCCGTTCCACCTGGCGATCAGCCGCGAACGGCCGGTGCGCGGTCAGTTCACGGCTCAGGGCGAGATCAAGCCGCTGTGGGACCTGCTGGGCAGCTCCGAGCGCAGCGTGTCGGGCAAGGTCGACGCCGAGGGCGAGCTGGCCGGCACCCTGGCCGATCCGCGCCTGACCGGCCGCGCCAGCCTGGAAGGCGGACGGGTCGACGACGGCCAGACGGGCCTGAGCCTGCGCGATGTCATCGTGCGGGTGGCCCTGGCCGACAACGCCATCGACGTCAGCCAGGTCTCGGCCGGCGACGGCCAGGGCGGGACCATGTCGGGCTCGGGCCGGATCAGCCTGGCCCGCGACGGGCTGGGCAGCTTCAAGCTGGATCTGAAGGGCTTCCGCGTCATCGACAACGAATTGGCCACCGCGACGGCCAGCGGTCAGACCACGGTCAATCGCGGCGCCGACGGCAAGGTCAAGATGGTCGGCGCCCTGACCATCGACCGCGCCGACGTCTCGGCCCAGACCAAGACCCCGGCGGGCGTGGTCTCGCTGGACGTGATCGAACGCAATCGACCGGACGACATGGATCAGGGCGTCGAGGTCCGCAAGGTGGCTCCCGGCAGCGGCATGCTGCTGGATGTCACCCTGACGGCGCCGCGGCGGATCTTCGTGCGGGGCCGGGGACTGGACGTGGAGCTGTCGCTGAACGCCCATGTCGGCGGCTCGACCAACAGTCCTGTCCTCGACGGCGAGGCGCGCATGGTGCGGGGCGAGTACGATTTCGCCGGCAAGCGCTTCGAGTTCGAGCAGAGCGGCACGGTGAGCCTGGCCACCCAGTTGGACCGCATCCGGCTGGACCTGACCGCCGTGCGCGAGGACCCGACCCTGACCGCCGTGGTCAAGGTGCAGGGCACCGCCGCCAAGCCGGAGATCACCCTGACCTCCAAGCCCGAGCTGCCGCAGGACGAGGTGCTGTCCCAGGTGCTGTTCGGCTCGTCCGCCGCCAACCTGCAGCCGATCGAGGCCGCCCAGCTGGCCTCGGCCCTGGCGGCCCTGGCCGGCGGCGGCGGCTTCGACGTGATCGGCAACCTGCGCAGCCTGGCGGGGCTGGACCGGCTGTCCTTCGCCGACAGCGCCACGGGCATGACCGTGGCCGGCGGCAAGTACGTCACCGACGACGTCTATATCGAGATCATCGGCGGCGGCCGCGAAGGGCCCTCGGCCCAGGTCGAATGGCGCGTGCGGCGGGCGCTGTCGCTGATCTCCAAGCTGGGCAGCCAGGGTGACGCCCAGCTTTCGGTGCGCTGGCGGAAGGACTACAACTAGCCGGCTTCTCCGTTCCGGCCCCGGCCGGGACCCGACGCGTTCGAAGCAAGGCTGTTGCGCGGGCCACCGGTTTCCCCTGGCGAGGAAGCACGAATTGCCCGCGGCCCTTGGTTTAGTTTGAACTGAGGGAGACAGTGGATTTATGCGACTCAACGACGAGGATCGCGCCGTCCTGCGACATCTGGCCGACCAAGGGCCGGTGATCATCGACCGGGCGATAGGCTGGTGCGCGATCAACTCCGGAAGCCGCCACCTGGGCGGGCTGGAGCGCCAGCGGCAAGTTCTGCTCGAGGCCTTCGGAAACCTGCCGGCCGCGCCGACCGACATCCCATTGGGCACCTCGCCCGAGGTGGGCGCCGACGGCCGGATCGGCGAGCAGGCGCATCCGGCGGCGATCGCCGTGGTCGTGCGGCCCGAGGCGCCGGTCCAGGTCGTGCTGACCGGTCACTACGACACCGTCTATCCCGAGACCTCCGGCTTCAGAACCGTGATCACGCGGCCCGACGGCGCCCTGCACGGGCCGGGGATCGCCGACATGAAGGGCGGCATCTCGGTGATGCTGGCGGCGTTGGAGGCGTTCGAGCGCCATCCGCTGGCGCACAAGGTCGGCTATCGCGTTCTGCTGTCGCCCGACGAGGAGATCGGCTCGGTCGCCTCGGCCCCGATCCTGGCCCAGTTCGCCCGCCAGGGGCACGTGGGCCTGACCTACGAGCCGGCCCTGGCCGACGGAGCCCTGGCCAGCGCCCGCAAGGGCTCGGGCAACTTCCACATCGTGGTCCACGGCAAGGCGGCCCACGCCGGGCGCGACTTCGCCGCCGGCCGCAACGCGGTGATGGAGGCCGCGCGGATCGCCCAGGCCCTGCACGCCCTGAACGGGCTGCGCGACGGCGTGACCTGCAACATCGCCAAGATCGACGGCGGTTCGCCGCTGAACATGGTGCCCGACGTGGCCGTGGTGCGCTTCAACGTCCGCTTCCCCGCCGCCGAGGACGCGGCCTGGTTCGAGGCTGAGGTCGACAAGATCGTCGCCGGAACGGGGGAAGGGCTGCACGCCCACCTGCATGGCCGCATCACCCGCGGCGCCAAGCCGTTCAACGCCGCCCAGCAACGGCTGTTCGGGGCGATCAAGGAAGCCGGCGCCCTGCTGGGCCAGGACATCGCCTGGAAGCCCTCCGGCGGGGTCTGCGAGGGCAACAACCTGTTCGCCTCGGGCCTGCCCAATGTCGACACCCTGGGGGTGCGCGGCGGCGACATCCACAGCGAGGCCGAGCACGCTTGGCCCGACAGCTTCGTCGAGCGCGCCCAGCTGTCGGCCGTGATCCTGATGAAGCTGGCGAGCGGCGAGATCGACGGTCCCGCCCTGCGCGCCGCCATGACCGACCTCGCGGAGACCCACTGAGCATGCTTGTCGTCCGTCCCGCGCTGCCCGCCGATTTCGACAGCCTGATGGAGCTGGCCGTCCTGTCGGGCCGCGGCTTCACCAGCCTGCCGGAGGACGAGCACACCCTGCGGGCTCGTCTTGAGCTCTCCCAGAAGAGCTTCCATTCCGAGGTCGCCGCGCCCGAGGCCTGGTACACCCTGATGCTCGAGGACCTGGCCGAAGGGGACGTGGTCGGCGTGGCCGGGGTCAAGGCGGGGGTGGGCCTGAAGCGCCCGCATTTCTCGTTCCGCGTCGTGACCCTGGCCCAGTCTTCTCCCACGCTGGACAAGCGGTTCGACCACCGGGCCCTGGTGCTGGTGAACGAATGCGCCGGCTGGTCCGAGGTCGGTTCGCTGTTCCTCAAGCCCGAGCGCCGCAAGGGCGGGGCGGGGCGTCTGCTGGCCCAGTCGCGCTACATGCTGATCGGGCTGGAGCCGCAACGCTTCGCCGAGATGGTGCTGGCCGAGCTGCGCGGCTGGTTCGACGAGGACGGCKGCTGTCCGTTCTGGGATCACGTGGCCAGCAAGTTCTTCCGGCTGGAGTTCGACGAGGCCGACATGATGAGCGCCTCGACCGACGGCCAGTTCATCCTGGACCTGGCCCCGCGCCACCCGATCTACGCCGAGCTGCTGCCCCAGGTGGCGTCCCAGACCATCGGCCGGGTGCACCGCGAGGGCGAGGCGGCGCGGGCCATGCTGGAGACCGAGGGCTTCCGCTTCTCGGGCCTGATCGACATCTTCGACGCCGGCCCGACCGTGGCGGCGCGGCGCGACGACATCAAGACGGTGCGCGAGGGCCGGCGGCTGCGTGTGCGGCTGGGCGAGGACGCCTATGGCGAGGAGGCCCTGATCTGCTCGGGCGCGGTGGCCCGCTTCCGGGCGGTGCGCGCCCCGGTGCTGATCGACGGCGAGAGCGCGATCATCGGCCGGGACGCGGCGGCGGCCCTGGGCGTGAAGGACGGCGAAATGGTGCGGGTGAAGGCATGAGCGGCGTGTTCATCGACGGCGTCTGGCGGACGGGCGCGGGTTCCGAGGCGACCTCGGTCGATCCCACCACCGGCGAGGTGATCTGGCGCCAGGCGACGGCGAGTCCGACCGATGTGGCCGCGGCGGTCGAGGCCGCGCGCAAGGCCTTCCCCGCCTGGGCCGACCTCTCGCGCGACGAGCGGATCGCGGTCCTGCGCCGCTACAAGGACGTGCTGGTGGCCCGCACGGCGACCTTCGCCGAGGCCCTGAGCCGCGAGACCGGCAAGGCGCTCTGGGAGACCAAGGCCGAGCTGGGCTCGATGGCCGGGAAGGTCGAGGCCTCGATCAAGGCTTATGACGAGCGCACCGGCGAGCACGCCAGCGACATGGCCTTCGGTCGCGCGGTGCTGCGCCACCGTCCGCACGGCGTGATGGCCGTGCTGGGCCCGTTCAACTTCCCCGGCCACCTGCCCAACGGCCACATCGTGCCGGCCCTGCTGGCCGGCGACACGGTGGTGTTCAAGCCGTCGGAAGAGACGCCCCTGGCCGGCCAGCTGCTGGTCGAGGCGCTGGAGGCGGCCGGCGTGCCGCCGGGTGTGGTCAACCTGGTGCAGGGCGGCCGCGAGGTCGGCCAGGCCCTGATCGACCAGGAGATCGACGGCCTGCTGTTCACCGGCTCCGCCGCCGCCGGGGCCTTCTTCCGCCGCCACTTCGCCGACCGGCCGGACGTGATCCTGGCCTTGGAGCTGGGCGGCAACAATCCACTGGTGGTCTGGGACGTCGGCGACGCCGAGGCCGTGGCGGCCCTGGTGGTGCAGTCGGCCTACATCACCACCGGCCAGCGCTGCTCGTGCGCCCGGCGGCTGATCGTGTCGGACGACGCGGCGGGGCAGGCGGTGATCGACGCCGTCGCCGCCCTGTCGGAGCGCCTGGCGGTCGGGCCCTGGAACGGCCGCGAGGAGCCGTTCATGGGCCCGCTGATCTCGGACCGCGCCGCCGCCATGGCCCTGGCCGGAGCCAAAGCCATGCCTGGCCGAGCCGTGCGGCCCATGACCGCCGTCGACGGCCTCAGCGGGGCGTTCGTCTCGCCGGGTCTGGTCGACGTGACCGGCCACGCCGTGCCGGATGAGGAGCTGTTCGCGCCGCTGCTGCAGGTGCGCCGGGTCGGCTCGTTCGACGAGGCGATCGCCGCCGCCAACGCCACCCGCTACGGCCTGTCGGCCGGGCTTGTCTCCAATGAAACAGGGCGTTGGGATCACTTCCTCAAGCGCATCCGGGCCGGGGTGGTCAACTGGAACCGGCCGACCACGGGCGCCGCCGGGACCATGCCGTTCGGCGGTCTGGGCAGCTCGGGCAACCACCGGCCCAGCGCCTACTACGCCGCCGACTACTGCGCCTATCCGGTGGCCAGTTTCGAGGCGCAGGCGGTGGCCAATACCCTGGGCGATATCAAGGGTCTGCGCGAATGAGCTCGCGAGCGGTCGAGGCCAATTGCGACGGGCTGGTCGGGCCCACCCACTCGTATGTCGGCCTGTCGCCGGGCAATATCGCCAGCCAGATAAACGCCGGCGAGGTTTCCAATCCGCGCGCCGCTGTGCTGGAGGGCCTGACCAAGATGCGCAAGCTGGCCGACTGGGGCGTGCCCCAGTTCGTGCTGCCGCCGCACGAGCGGCCGGACCTGGCGCTGCTGCGGGCCATAGGGTTCTCGGGAACCGACGCCGAGGTGCTGGGCAAGGCCTGGAAAGACGCGCCGGCCCTGGCGGCCGCCGCCTGTTCGGCCTCGCCGATGTGGGCCGCCAACGCCGCAACGGTCACGCCCAGCGCCGACACCGCCGACGGCCGCGTTCACTTCACCCCGGCCAACCTGCTGACCAACCTGCATCGCAGCCTGGAAGGTCCCCAGACCGCCCGCGCCCTGCGCCGCCTGTTCCCGGACGAGGCCCGGTTCGCCGTCCACGATCCGCTGTCGGCCCAGTCCCATTTCGCCGACGAGGGCGCGGCGAACCATGTGCGGCTGTGCGCCGACCACGGCGATCCGGGCGTGAACCTGTTCGTCTGGGGCCGCGAGGCGTTCGAACGCTGGGACGGCCGCTATCCGGCCCGCCAGACCCTGGAGGCGTTCGAGGCCATCGAGCGCCGCCACGGCGTGGCGCGCGGCGTCTTCGCCCGCCAGGGCCGGGCGGCCATCGACGGCGGGGCGTTCCACAACGACGTGGTCTGCGTCGGCACGCGCGAATGTCTGCTGTTCCACGAACGCGCCTTCGAGGACGGCGCGGCGATGCGGAACGGCGTGCAACGCGCCGCCGACGGCCTGTTCGAGCCGGTCTTCGTCGAGGTCTCCGAGGCCGACCTGCCGATGGACGACCTGGTGAAGAGCTATCTGTTCAATTCCCAGCTCCTGGTCCTGCCGGGCGAGGACCGGCTGGTGCTGCTGGCGCCGGGGGAGACACGGGACAATCCGCGCKCCCACGCGGTCGCCCAGGGCCTGGCCAGCTCGAACGGTCCGATCGGGCGGGTCGAGTACGTCGACGTGCGCCAGAGCATGCGCAACGGCGGCGGCCCGGCCTGCCTGCGGCTGCGCGTKGTGCTGACCGAGGCCGAGCTGGCGGCGACAAACTCCGCCCAGCGTTTCGACGCGGGCCTGCACGAGCGCCTGAACGCGTGGGCCGAGCGCCGCTATCGTGACCGTCTGGCGCCCGCCGACCTGGCCGATCCGGCGCTGATCGTCGAGAGTCGCGAGGCGCTGGACGAACTGACAGCGATCCTCGACCTTGGCGGTGAGTTCTATCCGTTCCAGCGAGCCGCCTGACCATGAGCGACTTCACCGTCCGGCCCGCGCACGCCGAAGACGCGCCGGCCATCCTGGCCCTGCACCGCAAGGTCGCGGCCCTGCCGGGCGGCCTGGCGCGCGAGCCGCACGAGGTGACCGCCGACTATGTCGCCCACGCCATGGCGGCCGCTGCGGACGGCGGGGTCGGTCTGGTGGCGGTCGGCGCGGACGGCGCGGTGTGCGGCGAGCTGCACGTCGAGCGGATGAAGGTCGGGATCTTCACCCACGTGCTGACCGACCTGACGGTGGCCGTCGATCCGGACTGGCAGGGCAGGGGCGTGGGCTCGGCCCTGTTCCGCGTCCTGATCGAGACGGCCCGGACGATGACCCCGCCGGTCGGCCGCATCGAGCTGTGGACCGGCGCGAACAATCTGGGCGCCCAGAGGCTGTACGAACGCCTGGGCTTTCGGATCGAAGGCCGCATGGTCGGACGCGGCCGCTATCCCGACGGCCATGTCGAGGACGACATCGTCATGGGACTGCTGCTGGATTAGCGGCGCAGGGCGGTCAAGGCCTGCGGGAAGCGACGCGACAACGGCGCCTCCACCGCGCCCAGCTCGATCGCGAAGTCGCCCGAGCCCTCGGGACGCAGACCTGTCACCCGCGCCGGATTGACCAGCCACGAACGATGGGTCCGCAGGAAGCCGTGCCGGGCCATGTCGGCCTCGAGCGCGCTCAATGACGACCGCATCAGCGGCCGCCGATCGTCGGCGAGCACGAACTCGGCGTAGTTCCCGGCCGAACGCACGGCCAGGATCTCGGACACCGGCACGCGCACCAGCCGGGCGCCGTCGCGGATGTCGAAGGTCGGCGCGGTCGCCGCCGTCTGCGCGTGGTCGGCGGCCTCGCGAGCGCTGCGCCTCAGCGACAGGTAGTAGATGATCGAGGCCAGACCGTAGGCCATCAGGTCCTTGCGGAACTCGTAGGGGAATTCGGTCGACAGCGGCCCGAACCGGTAAGGCTCGCCCATGAAGGCCAGGTAGGCCAGCTTGCGCAGGGTCACGAAGCCGGCGACATGCAGCACCGAATAGAGCACGACCGCGACGAGGTGGACCGGCGCGGCGCGCCACCAGCGAGGGGAGGTTCGGGTGGTCCAGACCGCGACGGCGGCGGGGATCATGAAGATCGCCATCGTCACCAGGGCGCTGCTGCCTTCCCAGATGGCGGGGGCCAGCGTGCCGAGGCGCGGCGCGTCGTGGCGGATGGTCAGGACGTTGACCACGGCGATGCACGAGATCAGGCAGACGCCCAGCACCCAGGCGCGTCCGAGGCCCAGACGTTCTTCGCCGCTCAGCCCGAAAAGCGCGCCGTTCGTCCCTGTGGGTTTTCCGCTCGTCCCTGTCGGCGGCCGCCCGTCCCCTGGCCCTTGGCTCCCGGCGGAGGTCCGGGTCACGACGTTCGCATCGTTTTTCAAGCCGGACGCCTCGCCATGCCTTCGCCCGTCATGCCTTCAACGGTCTCAATGCCCGATCGCCGCTACGACCTCGACTGGATTCGGGTCGGCGCGTTCTTCCTGCTGATCCTCTACCACGTCGGCATGTTCTATGTGCCCTGGGATTGGCACGTGAAGTCGCCGCATCCGGTGGAAGCCCTGGAACTGGCCATGTTCCTGACCAATCCCTGGCGGCTGACGCTGCTGTTCCTGGTCTCGGGCGCTGCGACCCGATTCATGGCCGACAAGGTCTCGGTCGGAAAACTGACCACCATGCGGGTGGCGCGCCTGTTGCCGCCGCTGCTGTTCGCGATGGTCGTGATCGTGCCGCCGCAGTCCTATTACCAGGTGGTCGAGTACATCGCGGCCCATCCGGGCACCTCGCTGAGCGTCGACCATTTCTGGGTTCGCTACATCACCGCCTCGGGTCACTGGTGCAGCCCGGACGGCTGCCTGATCACCCCGACCTACAACCACATGTGGTTCGTGGCCTATCTGTTCCTCTACACCCTGGCCCTGGCCGCCCTGCTGCTGGTCTGGCGTCGTCTGGGGCAGCATCTCCAGGCGGGCGCCGAGCGCGTCTTCAAGGGTCTTGGGCTGTTCGCCTGGCCGATCCTGTTCCTGGGCCTGCTGCGCGGCACGCTCTACGTCCGCTACGGCGAGACCCACGCCCTGGTCGGCGATCACTATGTGCACGCCGTCTCGTTCTCGGCCTTCCTKCTGGGGTTCGGCCTAGCCAAGTCGGAKGCGCTGCGCGAGCGCCTGATCGCCGCGCGCTGGCCGGCCCTGGCCCTGGCCGTCGCGGCCTACGCCGGCTGGGCGGCCTACGCCTGGACCTATCGCAGCGATGCGCCGATCCCGCCGCCCGGCCTCAAGCTGGCCATGCGCTTCGTCTACGCCACCGACACCTGGTGCGCGATCGCCGCCATCCTGGGCTTCGGGGCCAAACACCTGAACCGCGGCGGTCCGGCCCTGCGCTACCTGACCCTCGGGGTGTTCCCGTTCTACCTGGTCCACCAGACCCTGATCGTGGTCATGGCCCACCACCTGGCCAAGTTTAACCTGCCCCAGCCGCTGGAAGCCGCGATCCTGATCGTCCTGACCTTCGCCGGCTGCTTCGCCACCTACGAGATCGTCCGCCGGGTTCCCGGCGTGCGGATCCTGTTCGGCCTGAAAGGTCAGCCGCCCGCCGAGGCCAGTCGCCCGCCGGCCTTCGCATAGGCCTGGGTGCCGGCGGTGATCACCCGATCGCCGCCGGCGATCTCGGCGATGCCCAGGTCGCTGGCCCCGGCCAGGCGCTCGTAGAGGGCCCCGAAGTCGCGCAGGGTCACCTCCTGCAGGGTCTGGATCGAGGGGATGACGAAATAGATCTGCTGGAAATCGTCGATCCGATAGGGCGTGCGCATCACCCGCTCCAGATCGAAGCCGATGCGGTTGGGAGAGGGATCGTCGAGGGCGAAGATCGACTCCGTGCGCGAGGAGACGATGCCGGCGCCGTAGATCCGCAGCCCCGCCTTGGTCTCCATCAGGCCGAACTCGACCGTGTACCAGTAGAGCCGCGCCAGGTTGGTCAGCCGCCCCAGTCCCAGGGCCCGTTGACCGCCCTGGCCGTAGGCCTGCATGTAGTCGGCGAAGGTGGGGTCGGTCAGCATCGGCACGTGGCCGAAGACATCGTGGAAGATGTCGGGCTCCTGCAGGTAGTCCAGCTCATGCGGCTTGCGGATGAACTGGCCGGCCGGAAAGCGGCGGTTGGCCAGGTGGTCGAAGAACACGTCGTCGGGCACCAGGCCCGGCACGGCCACCACGCTCCAGCCAGTCAGGCGCTGGAGTTCCTCGTTGATCCGCTTGAAGTCGGGAATGCCCGAGCGATGCAGGTCCAGCGCGTCCAGTCCGCGCAGGAACTCGTCGCAGGCCCGACCGGGCAGCAGGGCGGTCTGGCGCTCGTACAGGGTGATCCAGACGTCGTGCTCGGCCTGGGAATAGGCCTCCCATCCCTGGTCGATGGTCCAATCGGCGGCCGCCCCGGGCGGCGGTTCGGGCAGGATGTGCAGTGCGTCCATGACGACAGTCTAGGCCGCGCCGGAGAGTAAAACCTTCCGACCATGCCTCTTCCGAACGGTGTTTCGAGAAGGGTTTTGCGCGGGCGGCGATGCTGGAAGACGAAAGATGTCGCCTAAGGCGTTGCGCGCGCAGGTAGAGCTGACTAACGTCACCGTAGCACGCAACCTTGGGGGAGGAGCGCGATGCCCTACGAGAGTCCGCTGGTCGAAGCGGCGAGGCAGTCCCACCGGCGAGCGCCCAGGCCCTGCKGCGCGCCGGCCGTCACCGCGCACATCGGCTTCTGGCACCGGCTGCAGGCCAGCTCGGGCGAGACGGCGGCCGAGCATATCCGCAACGGCGCCGCGGCGTTGAGCGGCGCCTATCAGGAAATCAACGCCGCGATCCACCGTTTCCAGGAACTGCTGGGCATTCCGCCCGAGCGCCGGAAGCGGTTCGTCGACAGCCACGCCGGCGACGCGCCGGAACACTACCTCCCGCTGGAATTCGAGTTCGGCGGCCTGATCGGCAAGGCGGTCTTCTCGCGCAACAGCGAAGCCGTCAGCGCCACCTTMATCATCGACCTTTCGAAGGAGCCCGGCGACCAGCTCTATCCGCTGCCGGGGCGTTGGGTCCGCGAGGCGGCCGACAATCTGAAGGCCGGCTTCGCCGATCTGGCCGGGCAACTGCCCAAACCGAACGATCCGGGCCGGCTGCAGAGACACGCCGATTATCTGTACGACGGCTTCTGGGCTCTGTTCTTCCGCAATCTCGAGATCGAGGCGATCGTCGGCCGAGGCGGTGGGGACTGGCAGAAGTTCGTCGACGTGCGCGGCGTCGTGCTCAATGTGGGCGACGAAAACAACGTCCACCGGGTCAAGGCCGAGCCGCTTCCGCACGACTTCCTCAACGTGGTGCCCAGCTTCGACGGCGCGGAATCGGCCGAGGCGCTGCATCGGGTCTGGCCGTTCGTGCAGGCGTCCCATACCGAGGCGCGGGACGTCGAGTTCGTCATGAACAAAGTGCTCGCCGGGCGGGCCCTGTTCGTCTCGGCGTTCGGCGACCTGGGCGTCGGGATCGCCCGTCCGAAGTCGCCGCCGGCGCGCGTCGGCTCGGGCGTGGTGCGCTATCTGGTGATGACCAACGGCCTGGGCGCGACGCGTCTTCGACCGGGAAGCCAGGTCGAGGTGCCGTTCAATCGCTGGCAGATCGGACGGCTGGTCTTCCGGCTGCATGAATTGGCGACAATGCGGATGATGGCCCTGCGCGACCTGCGGCTGGTCAAGGGCGCCGGTCAGCAGGCGATGGTGCTGGGCAGTCGGCTCGACGAGCTCTATCGGCGACAGACCCAGGGCAAGCAGACCACCCGCGATCAGATCAACGACCTCTTCAAGGCGCTGAACAACCTGGGCTCGGACGCTGTCGGCGGGCTGAGCTACCGGATCAATCGTTCACGCCTGATGGCCCAGGGCTACAAGCAGACGCTGCTGGACCTGGAGATCGAGCGCGTCGACGGCTGCCAGCCCTACGACGAGTTCGTGCGTCGCCGGCTGTATCACGAGTTCGATACGATCGACCGGATCGGCATCCGGGTCGAGAGCCTGTCCAACCGCGCKGCCAATCTGCTGTCGCTGGTCGATACCACCAACCAGCTGGAGAACGGACGGGACATCGCCAGGCTGACCTCGCAGCTCAACAAAGGGCAGCAGGTGATGTCCGACAGCCAGCGGTCGATGGTGGTCAGCCAGCAATCGATCGCCGAAAGCGAACGGCAGATCGAACACCTTCAAACACGTGCGGAGCTGCTGATCGGCTGCGGCGCCGTCTATTACGTCAGCAGCATGCTGGAGAAAGCGCCATTCTACGAACGGTTCGCGCCGGCTTGGTTCAAGCACGGCGCGTTCTTCCAATGGCTCGGCGACGACCAGGCTGCCGATGCGGTGTTCAACATCGGCTTGGTCGGCTTGGCTTTCCTTGTCTGGACCCTGTCATCCCGCTGGTTTGCGTCGAGAAGACGGTCGCGACGCCGGGCGCGGCAACAGCAAGCCTAGTGCGAGATCCGCGGCCGCAGCTTGTACGCCCCGTGGTCGAAGCTCTCGAAGATCACCGCCGTCTGGGGGTGGCCCACGGGCTCGCCGGTGTCGTCGGCCAGCAGGTTCTGCTCGGAGACGTAGGCGACGTAGGTGTTGTCGTCGTTCTCGGCCAGCAGGTGGTAGAACGGCTGGTCCTTGGTCGGCCGGATGTCCTCGGGAATGGAGTTCCACCATTCCTCGGTGTTGGCGAACACCGGGTCGACATCGAACACCACGCCCCGGAAGGGGAAGATGCGATGTTTGACCACCTGGCCGATCGCGAATTTGGCGAGTCTCGGGTTCATGTCGCTCAGTTTACACGAGTCTCCTGACTAGAACCTGAACGTAGAGTTCCGTGCCCGGATAACAAGGCGAGGCCTTCCGGTGGGGGAATCCGGCCGCTATGCTCGCTCCCGAAGTGAGGCGGTTCGGCTCGAATCGCCTGCGAGACAAGGTGGAACGACCATGTCGGAGGCGCCGCGAGCGCCCGGCGCGCCTCAGCCTTCGGGCTCGGGCCGGCGCCGGCCGCCAGGCGAGCAGTCGTGCTATGCGGCGCTSGACCTGGGTACGAACAACTGCCGCCTGCTGGTGGCGACGCCTTCGCCGCGCGGCTTCCGCGTGGTCGAGGCCTATTCCCGGATCGTCCGGCTGGGCGAGGGGCTTTCCCAGACGGGACAGCTGTCCGACGAGGCCATGGACCGCTCGATGGCGGCCCTGAAGGTCTGCGCCGAGAAGATCCGCCGCCGCAAGGTGGTTCGGGTCAAGGCGGTGGCCACCCAGGCCTGCCGGGGCGCGGTCAACGGTCCCGATTTCGTCCGCCGGGTCGCCGAGGAGACCGGCCTGCGGCTGCAGATCATCACCCCCAAGGAAGAGGCCCAGCTGTCGGTGGCCGGCTGCATGAGCCTGTTCGACCGCGACGCCGAGGCCGCCCTGGTGGTCGATGTGGGCGGCGGCTCGACCGAGCTGTCGTGGGTGGACCTCAAGGGCGAGGGGCTGGACAGCAAGCCCCGCCAGTTCGCGACCTGGAAGCTGCCGATCAAGGCCTGGCTGTCGATCCCGATCGGCGTGGTCACCCTGGCCGAGCGTTTCCCCGAGGGCGAGCGGGCGGAGGAGGGGTGGTTCCGGGCCATGGTCGACGCTGTCAAGGCGCGGATCGAGGCCTTCCCGCACGCCGAGCCGATGCGGCGGCTGTTCGAGAGCGGCCGGGCCCACATGGTCGGCACCTCGGGTGCCATCACCAGCCTGGCCGGCCTGCACCTGGGCCTGCCGCGCTACGACCGCAACATCGTCGACGGCCTGTGGATGCAGCGTCACGAATGCGAGGCGGCCGCCGATCGGCTGTTGACCCTCACGCCCCGGGAGCGCGCTCAGGAGCCCTGCATCGGGGCCGATCGCGCCGACCTGGTGCTGGCCGGCGCGGCGATATTGCAGGCCGTCCAGGAGCTTTGGCCGTGTTCGCGCGTGCGTGTCGCCGACAGGGGGCTTAGAGAAGGCCTCCTGATGTCCCTGATGTCCGATCAGCAGAAGAAGCCGCGCCGGCGTCGGCGAGGCGGCGCCGGTCGGTCGTCCCGCCCTTCGACGGTGAACGCATGAACGACGAACCTCCCCGCAAGCGCATGGTCAAGCCGCCGGCCGGCGGCAACGAGAGCGGCCGCGCCAAGCCGGCGCGCCTGAAGACCGCCTTCGGCCGCACGCCCAGCCAGCAGGCCTGGCTGGAGCGGCAGATCAACGACCCGTTCTCGGCCAAGGCCCGCGCCCTGGGCTATCGCAGCCGCGCGGCCTTCAAGATCAGCGAGATCGACGACAAGTTCCATTTCTTCCGCAAGAACGCGCGGGTGATCGACCTGGGCTGCGCGCCCGGCGGCTGGCTGCAGATCGCCGTGGAGCGCGGCGTGACCCAGCTGGTCGGCGTGGACCTGCTGCCGGTCGACCCGGTGGCCCCCGCCCACATCCTGGAGATGGACTTCACCGACCCGTCCTGTCCGCCGAAGCTGATCGAGTTGCTGGGCGGCGCCCCGGACCTGGTGATGTCGGACATGGCCCCCAACACCGTCGGCCACCGCGAGACCGACCACCTGCGGATCGTGGGCCTGATCGAGATCGGGGCCGAGTTCGCCATCGAGGTGCTCAAGCCCGGCGGCGCCTTCGTGGCCAAGGCCTTCCAGGGCGGCGAGACCGCCGAGGTGATCGCCCGCCTGAAGAAGCACTTCGACAAGGTCGTGCACTTCAAGCCCAAGGCCAGCCGCAGCGACAGCTCCGAGGTCTTCCTGGTCGCGACCGGGTTCAAGGGGCGGTAAGCCCTCCAGGCCGGGCTAGGGTATTCGACCGATTGCCGGGCGCGGCCTGCGGGCCTGTTCTCTGCTGCGCGCAGTCTCGCGCAGACGTGAGAGTACCCCGATGTCCAAGTCTTTCAGCCTCGCCGTCGCCTTGGCCTTCGCCCTGTCGGCCTTCGGATCGTCCGCCCTGGCCGACAAGCAGTGCCGCGACTCCAAGGGCAAGTTCATCAAATGCCCGGCCGCTTCCGCGCCGGCCAAGCCCAAGCAGTGCAAGGACGCCAAGGGCAAGTTCGTCAAATGCGGCTCGCCCGGCGCCAAGCCGGTGAAGTAGGGCGACTGGCGCCCGCGAATTTTCGTCCCATTTCTGCGGTCGGGCGGGTCGACAGGTGGTCGTCCCGACGCTATACCCGCGCCGCAAAATGGAGACTCCAATGGAGATTCGCGAAGGGCTCACCTTCGACGACGTTTTGCTCGAACCCGGTCCGTCAGACGTCATGCCCACCCAGGTGACGACCGAGACCAAGTTCACGCGTGAAATCAGTCTGAACATCCCGCTCGTGTCCGCCGCCATGGACACGGTCACCGAAAGCCGGCTCGCCATCGCCATGGCCCAGGCCGGCGGCATGGGCATCCTGCACCGCAACCTGACGGTGGAAGAACAGGCCGACCACGTGCGCGAGGTGAAGCGCTACGAAAGCGGCATGGTCATCAATCCGCTGACCATCAATCCCGACACGACCCTGGCGGAAGTCCGGGAGATCACCGCGCGGCGCAAGATCTCGGGCTTCCCGGTCGTCGAGAAGAAGACCGGCAAGCTGGTCGGTATCCTGACCAACCGCGACATGCGGTTCGAAGGCGACGACAAGGTCCCGGCCTCGGCCCTGATGACCCGCGAGAACCTGATCACGGTTTCCGAGGGCGTCGATCACCGCGAGGCGCGCGAACTGCTGCGCAAGCACAAGATCGAGCGCCTGATCGTCGTCGACGACGCCTATCGTGCCGTCGGCCTGATCACCGTCAAGGACATCGAGAAGGCCCAGGCCCACCCCCTGGCCGCCAAGGACGACAAGGGCCGGCTGCTGGTCGGCGCCGCCTCGACCGTCGGCGACGCCGGGTTCGAGCGGTCGATGGGTCTGGTCGAGGCCGGTGTCGACGTCGTCGTCATCGACACCGCCCACGGCCACTCCAGCCAGGTCGCCCAGGCGGTCGCCCGCCTGAAGCGCGAAGCCAATCGCGTGCAGATCGTGGCCGGCAACATCGCCACCTACGACGCCGCCCGCGCCCTGATCGACGCCGGCGCCGACGCGGTGAAGGTCGGCATCGGCCCGGGCAGCATCTGCACCACCCGTATCGTCGCCGGCGTGGGCGTGCCGCAGCTGACCGCCATTGCCGAAGCCGTCCGCGCGGCCCGCGAAAGCGGCACCCCGGTCATCGCCGACGGCGGCATCAAGTACTCGGGCGACCTGGCCAAGGCCATCGCGGCCGGGGCCTCGACCGCCATGATGGGCTCGATGTTCGCCGGCACCGAAGAGGCGCCCGGCGAGGTGTTCCTGTACCAGGGACGCTCGTACAAGAGCTATCGCGGCATGGGCTCGGTGGGCGCCATGGCCCGCGGCTCGGCCGACCGCTATTTCCAGAAGGACATCACCGACAGCTTCAAGCTGGTGCCGGAAGGCATTGAAGGGCAAACGCCTTTCAAGGGCCCGATCGCCCCGGTGCTGCACCAGCTGGTGGGCGGCCTGCGGGCGGCCATGGGCTATGTCGGCGCGCCCGACATCGCCGAGTTCCAGAAGCGGGCCCGCTTCGTGCGGATCACCGGCGCCGGCCTGCGTGAGAGCCACGTCCACGACGTGATGATCACCCGGGAAGCGCCGAACTATCCGAGCGCGGTCTAGCCCGGTGCGGATGGCCCTCGAACTTCAGATGCTGGGCTGGGCCGTCGTGATCGGCCTGGTCCACCTGCTCTGGGCGGCCGCGGCCGCCCAGCCGCAGCGCGGCCTGAAGTGGAACGTGGGCCCCCGCGACACGCCGGTGGTGCTGACGGGAATGGCGGGGCGCCTGGAACGCGCCTTCGCCAATTTCCGCGAGACCTTCCCGTTCTTCGCCGCCGCCGTGCTGGTCGCCTATCTGGGCGGACGCCTCGGCATGCTCTCGGCCCATGGAGCGGTGCTCTATGTCGGGGCGCGGGCGGTCTACATCTTCCTCTACGCCTTCGGCGTGCCGTATGTGCGCTCGCTGGTCTGGCTGGCTTCCTTGATCGGCATCTGCCTGATCCTCGCGGCCTTGGTGATCTGAAAGCAAAAATGCGCGACGGCGGCAGACTAGCAGCGGCGATCGAGGTCCTCACCGAGATCGAGACGCGCCATTTCCCCGTACGGATGGCGCTGAAGCGCTGGGGCGAGAGCGCCCGGTACGCCGGTTCCAAGGACCGCGCCTTCGTGTCGGGCCTGGCGCTGGACGCCCTGCGCCGCAAGCGCTCGCTGGGCTGGATGATGGGCGACGACAGCCCGCGCGGCGTGGTGCTGGGCGTGCTGGCCCAGGACTGGAAGTGGCCGGTCGACCGCATCGCCGAGGCGGCGGGCGAGGAGCACGGTCCCGGCGCCCTGACCGACGCCGAGCGCGAACGCATCGCTTCGCCGCGGCCGCTGGACGACGCGCCGCCCGCCGTGGCCGGCGACTATTCCGACTGGATGGAGCCGTCGTTGGCGCGGGCCCTGGGCGAAAATCGCGCCGCCGAGATGGCCGCCCTGTCCGAACGCGCCCCGGTCGACCTGCGCATCAACCTGCTGAAGACCGACGTCGAGCGCGGCGCCAAGGCCGTGGCCCTGATCGGCGCCCAGCCGGCCGGCGTGCTGGACACCGCCTTCCGCATCCCCGCGCCCGGCGCCGCCGACCGCACGCCGTCGGTCGAGGCCGTGCCGGCCTTCTCGAAGGGCTGGTTCGAGGTCCAGGACCTGGGCTCGCAGATCGCCGCCGCCGTGGCCGGCGACGTCAAGGGCAAGCAGGTGCTGGACTTCTGCGCCGGGGGCGGGGGCAAGACCCTGGCCCTGGCCGCCGCCATGGACAATCGCGGCCAGATCTACGCCCACGACAGCGACGCCCGCCGCCTGGCCGACACCATTCGTCGCGGCCAGAGGGCAGGGGTCCGCAATCTGCAGATCCGCTCGCCGATCGAGGGCGCGCCGCTGAAGGGCCTGGAGGGCAAGCTGGACCTGGTGTTCGTCGACGCCCCCTGCACCGGCTCGGGCACCTGGCGCCGCCACCCCGACGCCAAGTGGCGCCTGTCGCCCGACCAGCTGGCCAAGCGCCAGATCGAACAGGACGCCGTGCTGGCCGACGCTTCCGACTTCGTGAAGCCGGGCGGTCGCCTGATCTATGTCACCTGTTCGCTGCTGGCCGAGGAGAACGAGGACCGCGTGGCGGCCTTCGTCGAGCGCCATCCGGGGTTCTCGGTCAAGCCGATCACCCTGGCGGGCGTCGAACAGCACCTGACGCCGGAAGGCTATCTGCGCCTGACCCCGCATCGCGCCGGAACCGACGGCTTCTTCGCCGCCGTGATCGAGCGCGGGTCCTACGCGCCCTGAACCTGAATTGCTCCCGCGAGGGAGACCGAAACGAAACGACGAACGCTGGAGA
This sequence comes from Caulobacter sp. 05T431, assembly GCF_056665975.1. Lineage (NCBI taxonomy): Bacteria > Pseudomonadati > Pseudomonadota > Alphaproteobacteria > Caulobacterales > Caulobacteraceae > Caulobacter > Caulobacter sp. 05T431. Next base: position 99,138 of record NZ_JBFTKU010000009.1, on the reverse strand, counting down.
GCCTGACCCTATGACCGCCGAACCCCATCACCAGCGCGTCCTGATCGTCGACTTCGGCAGCCAGGTGACCCAGCTGATCGCGCGCCGGGTGCGCGAGGCCGGCGTCTATTGCGAGATCCATCCGTTCGACAAGGCCGAGGCCCTGGTCGACGACTACAAGCCTTCGGCGATCATCCTGTCGGGCGGCCCGGCCAGCGTGCTGGAGGCCGACAGCCCCCGCATCGGGACCAAGCTGTTCGACCTGGGCGTGCCGATGCTGTGCGTCTGCTACGGCGAGCAGCTGCTGTGCGACGTGCTGGGCGGCAAGGTCGAGGGCGGCCACGCCGGCGAGTTTGGCCGCGCCGAACTGACCATCGGCAAGCAGAGCCCGCTGTTCGAAGGGCTGGCCGGCGTCGGCGAGCTGGAAACCGTGTGGATGAGCCACGGCGACCGTGTCACCGCCATTCCCGAGGGCTTCGAGGTGATCGCCACCTCGACCGGCGCGCCGTTCGCCGCCATCGCCAACGACGCCCGCAAGATCTACGGCGTGCAGTTCCACCCCGAGGTGGTCCACACGGTCAATGGCTCGAAGATCTACAAGAACTTCCTGTTCAACATCGCCGGCCTGTCCGGCGACTGGACCATGGCGTCCTTCCGTCAGGAGATGGTCCAGAAGATCCGCGCCCAAGTCGGCGACGGCAAGGTGATCTGCGGCCTGTCGGGCGGCGTCGACAGCTCGGTGGCCGCCGTCCTGATCTACGAGGCGATCGGCGACCAACTGACCTGCGTGTTCGTCGACACCGGCCTGTTGCGCAAGAACGAGGCCGACCAGGTCGTCACCCTGTTCCGCGACCACTACAACATCCCGCTGATCCACGTGGACGCCGGCGACCTGTTCCTGGGCGAGCTGGCGGGCGTCTCCGATCCCGAGACCAAGCGCAAGACGATCGGCAAGCTGTTCATCGACGTCTTCGACAAGGAAGCCGCCAAGATCGAAGGCGCGGCGTTCCTGGCCCAGGGCACGCTCTATCCGGACGTCGTCGAGAGCGTCTCGGCTCGCGGCGGCCCGTCGGCGGTGATCAAGAGCCACCATAACGTGGGCGGCCTGCCGGACTACATGAAGCTGAAGCTGGTCGAGCCGCTGCGCGAGCTGTTCAAGGACGAGGTCCGCGCGCTGGGCGTCGAGCTGGGCCTGGCCCCGGCCTTCGTCGGCCGCCACCCGTTCCCCGGCCCGGGCCTGGCCATCCGCATCCCCGGCGACATCACGCCCGAGAAGGTCAAGGTCCTGCAGGACGCCGACGCCATCTATCTGGAAGAGATCCGCAACGCGGGCCTCTACGACAAGATCTGGCAGGCCTTCGCCGTGCTCCTTCCCGTGAAGACGGTAGGGGTCATGGGGGATGCGCGCACCTATGAGAACGTCCTGGCCCTGCGCGCGGTCACCTCGACCGACGGCATGACCGCCGACTTCTTCGAGTTCCCGTGGGACGTGCTGGGCAAGACCGCCACCCGGATCATCAACGAGGTCCGGGGCGTCAACCGCGTGGTCTACGACGTGACGTCCAAGCCGCCCGGCACGATCGAGTGGGAATAGCTTTCCTGCTTTGATGCGCTTTCTTCACGCGAACCGGTTTCCGCTTCGCTTGAAAGCGCTCTAGTCGGCCGCCTTCGGCTGGAACGGCGCCCAGGCCTCCACGAGCAGGCCTGGGACCGCGTTGTTCAGCGAGATGTGGCCGTTCACGAACTCCAGCCTCAGGCGCATGCCGGCCAGGCCGACGCCGGCGGTTGCCTGGGCGCTTTCGGGCAGGCCGACGCCGTAGTCGCGGATCGACAGCAGCACCATCTCGCCCGCCTGGCGCAGGCCGATGGTCGCGCGGGGACTGCCGGCGTGGCGATGGACGTTGGCCAGGGCTTCCTGGGCGACGCGGTACAGGGCCACCTCGACCGAGCGGGCCATCTTGGGGAAGTCGTCGGCGATATCGATCTGCAGGGCCAGGCCGGTGCGGCGGGCGAAGCCCTCCGCCATCTGCCGGATGGCCGGGCCCAGCCCCATCTCCTCCAGGGCGGGAGGATGCAGCACGTAGGACAGACTGCGGATCTCCTCCAGGGCGTTGGCGAGCAGGGCCTCGACCTCGACACGGGTCTTCTCGGCGCGGCCTTCGACCTTCATCGCGCCCAGCATCAGCTTGGCCCCGGTCAGGTATTGGGCCGTGCCGTCGTGCAGCTCGCGCGCGATCCGTCGGCGCTCGTCATCTTCGGCGTGGAGCAGGGCGGCGGTGGCGCGTCCCAGGGCGGCCTGGGTGTGGCGCTGGACCGTGATGTCCTCGTGCGCCAGGACGATCAGGGTCCGATCGTCGCGGGAGATGCGCGTCGCGGTCATACGGGTCCACAGCGGACCGTTGTTGAGGAAGATTTGATACTCGAAGCGTAGGGGACCAAGCTCGCCGGCAAGCAAATCCCGCAGACCTTGCCTGGCTTCCGCTGCGTCAGGCGCGTCGAGGCTCTCGCAGAACGAGATATAGTTGAGGCCCAGTCCGTAGTTTTCCACAGGCAATTCGTGAAACTCGGCGAACTGCGTCCAGGCGTCATTAACCGCGATGATTTCACCCTGGTCGTTCAGGATCGCTACATTCGCGGCGACGGCGTCGAGTATGGATTCGTGCAAGCTAAACGCGGACCACTCGCTCATCTCGTGAGCCGTATGCATTTGCGTATTTAGTCCTGTGTTTTGATTGTTCGTCTCACGCAAGCCACTGTGCAGGATTCGCGCGACGAGGCACGCGAACAGAACGCACATATTTTATCGCCGCGCATCCGTAGTTTCGAATTTATATTTCAACCGCTGCGATCAGGCGTGTGCGGAACACCCGTCGCGAAATGCGGGCCAAAGCCATCGGTTCCTGAACGCCCGAAGGCGAAGGTTCGCCCCCCGTCCGCAGGAAATGCCGGTCCGTGGGATCGGAGGCCTAGGGTTCGAGGCCGTTATAGACCGTCGAGCCGGGTCCGCCGGGCTGGCGCAACACCTGCTGGCGCAGCCTGGGATCGAAGCTGATGTGCACGCAGCGGCTCTTCTCGTAGATCAGCTGGTCGAACTTCAGCCCGCTATCGCGGATGGTCTTGGCCGCGTCCAGGTCGGTGAGGCCGTCGACATGGAAATCGGCGGCGTGGCCCAGGGCGTGGGCCGAGTTGGGCACACCCCCGACCGCGGCGTTGACCTGGGGGTTGCGATAGGCGCTGGTGATCTCGATCGGCCGGCTGAACAGCGCCCGGACACCCTCCATCCGCTCGGCCAAACGCTTGAGGTTCTCAAGATGCGGCGGCGTCGGGTCGTTCTTCACGCCCATCGACAGGGCCTTGCTGGAGATGGTGAATTCCTCGAGCGAGAAATGCGCGCTGAGTTTCATGAGCGCCCCTCCTGGTGCCGCAAGAGGTTAGCGGTTACGCGACACAATCCAAGCGGGAATTTCTGTAGGCGCGCCTACTGAATGTGGCCGTAATGGCGGGCGACATAGATCACGAAATAGATCAGGGCCCCGCCGGCGAAGAGGGTGTGGAAGCGCAGGTTGCGGATGAAGCAGCCGGCCAGGCTGAGCCCGACCATCAGGGCGATGCGGATCGGATATTCCGGGCTGAGGCTCAGGAAATGCGCCACGCCCTTCAGCAGGGTGTCCAGGACGTCCATCAGGAGGCTGGCGATCAGCAGGCCGAAGAACCAGGCCCGCCGCGACATGAAGTAGTCGCCGTAGCCGTCGTATTCGCTGATCTCGGTGGGGAAGATCACGCTGCACAGCAGGAAGATCATCGCCGCTTCCGAGATCAGGAAGAGATAGGTCTCGAAGGTGAGGGCGCGCAGTTCGGTCAATTGGAACTGCCACCACCAGAAGGCGGTGATCGAGACCATCATGTAGAGCACCCAGCACAGGTGTGGCCACCACAGGTGCTCCTTCTTGGGGTGCTGGATCAGGCCGGCAACGCCGTTCAGCAGCCGCGCCAGGCTGAGGCCCATGATGATGCTGATCATCGTACGGGCGTGGACCAGGAGATCGTGGGTGGGCGGGGCGACCTGCATCCCGCAAGATGACCACTCGGCGCGGTTGTGCGCTAGCCCCTCCCGTTCGCGTGTCGAGACGGCGTGGCGCCGGCCCCGGAATCCGGGCAGGGTGCGGGGGTGTCCGACCAGTTCTCCCTCTTCGACGCGCCGCCGGCCACCGACCGGCTGTTCCTCGCGATCTTCCCCGACCCGGCGACGGCGGCCGACATCGCCCGGCGGGCCGATGCGCTGCGCGCCGTGCACGGCCTGAGCGGGCGACCGCTGGCGCCCGAGCGGTTCCACATCACGCTGCACCATCTGGGCGACCATGCCGGCGTGCGGCGCGACATCGTGGCCATGGCCGGTGAAGCGGCTCAGATGATGGCGACCGCGCCCTTCGAGGTGGTCTTCGACCGCGCCGCCAGCTTCCACAATGGCGGCAACAATCCGTTCGTCCTGCAGGGCGGCGAGGGGCTGGAGGCGCTGAAGGCGTTCCAGCGCGACCTGGGCCTGGCGATGGCGCGGGCCGGCGCCGGCAAGTGGGTGGACAAGAGCTTCACCCCGCACGTGACGATGCTTTACGACAGGCGGCTGGTCGCCGAGCAGGTGATCGAACCGATCAGATGGACCGTCGGCGGTTTCACCCTGATCCACAGCCTGCTGGGGCGGACCGAGCATATTCCGCTGGCGCGCTGGACGCTGGACTGAACCCGCGGAGKAATTTCGCGCTCAAGCTGAACCAATCGCCGCCTCGCGCATTGTCTAGCTGTATCCCCCCTTGATTTGAACTGACCCCGGAGCCTTCAGGCTCCGGGGTTTTTGTTGGTTCAGACGATCGCCTTGGGTCTCAGCAGGGCGGCGACATTGCCCAGGGCTTCGCGCAGCAGCGACGCCTTGGCCGGCCCGCCCAGCGAGATGCGCAGGCCACCCGGCGCGTCGGGCGTCGCGGCGAAGGCGTCGGCCGTGACCAGGGCCAGGCCGCGCGCGGCGGCCAGGGCGCGTAGCCCGGCCGGGTCCTGGCCAGCGGGCAGGTCCAGCCAGACATGCAGCCCCTCGGCGTCGCCCCGGGCCGCGGGCAGGAGCTCGGCGGCGATGGCGCGGCGGGCGCGGGCCTCCAGCCGGACGCCCGCCAGGATCCGCTCGGCGGCGCCGTCTCGGATCCAGCGCACGGCGACGGCCGTGGTCAGGGGCGATCCCATCAGCGCCGTGGCGTGAAGAGCCTCGGTGATCCGCGCGGCCATGGGCCCATGGGGAGCCGCGAGGAAGGCGGTCCGCAGCCCGGGCGTCAGGGTCTTGGACAGGGTGGCGATGTGCAGGGTGCGTTGCGGCGCCAGGGCGGCCAGGGCGGGCAGGGGGCTTTCGAACAGCCGGCTGTAGGGATCGTCCTCGATCAGCCAGGCGTCGCCGGCGCCGACGATGGCCGCGATGGCTCGGCGCCGCGCCAGGCCCATGGTCGTGGCGACAGGATTGCGGGTGCTCGGGACCAGATAGATGGCGGCCGGCCGCTCCTCGGCGCAAAGCCGCTCCAGCGCTTCGGGCAGGAATCCTTCATCGTCGACCGGGCAGGCGACCAGCCTCACGCCCAGGCGCTCGGCCAGGGCGATGATCCCGGGATAGGTCAGGGGCTCGACGACGATGCGGTCGCCGGGCTTGGCGAGAGTGGTCAGGACGGCGGTCAGGGCCGACTGGGCGCCGGGGCAGACCACGATCCGTTCGGGCGCGATCTCGCCCAGCACTGGCGCCAGCCAAGCCGCGCCGGCGGCCCTTTGGCCTGGCGCGCCAGGACCGGCGTGATAGGCCATCAGGGTCGCCACGTCGGTGCGATCCAGGACCGCGACGGCCGTCTCCTTGAGCAGGGCGGCCAGCGACACGCCCTGGGGCGGGGGCGGCAGGTTCATGCTCAGGTCGACCAGGCCGGCCTCGTCGTCCACAGCCCGGCGGCGCACGAAGGTGCCGCGGCCCACCGCACCCTCGACCAGGCCGCGCGCCCGGGCGGCGCCGTAGGCGCGGGTCACCGTGGTGAAGTCTATGCCCAGCTGGTCGGCCACGGCGCGCTGGGGCGGCAGCTGGTCGCCCGGCTGCAGCTCGCCGTCGCGGACGGCTGTCTCCAGGGCTTCGACCAGGGCCAGATAGATCGGTCGGCCGCCGCCCGTGGCGACATGCCTCAGCCAGCCGGCCGTCGGACGGTCGCGGGTCATGGTTGCTTTTCCATGGCGCGATACATACATTCTGAAAATAATGTATGCAACAAGGCGCGCATTGTATGGACCGGCCCTTGCTCACCCACTACGACAATCCCACCAGCCTGCAGGCGGGTCTGACCTGCCGCTGTCCCCGCTGCGGCGAGGGCAAGCTGTTCAGTGGTTTCCTGCGGCTGGCCAAGCGCTGTGACCGCTGCGGGCTGGATTTCAGCTTCGCCGATCCGGCCGACGGTCCGGCCTTCTTCGTCATGACCGGCGTCGGCATCGTGGTGATCGCGATCTGGGCCTGGGCGGTGATCGCCTGGAACCCGCCGCTGTGGGTGCAGTTCGCCACCGTGTTCCCGGCCCTGCTGGTCGGCTGCCTGGGCACGCTGCGCCCCGTGAAGGCCTGGCTGGTGGCCGAGCAGTACATCCACAAGGCCAGCGAGGGCGGCGCCTCCAGCGTCCAGCAACGCTAGGAACGGCAAGGGGAGGGGACGCCCGCGGCGGGGGCGGTGCGGACATCCCCTCCATCGCGCCGCGCGAAGGCGGCGCGTCATCCCGTCCGGCAGGCGGACGGGACATGCGGGATCACCAGTTGAACAGGGTGCCGTCCTCGAGACGGTTCACCGGCAGACTGGCGGGGCGGTAGGGGAACTGGGCGGCCAGGTCCTCGTCGATGTCCACGCCATGGCCGGGCGCTTCGCCGGGATGCAGTTCGCCGTCCTTGAAGGTGTAGGCGTGCGGGAAGACCCGGTCGGTGTCGGCCGTGTGGCGCATATATTCCTGGATGCCGAAGTTCGGGACCCACAGGTCGAAGTGCAGGGCCGCGCCCATGCAGACCGGCGACAGGTCGGTGGCGCCGTGGAAGCCGGTGCGCACGTTGTTCACCTCGGCCAGCCCGGCGATGCGCTTCAGGTGCGAGATTCCGCCGGCGTGGACGATGGTCGTGCGGATGTAGTCGATCAGCTGCTCGTCGATCAGCTGCTTGCAGTCCCAGATCGAGCTGAACACCTCGCCCACGGCCAGGGGGGTGGTGGTGTGCTGGCGGATCAGGCGGAAGCTGGCCTGGTTCTCGGCGGGGGTCACGTCCTCCAGCCAGAACGGGCGATAGGGCTCCAGGTCCTTGCCCAGGCGACCGGCCTCGATGGGCGTCAGGCGGTGATGGCTGTCGTGCAGCAGGTGCACCTCCTCGCCCAGCGCCTTGCGGGCCGCCTCGAACAGCTTGGGCACGGTGGGCAGGTACTTGCTGGTCGACCAGACGTTCTCGGTGGGCAGGGCCGCGTCGGCCGGCTCGTAGAACAGCTTGTCGCCCGAGACGCCGTAGGTGCTGGCCAGGCCCGGCACGCCGGTCTGCAGGCGGATCGCCTTGTAGCCCATGGCCTTGTAGTTCAGCGCCTCGTTGATCGTGTCCTCGATCGTCGCGCCGTTGGCGTGGCCGTAGACCATCACGCCGGTGCGGCTGGCCCCGCCCAGCAGCTGGTACAGCGGCAGGCCCGCGACCTTGGCCTTGATGTCCCACAGCGCCACGTCGACGGCGGCGATGGCCGACATCGTCACCGGCCCGCGCCGCCAGTAGGCCCCGCGATAGAGGAACTGCCAGATGTCCTCGATCTGGTGGGCGTCGCGGCCGATCAGGCAGGGGATGACGTGGTCGGTCAGATAGCTGGCCACGGCCAGTTCGCGCCCGTTCAGGGTAGCGTCGCCGATGCCGTACACGCCCTCGGACGTGGTGATCTTCAGGGTGACGAAGTTGCGCCCCGGACAGGTGACGATGACCTTGGCGTCGATGATTTTCAGCATGCGGGCCTTCCGTAAATCCTKACTGGCGCGCGCGGCGTCGAAGGCCGCCGGGCGCTCCCGCGAGCCCCCGAGGATTCGCGAAAGAGTTCAAAAGTGGCCTGGCCAATTGCGTCGTTTCCAACCTCGGTGTCAAGCGAGCGCCGGACAACGCATCGCTCAACGCGCGACCTTTCGAACACTTCATTATGGAAATTCATCAAATATAACGGTCACATGGCCGAAATCGCGAAAATTTCGGAAACCGGTGTCATTGAATTTGTAGGAGAGGCCAGGGGAATATCTTGAAAGTGTCCTGGCCACTTGTTAGGTTCCCGACCATCGACACGGCGAACAAGCCATCCAAGCAAGTCGAGAAGAGGGGAAATCCATGAAGCGGCTGCTCTGCTGCGCGTCCACGCCCGCGCTCCTGCTGGCCATGTCCACCACGGCCTTCGCCCAGGCCGCGCCCGACGCCATCGCGCTGGACGAGGTGGTCGTCACCGCCCAGAAGCGCGCCGAGAACGTCCAGAACGTGCCCCTGGCGGTTTCGGTCGTCACCGCCCGTCAGCTGGAAAGCGCCGGCGTCAAGGAATTCACCGACGTCTCTCGCGTCGCGCCGTCCCTGACCATCCGCCAGGCCGACCAGCCGATCAACGCGTCGGTGGCGCTACGCGGCATCGGCACCTTCGCCTACGGCATCGGCGTCGAGCCCAGCGTCGCGGTCCAGCTGGACGACGTGCCGGTCTCGTTCCAGGCCCGGGCCTTCTCCGACCTGACCGACGTCGAGCGCGTGGAAGTGCTGCGCGGCCCGCAGAGCACCTTGTATGGCAAGAGCGCCTCGGCCGGCCTGATCAACATCACCACCCGCGACCCGACCCCGCAGTTCAGCGTCCTGGCCAACGCCCTGGCCACCGACGACCACGAATATCGCGGCGCGGTCAGCCTGTCGGGCCCGATCGGCGAGACCCTGGGCTTCCGCCTGAGCGCCAGCCGCAGCGAGTACGCCGGCAACGTCAAGAACCTGTACGACGGCAAGAAGGTCAACGGCCGCGACGAGACCTCGGTCCGCGGCAAGCTGGTCTGGCGGCCGATCGAGGACCTGAAGGTCACCCTGGGCGCCAGCTATATCGACGGCGTCGCCACCTCGGACGCGACGATGCGGGTCTATACGCCGGGCGCCACCCTGCGCGGCACGCCGGGCCTGACCTCGAACGTCACCATGCCGGGCGTCGTGGCGGGCGAAGAGAACCTGACGGTCAGCAACGACACGCCGCCCTACGCCAAGAGCGAAGGCTTCGGCCAGTCACTGAAGGTCGAGTACAACCTGCCCCAGGACTTCACCCTGGTCTCGATCACCTCGCACGACCAGTTCCGCCTGGACGACCAGCTGGACTCCGACCGCACGTCCTATGCGGGGATCAAGAATTCCCAGGGCGGCTACTTCAAGGCCAAGGCCAATACCCAGGAATTCCGCCTGCTGTCGCCAGGCGACGGGCCGTTCCGCTATACCCTTGGCCTGTTCTACGGCGACAACGACCTGCGCCGCAGCTTCAAGCGGGGCCCGGTCTTCTCGCTGGCCCAGTGGTACGCCATGGYCACGTCGGAGAACAAGGCGGCGTTCGGCCAGGCCGAATGGACCTTCCTGCCCAAGACMACGGCGATCGTCGGCCTGCGCTACCAGAAGGAAGACATCGGCTACTATTTCAACGACATCCAGAACGGCAACGCCAAGTTCTCGGGCGGCGACAGCGACAAGTCGGCGACCTATCGCCTGGGCCTGCGCCACCAGCTGACCGACGACGTCATGCTGTTCGGCTCGTACGCCACGGGCCACAAGGGCCAGACCTACGACCTGACGACTGGCTTCAACCAGGCCCGCGCCGACGTCGGTCCGATCGCGCCGGAAGAGTCCAAGTCGTTCGAGGTCGGGGTGAAGAGCCAGCTGCTCGATCACCGGGTGATGCTGAACGCCACGGCCTTCCACGTGAAGTACGACGACTACCAGGCCCAAGGCATCGACACGATCGGCGGCACCCAGAACTTCCGCCTGACCAATGTCGGCAAGGTGCTGACCAAGGGCGTGGAGGTCGAGGCGACGGCGATCGTTACTCGCGAGCTGCGGTTCAACGCCTCGGCCGCCTATGTCGACGCCAAGATCACCTCGTTCCCGAAGGCGGCCTGCTGGCCGGGCCAGACCGCGGCCCAGGGCTGCGTCGCCGGCTCGCCCTCGTACCAGGACCTGAAGGGCGCGACGCTGCCCAACGCGCCCAAGTGGAAGCTGAACGCCGGCATGGACTTCACCCAGCCGCTCGGCAGCTACGAGATGCTGTTCTCGGCGGCCTACGCCTATCAGACCAAGGTCAACTTCTCGCTGAACACCGACCCGGGCACGGTCCAGAAGGCCTATGGCGTGGTCAACGTCTCGGGCGGCTTCCGCAAGCCGGACGACGGCTGGCAGGTCGTGGCCTTCGTCAACAACGTGTTCGACAAGAGCTACGGCGTGAACGGCGCCAACCAGTACGGCAACTTCGGCAGCCAGACGGTCACCGAACTGCAGCCGGCGCGCGACTTCCACCGCTATGCGGGCGTGCGCCTGTCGCTGACCTACTAGGACTTTCTCCCGGGGTCCTCGAGCGGCGGGCTTCGGCCCGCCGCCTTTCTTCTTTCTGGTCCTGGCGGCGGGATTCGCCGCTAGGGTCGACCTTCAAAAGACGTTTCAAACAGGCGAGGGCGTACGGATGGCGGACAATTCGCGCAAGGACGGCGGCGAGGCCCCGCGGGGGCAGGTCACCCGCAGGAGCATGGTCGGCGTGTCGGGCGGCATGGTGCTGGCGGGCGTCGCGGCCGGCGCGAGCCAGGCCCAGGCGCAGGCGGCCAAGCCGGGTCCCGCCGTCGGTACGCCCAGCATCCTCTATCCGCACGAAAGCGCCACGCGCTCGACCAAGAGCCTGGCGGCGACCTGGCGCTTCCGCACCGACCCCAAGGACGTCGGCGAGGTCGAAGGCTGGCAGAAGGGTCTCAAGGACTTCCGCCTGATCCCCGTGCCGGCCAGCTGGAACGACATCTTCGACGACGTGCGAAACTATGTCGGCTCGGCCTGGTACGAGACCGATTTCCGCGTCGACAAGGGCTGGGCCGGCCAGCGCATCCACCTGCGCTTCGGCTCGGTGAACTACACCGCCAAGGTCTGGCTGAACGGCAAGCCGCTGGGCGGCCACGTCGGCGGCCACCTGCCGTTCGCCTTCGACATCACCGACGCGGTGTCGCTGGACGGCGACAACGTGCTGACCGTGCTGGTCGAGAACAAGATCCAGCTGGACCGCGTGCCGTCCACGCCCGACCGCGCGCGCTGGCACATGCACACCGTCCACTTCCCGCAGACGGCCTACGACTTCTTCCCCTACGCCGGCATCCATCGCCCGGTGCTGCTGTTCACGACGCCCGACGTCCACCTGAAGGACGTGACGGTGAAGACCAGCCTGGACGGTAAGGTGTCGATCGACCTGGAGGCCAGCGCGGCCTGGTCGGGCAAGGCCAGCGTGACGATCTCCGACGGAAGCGGCGCCCAGAAGGGCTCGGCGACCCTCAGCGGCGGCAAGGGCTCGACGGTGGTGGCGATCAAGGGCGCGCGGCCCTGGAGCCCGGAGGACCCGCACCTCTACACCCTGACGATCCGCCTGGAGAACGGCGCGGTGTCCGACGAATACGCGTTCAAGATCGGCGTGCGGACCATCGAGGCCAAGGGCGACAAGCTGCTGCTGAACGGCAAGCCAGTGTTCCTGCGCGGCTTCGGCAAGCACGAGGACTTCCCGATCCACGGCCGCGGCCTGGACGTGCCCTCGATCATCCGCGACTTCGAACTGCTGAAATGGATCGGCGGCAACAGCTTCCGCACCTCGCACTACCCGTACAGCGAGGAGGCGATGATGCTGGCCGACGAGCATGGCCTGCTGGTCATCGACGAGACCCCGGCCGTCAGCCTGGTGTTCGCCGACCCGCCCGAGATCCAGGAAGCCCGTTCAAAGCAGCTTCGGCAGGACATCGTCGAGCTGGTCCGCCGCGACAAGAACCATCCCTGCGTGATCATGTGGTCCCTGGCCAACGAACCGTTGGTGAAGCCCTTCCACACGACCGATCCCGAGCCGCCCGGCGGCAACGAGACCGGCCTGAAGTTCTTCTCGCCGCTGTTCGACCTGACCCGGCAACTGGACTCCACCCGGCCGGTGACCATCGTCAGCGTCCAGGGCGGCTCGATGGACTGGCAGGCCTTGGGCGACGTGATCTGCACCAACTCCTACCAGGGTTGGTACTCGCTGTCGGGCCAGCTGGACCTGGCCGAGGAGGCGCTGAAGAACGACGTCGCCAAGCTGCGCGCCCGCCATCCGAACAAGCCAATCATGTTCACGGAGTTCGGCGCCGACGCCGTGGCCGGCATGCACGCCCATCCGCCCGAGATGTGGACCGAGGAATACCAGGCCGACATGGTCGAGATGTATATCCGGGTGCTGGGCGAGTACCCGTTCATCTTCGGCACCCACCCCTGGGCCTTCGCCGATTTCCGCACCTCGCAGAGCATCATGCGGATCGGGGCGCTGAACCACAAAGGCTTCTTCACCCGCGAGCGGAAGCCCAAGCTGGTGGCCCATCGCGCCCGCGCGCTGTGGAGCAAGCCGGCCGAGGTCTGATCGCTCCCGTGACCGAGCCCGTCGCCGACTCGCGGAAGCTGCGCCAGCACATCGCCAACCTCATCGCGGCCTCGATCCGCGACGGGCGCTGGGCGACGGGCGAGCGGCTTCCGTCCGAGCGCGACCTGGCCGACGACCACGGGGTCAGTCGGCCGACCATCCGCGAGGCGATGATCATCCTGGAGGCGCGAGGCCTGGTCGAGGCGCGGCACGGGGCAGGGGTCTATGTGGCCGACGCCCCGCGCCCCGAGGTCTCCGCGCCTCGGCTGGAGGTCAGCGCCTTCGAGCTGGTCGAGGCCCGGCGGCTGATCGAGGGCGACGCCTGCGCCCTGGCGGCGGCGGTGATGACCGACGACCAGCTCGACGAGTTGACGGTCATCCTGCACGACATGGCCGAGGAGCACGACTTCGGGGCGTTGGCCGACCTGGCCGACCGGCGCTTCCACGTCGCCATCGCCAAGGCCAGCCGCAACGGCGTGCTGGTGGCCATGGTCGAGAACCTGTGGGACCTGCGCTACCAGCCGGCCTGCCGCGATCTGCTGGAACGGGCGGGGCGCATGCGGGCCCAGCCTCTGGTCAACGACCACCAGGAGATCCTCGACGCCCTGAAGGCCCGCGATCCGGCCGCGGCGCGCACGGCGATGCGCGAGCACCTGGGGCGGGTGATCGACAACCTGATGGCCGTGGTCGAGGCCGATGCGCTGGAGGAGGCGAGGGCGCGGATCCAGGCCCGCCGCAGCGAGGTGGCGCGCCGGGCCGACGTCTAGCGGAAGGTCGGCGGGCCCGAGCAGAGCGGCGCGGCGACGATCTCGGCCAGCACCGTGCGGTCGTGGGCCACGGCCCGCTGGCGATAGTGCTCCAGGTGTTGCGGGACCAGGACCGCCAGGGCCGCGGCCGCGCCGCCCGCGACGATCGCCACCGGCCACGCGCCCAGCAGCGCCCGCAGGCCGCGCGCCGAGGCCCCGGTCAGCAGAGCCAGCAGTCCCAGCGCGCAGCACAGCATGGCGGACGCCTAGGCCGGGATCGCTTCGGCGTGGCAGGCCTTGGCGGGGGCGGCGTCCTCATATTCGTCGTGCCGGCGCATCCAATCGCCCATGTTGCCGGACTCGTTGCGGCCCAGGGGCGCGCGGTCGAGGATCATATAGGTCCCGATCAGCTCCTCGCCGCCGCGGCCGTAGCTGGAATAGGTGTGGAACACCTGGCCGGTCTCGTCCTTGAAGAACGAACTCATGCCCGGGGCCTCGCCCGAGTCGGGGTTGGCGGGCTCGAAGTTGTAGGTGGCGCCGGCCGCCACGGTCTCCGGCGTGAAGGAGACACCGAAGTCGTAGTTGAAGTCGCCGCCGAACGACGAGACCCAGGGGAATTGCCAGCCCATCCGCGCCTTGTAGGCGGCGATCTTGTCCAGCGGCGCGCGCGACACGGCGATCAGGGTCACGTCGTGATGGTTCAGGTGGGGCAGGGTTCCGTCCAGATGGTCGACCAGGAACGAGCAACCCGGGCAGCCGGCTTCCCACTCGGGCGGCAGCATGAAGTGGTAGACCACCAGCTGGCTTCGGCCGTCGAAAAGCTGGTCCAGGGTCTTGCGGCCGGTCGGGGTGTCGAACGTGTAGGTCTTGTCGATCTTGACCCAGGGCAGGGCCAGGCGCTCGGCGGCGTTGCGATCGCGCAGCCGGGTCTCTTCCTTCTCATGGGCCAGCAGCGCCTTGCGCGCTTCCAGCCATTCCTCGCGCGACGCGACCTTGGGGTTCGCCATCGTCCTTCTCCCTGTTCGTAAGCCCGCCCGGCCTCCGGCCTTGACAGATAACGTTGATATCAACATAATTGGAGAGTGTCAAAGCCCCTTCAGGTCCCGTACGCCGCCACCCTCCATGTGAAGGACACCTGCTTGTGCCTGCACGCCCAGCGCGCGGCGCGGGCCCTGGCGCGGCGCTTCGACGACGCCTTGCGGCCGTTCGAGATCACCAGCGGCCAGTTCTCGCTGCTGATGTCGCTGAACCGGCCCGAGCCCCCGACCATCGGCTCGGTGGCGGGCCTGCTGGCCATGGACCGCACCACCCTGACCGCCAATCTAAAGCCGCTGGAACGACGCGGCCTGCTGACGGTGGCCGTCGATCCCAACKACCGCCGCAACCGCCGGCTGGCCCTGACCCCGACGGGCATGTCGCTGCTGGCGCGGGCCCTGCCGGTGTGGACCTCGACCCACGCCGAGCTCGAGACGGCCCTGCCGGAAGGCGGCGACGCCCTGCGCGCGGGGCTGCTGGCCCTGGCCTGACCAGGATCCGGACGCCCGGGGTGTTCACCCAGGTCTTTTTCCGTTTTGCCCGATGGCGCGCGAACTCTAGGCTGTCAGACTCGAGAATCTGACGCGCACGGAGCAATCAGGCGTGACGACCACGATCTACGGCATCAAGGCCTGCGACACGATGAAGAAGGCGCGGGACTGGCTGGACGGTCACGGCGTGGCCTACGCGTTCCATGACTACAAGACGACGGGCATCGACCGTCCGCGCCTGGAGGCCTGGAGCAAGGCCGTGGGCTGGGAAACCCTGCTCAACAAGGCCGGCACGACCTTCCGCAAGCTGCCGGACGCTGACAAGCAGGGCATCGACCAGGCCAAGGCCATCGACCTGATGCTGGCCCATCCGTCGATGATCAAGCGGCCGGTTCTTGCGACGGGCGATCAACTGCTGGTCGGATTCAAGCCAGACGTGTATGGTCGCGCCATGGGTTCGGGGGGCTGAATGGACGCCCAGATCGATCTGGTCATCTTCGATTTCGACGGCACGCTGGCCGACAGCACGGCCTGGGCCATCCGCGCCGTGCGGCCGCTCGCCGAGCGCTTCAAGTTCAAGGCGGTCACCGAGGACGAGATCGCCATGCTCCGCGGCCGCACCAGCCGCGAGATCATGGCCTATCTGGGCCTGCCGCTGTGGAAAGTCCCGTTGGTCGCCGCCCACGGCAAGAAGATGATGGCCGCCGAGGCCCACGCCATCCCACTGTTCTCCGGCACCGGCGACCTGCTGCGCGCCCTCTCGGCGGCCGGGCTCCGGCTGGCGATCGTCAGCTCCAATTCCGAAACCACGATCCGCTCGATCCTAGGCGCCGAGCTGGCGGGCCTGGTCGATCACTACKGCTGCGGGGCGGCGATCTTCGGCAAGGCCGCCAAGTTCAAGGCCGTGGTCAAGGCAGCGCGCATCCCCAAGGACCGGGTGCTGTGCATCGGCGACGAAACGCGCGACATCGAGGCCGCGCGCGAGGCGGGCCTGGCCTGCGGGGCCGTCGAATGGGGCTACGCCACCCGCCGCGCCCTGGCCGACCACGGCCCGACCATGATGTTCTCGGCCATGGATGAAATTATTTCGCGGGTCGCCGCATCCAATCAGCAGGTCGGCGCCGACTAGTCTTCAGAAACGGCGCGAAGGGTCGCGTCGATCTGGAGATGAGACCGATGGAAGAGCTGTTCCGCTCTTATTGGTGGCTGGTGTTCCCCCTGGGCTGGATCGTGTTCGGGGCTTTCCAAAGCTGGCTGGCCTATCGCGCGCGCCGCGACACCGTGGCCCTGCTGAAATCCTACGCCGAGGCCGGCCGCGAGCCGCCCGCCGAGCTGGTGGCGCGCCTGCGCGTCCGCGGCGCCTGCTGAACCTGAAGGCGTCCGGGACGCCTGGAGACCAAGACCATGGAAGAACTCTTTCGATCCTACTGGTGGCTGATCTTTCCGCTGAGCTGGTTCGTGTTCGGCGCCTATCAGAGCTGGTTGTCCTACAAGGCCAACCGCGACACGCTGKACCTGATCAAGACCTACGCCCAGTCGGGACGCGAGCCGCCGCCGGAATTGCTGGCCAAGCTCAACAAGCGCTGGAACGACGGCGACGAGTTCGATGACGGGGACGACGAGCGCGCGCATCGCCGCCACCGTCGCCGCTATCGGCGCCACAACAGCTGGTCTCGTGTCGCGCTGTTCGGCTGCCTTTGCATGGGCTTCACCTTCGCGTCGATCACGGACATCTACCAGGCCGGCCCAGCCTTCGTCATCGTGGCCTTCGTGATGGGCGCGCTGACCGTCGCGTCGGCGGTGTCGATCCTCGTCGATCGGGCCCCGAGGGACTGATGGACGCGCCGCTGGTCCGGGCCGCGCGGGGCGGGTCGCAATCCGCCTTCGCCCGGCTGGTGGCGGCGCACGAGCGATCCTTGCGCGGCTTCCTGCGCAAGAGCGGCTTCGGCGACGCCGATGACATCGCCCAGGAGGCCTTCCTGGCGGCTTGGTCTGGCCTGAACCGCCTTCGCGACGATGAGGGCTTCCGCGCCTGGCTGTTCGGCATCGCCTGGCGCAAGGCCCTGGACCACAGCCGCTCGGCCCGCCGCGCCGCCCGCCGGGACGAGGCCTGGCGCGAGGACCAGGCGCAGGACGCGCCGCGCCAAGCCGATCCGGCCGACCGCATGGCCCTGGAGGCGGCCCTGTCCGACCTGCCGCCGGATCAGAGGGCCTGCGTCACCCTGTGCCTGGGCCAGGGCTGGTCGCACGGCGAGGCGGCCGAAGTCCTGGGCCTGCCGCTGGGCACGGTGAAGTCGCATGTGAACCGAGGACGTGAGAGACTGTTGTCAGTATTGGGAGACGCGTCATGACCCCCGACGAACGCCTGGCCGCCTTCTTGTCCGAGGACGCCGCTCCGGTCCGATCCGGTTCGGCGCGCCCATCGGTCGACGCACTGTTCGTCGCCGAGGTGATGCAGGCCGTGGGCCGGCGCGAGCTGGGGATCAAGCTGGCCTCGGCCGCCGTGACCGCCCTGGCCGCCGGCCTGGTGCTGTGGGCCTGCGCGCCGGTCCTGGACCTGGCGGTCCAGACCCTGGCGCCCGTCCTGCTTCCGGTCGCCGGGATCCTGACCGTGGCGGCGGCCGTCGTCGTGCTGGGCGGCCAGGGTCTGGTACGCCGCTAGGCCCTGGATTTCCCCGGGAAATCGGTCGAAGTCTTCGAAAGGCGAAGCCTTACGAAAGTTTCATCCGACCCGGCGCCTCCAAACGGCATGGCCCAGGTCTCTTACTTACAGAAGGCGAGGGCAGAGACGCCGCCGCCGAACATTCGAGGGGACTGAAGTCATGGACTTTGGATTTCTGATTCCAATGTCGCCGTTTCTCATGGTCGCGGCGATCGTGATCGTGCCGGCCTGGCTGCGGGCGCGCGAGCGTCGCGAAATGCAGCAGACGGTGCGCGCCGCCATCGAGAAGGGACAGCCGCTACCTCCGGAACTGGTCGAGGCGCTCTCCAAGGACGTTCGTCCGCGGATCGCTTCCTCGGCGCATCGCGATATGCGGATCGGCGTGATCCTGCTGTTCGTCGCTGGAGGCGTCGCCCTGACCGCCCTGGCCCTAGGCCGGATCAATGACTACGCGATGTACGGCACGCTGGCCGGCTCGGCCGTTCCTGGCGCTGTCGGCCTGGCCTTCGTCATCCTCAGCTTCTTCAACCCCAACAAGCGTCCGCCGCAAGACTGACGATTGCGGGGAGAGGGGACAAAGCTCATGGGCACTGAACGCCCACCCACCGGCCATGACGTCGAACTGGCAGCCCTGGCGGCGGCCGGCGACCGGCGGGCCTTCGGCGAGCTGGTGCGCCGCCACGGCTCGGCCGTGCGGGGCCTGCTGCGCCGGCTGGGGGCCGATCCGGCCGCGGCCGACGACGTCGCCCAGGACGCGTTCCTGGTCGGCTACGAGCAGATCGCCGAATATCGCGGGGAGGGGGCCTTCGCGGGCTGGATCAAGAAGATCGCCGCGCGGCTCTACCTGCGGAAGGTCAAGCGCGAGGCGCGCCTGGTGCTGACCGAGGCTCCCGAGGAGGAGGCCCCGGTCGGGTCCGACGGTCCCGCCGCGACGGCCGACCGCCTCGACCTGGACGAAGCCCTCAAGTCTCTGTCCAAGGCCGAGCGGATCTGCGTCTCGCTTTGCTACGGGGCCGACTGGTCGCACGCCGAGGCGGCCGAGGTCTTGAACATCCCCCTTGGGACGGTCAAATCCCATGTCAAACGTGGTCTGGATAAACTCAGGGCCCGGATGGCCGCGCCGTCCGGGAGCGCATCGAACGACTCCGCGAGGAGAGAAAGCCATGGCTGACCTGGATTTCGAAACCCAGCTGACGCGCCTCTACGGCCAGGCCCCGGCGTTTCGCGACGCTGAGCTGTTCGCGCAGGAAGTGACCGACAAGCTGGATCGGGGCTGGGCGCTTCGTCGCGTGATGATCGGCGCCACCGGCGTCGTGGCCGGCGTGGCCGCGGCCGCGCAGCTGGTCAGCGCGCGGTTCTCCGGCGAGTTCTCGGAAATGTCCCACGAAGGCGCGCAACAGCTGGGCAAGCTGACCCAACGCTACGACCAGCTGTTCACCCTGGGCGGATCGGAGACCCTGTGGCTGGCGGTGGCCTTGGCCGGTCTAGCTTTGGCCTTCGCCGTCACCCGACTGATGGACGAGGTCTAGGCCTCGCTCCCGGCGCGGTTTCGGTCAGGTTTTCAACGATCATGTTGCGGCGCCGAACATTCTGGCGGAAAACGGCTCGCTTTTTTCCGCTGGAGTGCCCGTCCTGTCCGCCCACCGTGAAGAGAAGGTCCGTCGACTGGCGGCCCCAGACATCGCCGCGCGCAAGGGCGGCGAGCCCATCGTCTGCCTGACGGCCTACACCGCGCCGATCGCCGCGGCGCTGGACGAGTCGTGCGACCTGCTGCTGGTCGGCGACTCGCTGGGCATGGTCGTCCACGGCCTGCCCAACACCGTGGGCGTGACCATGGAGATGATGATCCTGCACGGCCAGGCGGTGATGCGCGGCTCGCGCAAGGCCATGGTTGTCGTCGACATGCCGTTCGGCTMGTACGAAGGCGCGCCCGAGGAGGCCTACGCCAACGCCGTGCGGATCATGAAGGAGACCGGCTGCCAGGCGGTGAAGGTCGAGAGCGGTTCCACCGTGCCCGCCACGATCGCCTATCTGGTCCAGCGCGGCATCCCGGTCATGGGCCACATCGGCCTGCGTCCCCAGGCGGTGCTGGTGGACGGCGGCTTCAAGGCCAAGGGCAAGGACGAGGCCGGGCGGCTGAAGGTGCTGGAGGAAGCCCGCGCCACGGCCGAGGCCGGCTGTTTCGCGATCGTGGTCGAGGGCGTGGCCGAGGGCCTGGCCCGCGAAGTGACCGCCGCCGTCTCGGTCCCGACCATCGGCATCGGCGCCTCGGCGGGCTGCGACGGCCAGGTGCTGGTGGTCGACGACATGCTGGGTCTGTTCGACTGGACCCCCAAGTTCGTGCGCCGCTACGCCGACCTGAAGGGCGAGATCGAGCGCGCCGCCGCCGACTATGCGCGCGACGTCAGGGCCCGCACCTTCCCGGGCGAGGCCGAGACCTACTACGCGAAGAAGGTCTAGGGCGCTCGCGGGCCGGTTCCGCCCCGTTGCGGCTGGCCCGGACACGCTATAGGTTCGCCGCCTCGGTGGGTTCGCTCGCCATGGTTTTCATTCGCGTGTCGATTCTCGGAGCGATCCGGTGTCGATGCCTCAGGGCGCAGTTTCGCCCCTACCGGAGCCTCGTTCGTGGTCGATGTGTTTGACGAGGTCGAAGAGCAGCTGCGCTCCGACCGCTACAAGTCCCTCGCGCTGAAGTCGCTGCCCTGGGTGGGCGCGCTGGCCGCGGTGGCGATTCTGGGCACGGGCGGCTGGATCGGCTGGACCAGCTATCAGCAGAACCAGACCGACAAGGCCACCGAAGCCTATCAGGCGGCCCTGACCACCGGTCAGAAGCAGGGCCCGGTCGCGGCCTTCCCGGCGTTCGAGGCGATCTCCAAGACCGGCACGCCCGCCTACAAGACCCTGGCCCTCCTGCAGATGGGCGGCGTGCGCCTGGAACAGAACAAAACGGCCGAAGCGGTGGCTTATTTCGACCAAGCTGCCAAGCTTGCGCCCAATCCGGTGCTCGCCGACCTGGCCGGCCTCAATTCCGCCTTGGCGCTCCTCGACACGGCTTCCTACAAGGACGTCGAGGCGAGGCTGACCCCGTTGATGGGCGAGAAGAGTCCCTATCGTGTGCAGGCCAAGGAAGCCCTGGCCTTCGCCAAGCTGCGGGCCGGCGACCTGGCCGGCGCCCGCGCCGACTTCCTGGTGCTGTCCAACTCGCTCGACAACTCCTCGGACGAGATCCGCGAGCGGGCTCAGGGCGCCATGGCCATGATCGATTCCGGCTCGGCCAAGGACCTGCCGGCCATCGCCAAGGCCGCCGCGGCCCTGCCGCCTCTCTCCGCCCTGCCGCCCGGCGCGCCCGTCGGCGTCGCCCCCGCTACCGCCCAATGAGCCGCCGCCCCATGACGACCAAGCGCTATCTGCTTCTCACCGCGATGATGACCGCCGCGGTGTCGGTGGCCGGGTGTTCGACGATCTCGAAGATCAATCCCTTCGACAAGAAGGAAGCCAACAAGACCCTGGCCACCCAGGGCCAGCGGATTTCGGTCATCGCCTTCGACCAGAAGGTCGAGGCGTCCGAAGCCCTGAAGGGTTCCGACTTCTTCCTGCCCGAGCCGACGGTCCAGGCCGACTGGCCGCTGCCGGGCGGCAACGCCGAGCAGTCGGTCGAGCACGTGGCCGCCGCCGCCAACTTCGACATCGCCTGGCGCAAGGGCTTCGGCCAGAAGGCCAACCGCAAGTACCACGTCACCGCGCCGCCCGTGGCCGCCGACGGCAAGATCTTCGTCATGGACGGCGAGGCGACCGTGGTCGCCATCGACGCCCGCAGCGGCTCGACCATCTGGAAGAAGGACCTGCGTCCGGCCAAGGCCCCGGGCAAGAAGCACGGCTTCATGGGCCTGGGCGGCAGCGCCGGCGACCGGACCGGCTTCGGCGGCGGCGTCGCCTACGCCAACGGCAAGCTCTACGTCTCGTCGGGCTTCCGCTTCGTGGCCCAGCTCGACGCGGCCACCGGCGCCGAGGCCTGGCGCCAGCAGACCAGCACGCCCATCCACGCCGCGCCGACCGTCGCCGACGGCCGGGTGTTCGTGATCTCCACCGACAACGAGCTGCTGACCTTCAACGCCGCCGACGGCGCGCCGGGCTGGACCTATCAGGCCCTGATCGAGCCGGCCCGCATCCTGGGGGCGACCAGCCCCGCGATCAGCGGCGACACGGTGGTGGCCGGCTTCGCCTCGGGCGAACTGGTGGCCCTGCGCGCCACCAACGGCAACGATCTGTGGAGTGAGGCCCTCAGCCGCGCCAGCCGCACCAACGCCCTGTCGGAAATCCGCGACATCGCCGGCCGTCCGGTGATCTTCAAGGGCGACGTCTTCGCCGTCAGCCACTCGGGCGTGTTCGCCGCCACCGACCTGCGCACGGGCCAGGCCCGCTGGAGCCTACCGGTCACCGCCATCACCAGCCCCTGGGCGGCCGGCGACGTGGTCTATGTGGTCGACAAGAGCGGCCAGGTGATCTGCGTGTCGCGCGAGGCCGGTCAGGTCTACTGGATCCGCGACCTCAACAACACCGAACAGCTGAGCAAGAAGCAGAAGAAGAAGCGCGCCAAGCACCCGCTGCTGTGGTCGTCGCCGATCCTGGCCTCGGGCCGCCTGATCACCGTGTCGAGCGAAGGCCAGGCCGTGGCGCTGAACCCCAAGACCGGCGAGACCCTGAAGACCCTGAAGATCGGCCAACGCACCTTGCTGGGCCCGATCGCCATGGGCGACACGGTCTATGTGGCCACCGACGAGGCGGACCTGATCGCCATCCGCTAGGCGTCGCCGAGCCTCGCTCGGACC
The DNA here is from genome assembly GCF_056665975.1 of Caulobacter sp. 05T431. NCBI lineage: Bacteria > Pseudomonadati > Pseudomonadota > Alphaproteobacteria > Caulobacterales > Caulobacteraceae > Caulobacter > Caulobacter sp. 05T431. Next base: position 76,719 of record NZ_JBFTKU010000009.1, on the reverse strand, counting down.
CACAATCCAAGCCATGCGAACCCGGGCCAGCCTCAGCTGGTCCGGGTTTGTCGCTTTTGTCCCCGAAATCGACTAATCACAGCCCATGCCTTTGAAACTCGCCATCGTCGGTCGCCCCAATGTGGGCAAGTCGACCCTGTTCAACCGTCTGGCCGGCCGCAAGCTGGCCCTGGTCGACGACCAGCCCGGCGTCACCCGCGACCGTCGCTTCGCCCACGGCCGCCTCGGCGACCTGGATCTGGAGCTGATCGACACCGCCGGCTTCGAGGACGTCACCGACGAGAGCCTGGAAGCGCGCATGCGCGCCCAGACCGAGCTGGCGATCGAGGAGGCCGATGTCAGCCTGCTGGTCTACGACGCCCGCGAGGGCCTGACGCCGCTCGACAAGATCTTCGCCGAGATCCTGCGCCGCCGGAACAAGCCGGTGCTGGTGGCGGCCAACAAGTCCGAGGGCAAGGCCGGCGACCACGGCGCGGCCGAGGGCAACGTCCTGGGCCTGGGCGAGCCGATTCAGATCAGCGGTGAACACGGCGAGGGCATGGCCGAGCTGTACGCCGCCCTGCTGGCCGTCGCGCCGGAGGAGCTGCAGAGCGACCACGATGAACTGGGCGACGAGAACCCGATCAAGATCGCCATCGTCGGCCGTCCCAACGCCGGCAAGTCGACCCTGATCAACCGCCTGATCGGCGAGCAACGCCTGCTGACCGGCCCCGAGGCCGGCATCACCCGCGACTCCATCTCGGTCGACTGGGACTGGGGCGGCCGCAAGGTCCGCCTCGTCGACACCGCCGGCCTGCGTAAGAAGGCCAAGGTCAACGAGAAGCTGGAGAAGCTCTCGACCCAGGACACCATCCGCTCGCTGACCTTCGCCGAGGTCGTGCTGCTGGTGATGGACGCCACCCATCCGTTCGAGACCCAGGACCTGCAGATCGCCGACCTGGCCGAGCGGGAAGGGCGCTGCGTGGTCTTCGTCCTGGCCAAGTGGGACCTGATCGAGGACCCCGGCCAGATCCTCAAGGAGTTCAACGAGCACGCCGAACGGATGCTGCCCCAGCTGCGCGGCGCGCCCGTGGTGGCGCTGTCGGGCGAAACGGGGCGGGGCGTCGAACGCCTGATGCCCGCCGTGCTGAAGAGCCACAAGGACTGGTCGACCAAGGTCAAGACCCGCGACCTGAACGACTGGCTGCAGATGGCCATGCAGCGCCACCCGCCGCCCAGCGTCGGCGGCAAGCGCATCAAGCCCAAGTACATGGCCCAGACCAAGGCTCGACCGCCGACCTTCGTGCTGTTCTCCAGCCGCGCCGACCAGATGCCCGAGCAATATCGGCGCTACCTGATCAACAGCCTGCGCGAGAGCTTCGACCTGCCCGGCGTGCCGCTGCGCATCACCCTGAAGTCCGGCGCCAATCCCTACGCCGAAGGCGAGGCCAAGGGCCACTCGGGCAAGGGCAAGCGGGAGTTCGAACGCAAGGAGCGCGAGAAGGAGCGGATCCGCGCCTCGCGCAACACCGTCAAGAAGTCGGTGCGCGTGGCCGAGGCCGCCGCGGCCGCCGCCGCGGAAGCCGCCGGCCTCCCGCCGCCCGCCAAGAGCGCGGGCAAGCCCGCCTCGAAGGCCTCCAAGGCGCCCAAGCCGGCCGAGATCGCCGCCGTTCCGGCGGTCGAGCCCGGCAAGGCCGCCGTGAAATCGGTCAAGAAGCAGGGGCCCAAAGTCCAGAAGAAGTCGACCACACCCAGCTACAAGGTCGGCTTCAAGGCCGCCGGCGGCAAGGCGGCCGGCTCCAAGACCGCCGCCCGTCGTCCCGTGGCGGGCGCCCGCACCGTGCGCGGCAACAAGGCGCCGCCGAAGGGGCGCTAGCCGCCCTTGAGCCGGTTGTGCATGGCCGTTGCGGCGATCGCCGCCTCGCCCTGCGCCGTGGTGATCTGGTTGAGGCCGCGCACCATGTCGCCGGCCGCGTAGAGGCCCGGGATCGAGGTCTGCTGGTGGTCGTCCACCACCAGCCGTCCCTGGTCGTCATGGCGCGCGCCCGCCGCCAGGGCCAGGCCCGTCCGGGGCTTCACGCCCAGGGCGCTGTAGAGCGCGTCGAATTCGACACGTCCCGCACCCGAGAAGCATAGGGCGCGGGGCCGATCGGGCTGAAGCTCGACATCCTCGATCGGCGCCTCGATCACCGCCACCCCGGCCTGGGCCAGCAGGGCCCGCTCCTCGGCGGGCAGGGCTTCGGGCGCGGCGATGTGGATCAGGGTCAGTTGGTCGGCATAGGTCCGCAGGAACAGCGCCTCGCGCGCGCCCAAGGCCCCGTGGCCGATCACCCCGACCCGTTGGCCCGTAACCTCGAAGCCGTCGCAGATGGGGCAGATGCGCAGCAGGGTCCGGCGTACGGACTCATCGACCTGGGGCAAGTCGGGGGCGTTATCCTCCACGCCGCAGGCCAGCAGGACGGTGGGCGCGCGGAGGATCTGGTCGTCCAGCGCCAATGCGAAGCCGTCATCCAGGACCGACAGGCCTTCGACCGCGCCGGGCCGGATGAGCGCGCCGTAGCGCAGCGCATGCTCCCTCTGCAACGCGAGCAGCGCCGTGCCGGCCACGCCGTCCGGAAAGCCCGGGTGGTTGTGGGTGATGGGAATCCAGGCGGCCCGGCTGTCGCCGCCGTCGACGACCAGGACCCGCCGCCGGAAGCGGCCCAGATAGAGGGCGGCGGTCAGGCCGGCCGGACCGGCTCCGACGACGATCGCGTCCAGGCTTTCATGAGTCATGATCGGCCATAGACGCGCCAGACCGCCAACGGTTGCACTGGAACACGGCGTCGGCCGACGCCATTTGCCGTGACATGGACCCGCGCCAAGCCAGCCTGTTCGACGATCCGCCGCCCGGACCGCCGGGTTTCGTCTATCGCCTCGACGCGATCACCCCGACGGAGGAGGCTGATCTAGCCGAGGCGGTCGGCCGGCTGGAGCTGCGCGCCTACGAGATGCGCGGCTACAGCGCCCGCCGCCGCGTGGCCTATTTCGGCCGCCGCTATGACGACGACGCGCGCGGATTGACCGACGGTCCGCCGATCCCGGATTTCCTGCAGGCCCTGCGAAGGAAGGCCGCCGACCTGGCGGGCGTGACGCCGGACGCCTTGGTCCACGCGCTGATCAACGAATATCCGCCCGGCGCGCCGATCGGCTGGCATCGCGACCGGCCGGCGTTCGGCCAAGTGGTCGGCTTCTCGCTGCTGTCGCCGGCCGTGATGCGGTTCCGCCGGGCGCGGGAGGAGGGCGGCTGGGCGCGACGCTCCCTGATCCTGGAGCCCCGCTCGGCCTATGGGCTGGCCAGGGAGGCCCGATCGGTCTGGGAGCACAGCATCCCGCCAGTGGAGGCGCTGCGCTACTCGATCACCTTCCGGACCCTGGCCTAGAACTCTTCCCACTCCGGCGCGACGGCGGCGCTGGAGCCCGGCCGCATCTGGGGCACAGGACGCGCCGCGGGACGAGGCGTTTCGACGGCGCGCGGGCGAGCGGCCGGCGCGGCGCGGCGGTGCGTCGCCTCGCCGGTGTGGAAGCGCGACACCAGCTCGGCCAGGCCGACGGACTCGGTCCGCAGGTTGGCGGCGGCGGCGGTGGCCTGCTCGACCATGGCGGCGTTCTGCTGGGTGACCTGGTCCATCTGGTTGATCGCCGAGTTCACCTGGTTCAGGCCCGTGGCCTGTTCCTGCGAGGACTGGGCGATCTCGGAGATCAGGGTGTCGATCTCGGCGACCTTGCCGACGATGCCGTTCAGCGCCTGGCCGGTGTCGCCCACCAGCTGCACGCCGCGCGCCACCTGCGAGGTCGAGTTGGCGATCAGGGTCTTGATCTCCTTGGCCGCTTCGGCAGAACGCTGGGCCAGGGCCCGGACCTCCTGGGCCACCACGGCGAAGCCGCGACCGGCGTCGCCCGCGCGAGCCGCTTCGACGCCCGCGTTCAGGGCCAGAAGGTTGGTCTGGAAGGCGATCTCGTCGATGACGCCGATGATCTGGGTGATTTGGCCCGAGCTCTGCTCGATTTCGCCCATGGCCGCGACGGCGTCGCGCACCACCTCGCCCGAGCGCGCGGCCTCTTGCCGGGCCCCGGACGCGGCGTCGGACGCTTCCTTGGCGCCGACGGCGCTGCGGCGGACCGTGGCGGTGATCTCGTCCAGGGCGGCGGCGGTTTCTTCGAGGCTGGCGGCCTGCTGCTCGGTGCGGCGCGACAGGTCGTCGGAGGCGGCCGAGATCTCGTCGGCGCCGCCGCGCAGGCCGTCGGTCGAATCGACGATCTGGCCGATGGCCGCGCGCAGGGCGTCCACGGCGGCGTTGTAGTCTTCCTTGATGGGCAGGAAGCGGCCTTCGAAGTTCTCGGTGATCCGGGCGGTCAGGTCGCCGCCGGCCAGGCGCTTCAGATAGCCGGCCAGCGAACAGACGACGGCGCTCTGCTCGGCTTCGGCCTTGCGGCGCTTTTCGTTCTCGATGCGCTCGAGCTCGACCGCGGTGATGTCGACGGCGAACTTGATGACCTTGGCGGGCTTGCCGGCGGCGTCGAAGATCGGGTTGTAGTTTCCCTGGATCCAGACGTCCTTGCCGCCCTTGCCGACGCGCTGGAACTTGTCGGAAAAGAACTCGCCGCGACCCAGGCTGCCCCAGAAGGCCTTGTATTCGGCGCTGGCGCCGTAGGTCGGATCAACGAACATGCTGTGGTGGCGGCCGACGATCTCGTCCAGCCGGTAGCCCACGGTGTCGAGGAAGTTCTTGTTGGCGGTGATGATCGTACCGTCCAGCTTGAACTCGATCATCGCCTGCGAGCGGTCGATCGCGGCGACGGTGGCCTCAAGGTCCGCGAGGCGTTCAGTCGCCTTCGGGTCCGGACGTTTGGGCGAAAAAAGCGACATCGATAAGCTCCCCCGCGTGCAACCGCACCGAGGGTCGCACCACACGGCAAGCGTGCGTTCGCCTGGGTTGAGGAGGCGTTAACGCTGACGCCGAACGCAGTCCTCGCCACCGCGACAGTTTGGCGCAACATCTCGTGATCCGATGAAACTATGGAATTCCAAGGGATTGAATTTATTCGATTTGTCGACTTATCGACTTTTGAAGCCCCTACGGCTCACCGAAAAGAAGCGCCACCAGGAGCGCTTCCTATGGGTTAACAGCGATCACTGATCGCTTGCGGTCGTTCAACCGATGCTGGCCGATTCCTGGCCGCGGTCCTTGAACTTCACGACGCCCTTGGGCGGCTCGCGGTCGGGGCGGGCCAGGTCGACGATCAGCGGGACGATGGTGTCCGGGGCGGGCACGGTCTGCGGGTCCTCGCCCGGGAAGGCGCCGGCCCGCATGCGGGTGCGCATGGCGCCCGGGTCGACGCAGACGGCGCGCACGGAGGTGTTCTCCATCTCGTCGTCGTAGCAGGCGACGATCGCCTCCAGCCCGGCCTTGGAGGCCGCGTAGCCGCCCCAGAAGGCGCGGTGGGTCTTGGCGACGCTGCTGGTCAGGAAGATGGCCCGACCGGCCTCGGCGCGGCGCAGCAGCGGGTCCATGGCCCGGATCAGCCGCCAGTTGGCCGTCAGGTTGGTGGCCATGATCATGTCCCAGCCCTTGGGGTCAAGGTGGCCCACCGGGGTCAGGGCGCCCAGCACGCCGGCGGCGCCCACCAGGATGTCCAGCTTGCCGAACCGCTCGTAGAGGGCCGCGCCCAGCTGGTCCAGGCCGTCGGGCTCGCGCAGGTCCAGCGGGACCAGGGTGGCGTGCTCGCCGGCAGCGGCGAAGATCGCGTCGTCCAGGGCCTCCAGCGCTCCCTGGGTGCGGCCCAGGGCGATGACGTGGGCGCCCGCCTGGGCCAGGCCCAGGGCGATGGCTTCGCCGATGCCGCGGGTGGCGCCGGTGACGAGGGCGATGCGGCCGGCCAGCGGCTTTTCGGAGTCGGAAATCATGGGCGGGTTCTAGTGGCTAAGCCGGCAAATGGAAACCGGAACAGCCCCTTAAGTCGCCCGGCCTGTTCAGGCCTCGTCGGCCGGCCGCGCGCCGTAGCGCTGGGCGATCACCGAGCAGGCCATCAGCTGGATCTGATGGAACAGCATCAGCGGCAGGACCAGGACGCCCGCCGTGGCCCCGGGGAACAGGATGCCGGCCATCGGCACGCCGGTGGCCAGGCTCTTCTTGGAGCCGCAGAACACGATGGCCACCTCGTCGGGCTTGGAGAAGCCCAGGGCCCGCGCGCCGAAGACGGTGGCCAGCATCACCACGGCCAGCAGGGCGCAGCAGACGGCCAGCAGCAGGAACAGCTCGGGGATCGAGACGATCTTCCAGATGCCGCCGACCACGGCGGCGCTGAACGCCGAATAGACCACCAACAGGATCGAGCCGCGGTCGACCTGGCCGACCAGCGCCTTGTGCTTCTCGATCCAGCCCTTGACCCACGGACGGACGATCTGGCCGGCCACGAACGGGACCAGCAGCTGGATGACGATCGACTGGATCGAGTCCCAGCCGCCCACGTCGCCGTGGGCGTGCATCAGCAGGCCCACCAGCACCGGCGTCAGGAAGATGCCCAGCAGGTTCGAGGCCGAGGCCGCGCAGACGGCGGCGGCGATGTTGCCCCGACCGATCGAGGTGAAGGCGATCGACGACTGCACGGTCGAGGGCAGGCAGCACAGGAACAGCATGCCGGCCGAGAGGGTGGGGGAGAGCACGCCGGACTTGCTGATCGCCAGGCCCAGGGCCGGGAACAGCACGAAGGTGAAGGCCAGGATCGTCAGGTGCAGCCGCCAGTGGGTCAGGCCCGCGACCACGGCCTCGCGCGACAGCTTGGCGCCGTGCAGGAAGAACAGCACCGCGATGGCGATCTTGACCACCCAGCCGACGACGGTCGCCGCCTCGCCGCGCACCGGCAGGATCGAGGCCAGCACCACCATCCCGAACAGGGCCAGGATGTAGCCGTCGATCTTCAGCTTGGCGAGCAGGGCGGAAACGGGATTGGCCAAGGCGCAACTCTCTCGAACGTCGTCGCCCTCGGACGACCCGGGCGGCGGACCGGGTTAGCCCAGCTTGGGGTCCCCGAACAAGTCGGGGACGACGATGGCGGGCGGGTGGCCTAGGCGCTGAGCAGCGACAGCTGCTTCTCGGCCTGGTCGTTACGGCCCTCGGCGATCTCGCGATCGGTCAGGCGCGTGGGATAGTCGCCGGTGAAATAGTGGTCGGTGAACTGCGGCTGGGCCGGGTCGCGCGGACCGGCCTCCAGCGCCTGGTACAGGCCGTCGACCGACAGGAAGCCCAGGCTATCGACTTCCAGGAACCGCGCCATCTCCTCCAGCGACTTGGTGGCCGCCAGCAGTTGGTCGCGCTCGGGCATGTCGATGCCGTAGAAGTCGGGCCACTTGATCGGTGGGCTGGCCGAGCGGAGGTGGACCTCCTTGGCGCCGGCCTCGCGGACCATGCGGACGATCTTCAGCGAGGTGGTGCCGCGCACGATCGAGTCGTCGATCAGGATGACGCGCTTGCCTTCCAGCACGGCGCGGTTGGGGCTGTGCTTCATGCGCACGCCCAGCTCGCGGACGCCCTGGGTGGGCTGGATGAAGGTGCGGCCCACATAGTGGTTTCGGATGATGCCCAGGTCGAAGGGCAGGCCGCTCTGTTGGGCGAAGCCGATCGCGGCCGGCACGCCGCTGTCGGGCACCGGCACCACGACGTCGGCCTCGACGCCGGTCTCGATGGCCAGGCGCTGGCCCATGCGCTTGCGCACGTCATAGACCGAGCGGCCGTTCACGACGCTGTCGGGGCGGGCGAAATAGACATATTCGAACACGCAGGGCCGGGCGGCGACGTTCTGGAACGGACGCAGCGACTTCACGCCGGTCTCGGAGATCACCACCATCTCGCCGTGCTCGACGTCGCGCACGAAGCGGGCGCCGATCATGTCCAGGGCGCAGGTCTCGGACGCCAGGATAGGCTGGCCGTCCAGGTCGCCCAGCACCAGCGGGCGGATGCCCAGCGGATCGCGCAGGCCGATCATCTTCTTGTTGGTGATGGCCACGATGGCGTAGCCGCCCTCGATCTGGCCGACGGCGTCGATGAAGCGGTCGACGATGCGGGCCTTCCGCGAGCGGGCGATCAGGTGGAGGATCACCTCGCTGTCGCTGGTCGATTGGAAGATCGCGCCCTCCTGCACCAGGCGCTCGCGCAGGGTCAGGAAGTTGGTCAGGTTGCCGTTGTGGGCGATGGCCACGCCGCCGGTCTCGAGATCGGCGAACATCGGCTGGACGTTGCGGATCCCGCTGCCGCCGGCCGTGGAGTAGCGGGTGTGGCCGATGGCCATGTTGCCGGGCAGGCGCTGGACCAGGTCGTTGCCGGTGAAGGCGTCGCCGACATGGCCCATGTGGCGTTCGGTGTGGAAGCGCTGGCCGTCGAAGGCGGCGATGCCGCAGGCTTCCTGGCCGCGATGCTGCAGGGCGTGCAGGCCCAGGGCGGTGACCGCGGCGGCGTCGCGCACGCCGTAGACGCCGAAGACGCCGCATTCGAGGCGCAGGGTGTCGTCTTCCGGATCACGCCACGGCTTGGACGAGAAGCGGTCGGTCGACTGGCCGAAGGACGTCATCGCGATTTCTCCACCAGCTCGTCGACGGAGCGACGCTGGTCCTTATCATAACCCGGATCGCCCGACTTGCGTTCGGACGGTTTGTCGCTGGCGCCGTCATGGACGGCGTCTTCAATGGCGGGAGCCAGCTTGCCGGCCAGGCCCGCGCCCTTGGGGGCGAACACCTTCAGCACCCGGCCGGCGGCGTTGGACAGCGGATACAGCGCCGACTTCGACATCCAGTGCGGGACGCGGTCGGGCGGAGTGGCCATGTGGAACACCAGGCTGAACACGCCCAGCACCACCAGGCCGCGCAGCAAGCCGAACGCCAGGCCCATCAGGCGGTCCAGCGTGCCCAGGGCGCCGTCGGCGTGCAGGGTCTTGGTGATCTGGGCGCCCAGCAGGCGCAGCAGCACGAAGACGATGACGAAGCCCACCAGGATGGCGGCCGCCGTGGCCGCCCAGTCGGGGTCCATCATGCCCCGGAACAGCGGGCCGGTGACGCGCAGGGCCAGCAGCGACACCAGGGCCGCGACGATGAACGACAGGGCCGAGGTCAGCTCCCGCGACGCGCCGCGCGCGAAGCCGACCACAGCCGAAACCAGCAGGATAAGGCCGAAGATGATGTCGAAAGGCGTCACGTCAGCTGGCCCCAGATCTCGTCGCCGATGCGGCGCACCGCGTCGGCCAGCCTGGCCACGCCGGCGACGGGCAGGGCTCCGCCGCCTTCGGGCAGGCCCGACAGCGGTCCCAGAGCTCGACCAAAGCCGAGTTTCGCGGCCTCTTTCAAACGTGTCTCCATACGGCTCACGGGCCGCACTTCACCGGACAGGCTGACCTCGCCGAAGACGACGCAGTCCTGCGGCAGGGCGATGTCGAGGGCCGAGGAGGCCAGAGCCGCCGCCGCAGCCAAGTCCGCCGCCGGCTCGGTGATCCGCAGGCCGCCAGCGACGTTCAGATAGACGTCCTTGTTGCCAAAACCAAGGCCGCAGCGTGATTCCAGCACAGCCAAAACCATGGCCAGGCGCCCCGAATCCCATCCGACCACGGCGCGTCGGGGCGTTCCGTACGCGGACGGCGCGACCAGGGCCTGGAACTCCACCAGGACGGGTCGCGAGCCTTCGATGCCGGCGAACACCGCCGCGCCCGCCGCCCGCTCGCCGCCTTCGTTGAGGAACAGGGCCGAGGGGTTCTTGACCTCGCGCAGGCCGGCGTCGCCCATTTCGAACACCCCGATCTCGTCGGTGGCCCCGAAGCGGTTCTTGGCCCCGCGCAGCACCCGGAACGGATAGCCGCGTTCGCCCTCGAAGCTCAGCACGGCGTCGACCAGGTGCTCGACCACGCGCGGACCGGCGATCTGGCCGTCCTTGGTGACGTGGCCGACCATCAGGATGGCCACGCCCTGCTTCTTGGCCAGGCGCACCAGCTCGCTGGCGCAGGCCCGGACCTGGGTGACGGTGCCCGGACCGGCCTCGTGGGCGTCGCTCCACAGGGTCTGGATCGAGTCGATGACCACCAGGTCGAACTTCTCGCGCTTCAGCCCGTCCAGGATGTCGCGCAGGCTGCTCTCGGCGGCCAGCTTCACGGGGGCCTGGGCGAAGCCCATGCGATCGGCCCGGCCGCGGATCTGGGCCACGGCCTCCTCGCCGGAGATGTAGGCGCAGTTGACGCCGGCCAGGCTGGCCTTGGCCATGACCTCCAGCAGCAAGGTGGACTTGCCCACGCCCGGGTCGCCGCCGATCAGGATCGCCGAGCCCGGCACCACGCCGCCGCCGCAGACCCGGTCGAACTCATCGACGCCGGTGATGATGCGGGGCGGGGCGGGGGTGTCGCTTTCCAGGCCCGTGAACTGCAGACCACGCACGCGGGTGGCCTTGGTGCTGGACAGGGCGCCGGGCGCGCGCGTCCCGACCTCCTCGACCAGGCTGTTCCAGCTCTGGCAGGCCGAGCACTGGCCCGACCACTTGGTCGAGACCGCGCCGCAAGACTGGCAGGCATAGACGGCGCCGTCGCGGGCCATGGGGACTCCTGATTCGAGCGTGACTGGAGACTACAGCCTGGCCGCCGGGTGCGCCAAAGGCGGACGCAGCGTTCTTCAGCCGCCCGTGACGGTCCGTCGGGCCCGGGGCGCGATGCGGGTCAGGAGCTCGTAGGCCGTGGTGCCGGCCGCCGCCGCCGCGTCGTCGACGGGCAGGTTCGGACCGATGATCTGCATCATCGCGCCGGGGCGGGCGGCGTCGCAGTCGGTGATGTCGACGGCGATAAGGTCCATCGACACCCGGCCCAGGATCGGCCGCCGGGCGCCGTCGAACCACACCGCGCCGCGCGGATGGGCCGCGCGCGGCACGCCGTCGGCGTAGCCCGCCGCCAGAATGGCCACGCGGATGGTCTCCTCGGCCGTGAAGGCCGCGCCGTAGCCGATGCTCTCGCCGCGCGGCACCACCCGGGCCTGGAGGATCGGCGCCTCCAGCGTGGCCACGGCCTTGATCCGGTCGTCGGCCATGTCGCGCGGGCCGCCGCCATAGAGGCTGATGCCCGGCCGGCACTGGTCGAAGTGATAGTCGCCGCCCAGGAAGATCCCGCCGGAATTGGCCAGGCTGCGGCGGGCGTTCGGGAACAGGGCGGCGGCCTCGGAGAATCGGGCCAGCTGGCGGGCGTTCAGCGGGTGCTCGGGCTCGCCGGCGCAGGCCAGGTGGCTGATCACCAGGCCGATGTTCAGGAACTTCAGCCGGTCCATGGCCCCGGTCAGGACCACGGCCTCCTCGGGACGCAGGCCCAGGCGGTTCATGCCGGTGTCGATGTGCAGGGCGGCGTCCAGCACCCGGCCGCGGGCGTGGCTGTTCCAGGCCTCGATCTGCGGCAGGCTGTTGAGCACCGGGGTCAGCCGGGCCGCCTCGATGGCCGGAGCAGAGCCGGGGGTGACGCCGTCCAGCAGGTAGATCGTCGCCTTGCGGTCGCCCAGGGCCCGGCGCAGGGCCAGGCCTTCCGACAGCCGGGCCACATAGAAGGCGCGCGCCCCGTCGTCCCACAGGAAGCCGGCCACAAGCGCCGCGCCCAGGCCGTAGCCGTCGGCCTTCACGGCCGGCGCGATCTCGCTGCCGCCGGCGGCGGCCTTGAGCACGGCGTGGTTGGACGCCAGGGCGTCGAGGTCGAGGGTGAGAAGGCTGGTTTCAGTCACGGGGCGGGACGTAGCCGAGCCCGCCGCCCGTGGCCAGTGCAGATGCGGAGGAGAATCAACGCCCGGCCAGGAACTGGCCGACCAGGGCCTCCACGCCGCTGGCGACGATCTGCACGCCGATGCACATCAGCAGGAACGCCATCAGCCGCGACATCACCCGCGCGCCGTTGACGCCCAGGAAGGCCAGCACCTTGTCCGAGGCCCGATAGAAGCCCCAGACCATCAGGGCGATGACCACCACGGCCAGGCTGGCGCCCAGGAAGAACGGGATCACCGAGTGGCCCTGGACGGGGCGTTGCGAAGACAGGGCGATGGCCACCGAGATGGCGCCCGGCCCGGTCGTGAACGGCATGGTCAGGGGGAAGAAGGCCATGTCCTCGGCCCGGCTCTTCAGGGGCGCGGCCTGGTCGGCCTTGCGCTCCTCGTGCTCCTCGGGGGTCATCAGCAGGGCCYAGGCCCGGATGGCCACCACCAGGCCGCCGGCCACGCGCAGGGCTCCCAGGCTGACGCCGAAGAAGTTCAGCACATAGCCGCCCAGCAGCAGCGAGCCCAGCAGGATGAAGAAGGCGTAGAGCGCGATCGTCGGCGCCAGCCGCTTGCGGGTCTCCGCCGGATAGTCGCCGAGCATCTGATGGAAGATCAACGCCGCCCCGATCGGATTGACGATCGAGAACAGGGCCGGGAAGGCCAGCAGGAAGGCGCCGACCAGGGTCGATACCGGCAGGGGGCTGAACTCCATCGAGCGGTCTCTTGCGGCGGGCGGGGAAGGGCACCCTGGCCCAGTCCGTCCGCCCGCGTCAAACAGCGCCGGATTTGGGGTCGACTATTCGTCGTCGCCGCTGCGCATCTGGTGGAAGTAGTGGTCGCGGGCCAGGTTGCCGAAGCGCGTGGTGTCGCTGTTGAACGACAGGCGGACGGTGCCGATGGGACCGTGACGCTGCTTGGCGATGATCACCTCGGCCAGGCCCTGCAGGCGATCCATGTCCTCTTGCCACTGCAGGTGCTCGGGCGTGCCTTCGCGCGGCTCGGAGCGGCCGACGTAATAGCTTTCGCGATAGACGAACCAGACCATGTCGGCGTCCTGCTCGATCGAGCCGGATTCGCGAAGGTCGGAGAGCTGCGGACGCTTGTCCTCGCGCTGTTCGACCTGACGCGACAGCTGCGACAGGGCGATAACCGGGCAGGCCAGCTCCTTGGCCAGGGCCTTCAGGCCCATGGTGATCTGCGAGACTTCCTGCACGCGGCTGGCGTTGGACGACAGGTCCGAGCCGGTGACCAGCTGCAGGTAGTCGACCACGATCAGGTCCAGRCCGACCTGGCGCTTCAGGCGACGAGCCCGGGCGGTCAGCTTGGCGATGGAGATGCCGCCGGTGGCGTCGATATAGAGCGGGGCTTCCTGCAGCTCGATGGCCGCGTCGCGCACCCGGCCGAACTCGCTGGCGTCGATCTCGCCCTTGCGGAGCTTGTCGCCCGACACGCCCGAGGCGTCGGCCAGCATACGCAGGGCCAGCTGCTCGGCGCTCATTTCCAGCGAATAGAAGGCCACCACGCCGCCGCTGACGGTCTTCTTGGTGCCATCCGGCTGGGGCTCCCAGGCATATTTCTTGGCGATATTGAAGGCGATGTTGGTCGCCAAGGCGGTCTTGCCCATCGACGGACGACCGGCCAGGACGATCAAGTCGGAGGGGTGAAGGCCGCCGATCTTGGTGTCCAGGTCGATCAGGTCGGTCGAGACGCCCGACATGCCGCCGTCGCGGCTGTAGGCCTCGGCGGTCATCTCCACGGCGCCGCGCAGGGCGTCGCCGAAGCTGACGAAGCCAGACGATGCGGTGCCGCTTTCGGCCAGGGTGTAGAGTTGCTGTTCGGCCGCCTCGATCTGGTCGCGCGCGGGCAGCTTGACGTCGTCCTTGCCGACGCCGCCATGGGCCGTGGAGGCGATCTCGCCGCCGATGCGGATCAGGTCGCGGCGCAGGGCCAGGTCGAAGACGGCGCGGGCGTAGTCGCCGACATTGGCGGCGGGCGGGGCGCGGTCGACCAGGTCGGCCAGGTAGCGCAGACCGCCCAGCTCGTCGAACGCCGGGTCGTGCTTGAACTCGTCGGCCAGCAGGATCGGCTCGGCCAGCTGGCCCTTGCGGATGTGGGTCTCGATCGAGCCGAACAGCCGCTGGTGGAAGGGCTCGTAGAAGTGGCGCCCCTGCAGGCTGTCGGTCAGGCGCTCATAGGCCGCGTTGTCGTACAGCAGCACGCCCAGCAGGGCCTGTTCGGCCTCCAGGTTGTGAGGCGCGACGGCGACGACGATGTCGCCCTGAGACGGCGGGCGGAGGTCTAGAGCTGGAACGAGGGACATCGGCGGAGGTTAACGCGAACGGCTGTTGGGAGGTACGGGCGAGGGGTCAGATGAACGGGGATGTTTTGTGTATGTTCTCCAGGATTATGACCCGTCACCTCTACGATCATGACCCGTCAAAAGCGGACGTAGAAAGGGCGCGACGATCGCTCGCCGCGCCCTTGGAACGCTTAGTCGAAGCCGGTCAAGGACTTACCAGCTGTAGCTCAGACGCGTGTAGAGGAAGCGCCCGTTGAAGCCAAACGGCGAGTAGCTGGGGAAGCCCACCACGCCGGTCGTGTTGACCGGAGCCGGGGCCTTGTTGGGATACTCGTCGAACAGGTTGTTCACGCCCAGGGCCCAGGTGATGTCCTTCAGGAACGTGTAGCGCGCCTCGGCGTCCCAGACGGTCTTGGCGCCCGACTTGTAGTCCAGCGCCGGGGTGGCGTTGGGGATCAGCACCGAGCCGTAGGCGGTGCCCCGCAGGGTGGCGCCCCAGGGGCCGTTGCTCCAGTCGCCGCTGGCCACGAACTTGTGGTCGGGCGTGCCCTGCTCGTAGGTCAGGACGTTGACCCGGGCGAACAGGGGCGGGGGCACGGGCAGGCCGGACAAGGTGCTGGTGGTCGGCACCTTGTTGACGTCGGTCTGGTTGTAGTTGGCCGCCAGGGTCAGGTCGAAGCGGCCGGCCGCGTCGGCGTCCAGGCGATAGCGCGCCACCACGTCGACGCCCTTGCTGGTGGTGTCCACGCCGTTGACGAAGAACCGCGCCGTGGTCACGCCGAACGGCTGCAGCAGGTTGTAGATCGCCTGCTGGGTGGGCGTGCCGCCGTTCACGCCCTGGATGTTCTCCGAGAGCACGATGCGGTTGTCGATGTCGATCTGGTAGGCGTCGACCGTCAGCTCGAACGGGCCCTTGTGATAGACCGCGCCCAGCGAATAGTTCTTCGACTTTTCCGGCTCGAGCGGCTTGGCGCCCAGGGCCGCGGCCGTGGCGCTGGTGGCCGGGAACGTGCCCACGTCCACCGCCGCGCCGCCGGCGATGATGTTGATCGAGGTGGTGGTGAAGTACTGCTGCTGCAGGGCCGGGGCCCGGAAGCCGCTGGAGAACGCGCCGCGCAGGGCGAAGTTGTCGGTGAAGTCGTAGCGAGCCGCGATCTTGCCGGTCGTGGTCGAACCGAAGTCCGAATAGTCCTCGTAACGGGCGGCCAGATCGACATCCAGCTTGTCGGTGATCTGGTTGTCCAGGTCGACATAGAGGCTGGTGGCGTTGCGGCTGACATCGACCTCATTGGCCGGGCGGAAGCCCGGGAAGCCCTGGGCGCCGGCGCCCTTGCCGTTGCCGCCGTTGACCCACGAGGCGGTTTCGCCGGCTTTGATCCTGTAGCTTTCGTCGCGGTACTCGATCCCGAACGCCAGGGTGCTGGGCTTGGCGAAGTTGAACAGCTCCAGCGGCCGGTTGACGTCGATGGCCGCCACCGTCTGCTCGTAGCGCATCGAGCCGTCCTTGAACCGGGTCGGCGAGCTCGGGCCCAGCGAGGCGTTCAGCGAGTTGATCGTGCCGTACTCGACCTTGTTGGCGCCGTTGGTGACGCTGGCGTCGACATTGAAGCCGGCGATCACGCCCTTGGCGCCGAAGGCCAGGTTGTAGTCGTCGATGTCGGTGGTGATCCGCGGCACGTAGCCGGTCGGATAGACGCTGACATAGTTGTTGGCGTTGTCGGCCAGGCGCGGGAAGGCCGAGCTTTCACCCTTGCGGTTCTGGTAGCCGGCCAGGCCGTACAGGCTCCAGTCGTCGTTCAGCGGCAGGCCGAAATTGGCGTAGATCGTCTTGGTCTCGACCTGCGGGTCGCCGTAGACGCCGGTCACCTTGCTGGGCGTGACGCGGGGGTCGAAGTCGGCGCGGTTGGTCGGGTTGCGGAACGAATACTCGCCGGTGACGGTCAGGTAGCCGTCGTTGGGCAGGGCGAAGCCTTGCCACAGCGAGGCGCTGTAGGTCGGGCCGTCGTGCGCCTTGCGGCCGTCCTGGTTCCGCGTGGTCTTCACGTCGGTGTTGTAGATCCCGTAGGTGGCGCTGGCGCCGCCGCCGTGACTGGCCTGGCGCAGGCGCAGATTGATCACCCCGGCGATGGCGTCCGAGCCGTACTGGGCCGCCGCGCCTTCACGCAGGATCTCGACGGTCTCCAGGGCCGCGGTCGGGATGGTGTTGAGGTCGAACGGGGCCGAACCGCGGCCGATCGAGCCGTTGATGTTGACCAGGGCGGCGGTGTGGGCGCGGTGGCCGTTCAGCAGCACCAGGGTCTGGTCGGGCGACAGGCCGCGCAGGGTGGCCGGACGCACGGAGTCGGTGCCGTCGGTCACGGCCGGGCGCGGGAAGTCCAGCGACGGCGCCACATTGGCCAGGGCCTGGGCCAGTTCCGGCGTGCCCTGCCGGGTCAGGGCCTTGTTGTCGACGACGTCGACCGGCGAGACCGTGTCCAGCCGCGAGCGGGCGACCCGGGTGCCGGTGACCACGACCTGGTCGACCGCGGTCGACTCGTCGGCGGCGGGCGCGGCCGCGTCCTGGGCGTGGGCGACGCCGGCCACGGCCACGATCGACGTGGCGGCCAGCAGGAAGTTTCTGAAGCGCATAGCGAATCCCCTCGCTTGGCTTCCGGCGGCCGTGGAGGCCTTTTTTGTCCGGAAGCGGAGGAGCCTGTCTCCCCCTTTAGGAAAGGATGGGAATGCGTGCGTTCACTCGCAAGCTGAGCAATTCTTGACGAACGCGCAGAAAAAAACGGCGCGGATTTCTCCGCGCCGTTCTTCCAGTTTTTCTAGACGCTACTAAGCCGGATCAGGCTTCGTAGTGGTCGCCTTCGAACGAACCGGCGCCGCCTTCGGCCATGTCTTGGGCGGCTTCGGCGTCAGCGGCTCGGTCTTCCTCGAACTGAGCGGCGATGACGTTTTCGCCGCGCGCTTGGCGATCGGCTTCGTCTTGGCTGCGCGCGATGTTGAGGGTGACCGTGACGGTCACTTCAGCGTGCAGCTTCACCTTCACTTCGTGGACGCCCAGCGTCTTGATCGGCTTGTCGAGGACGATCATCGAGCGATCGACCTTGCCGCCTTCGGCCTTGATGGCGTCGGCGACGTCGCGACCCGCGACCGAACCGTACAGCTGGCCGCTTTCGCCGGCTTGACGGATCATCACGTACTGATGGCCGTCGATGCCTTCACCGGCCTTGCCGGCGTTTTCGCGGTTCTTGACGTTGCGAGCTTCGATCTCAGCGCGCTGAGCTTCGAAGGTCTTCAGGTTGGCCGAGTTGGCGCGCAGGGCCTTGGAACGCGGCAGCAGGAAGTTACGGGCGAAGCCGTCCTTCACGGTGACCACGTCGCCGAGGACGCCGGTGCCTTCGACGCGTTCGAGCAGAATGACTTTCATCGTGGTGTCTCCCTTACTTCACGACGTAGGGGAGCAGAGCCAGGAAGCGGGCGCGCTTGATGGCCTTGGCCAGTTCGCGTTGCTTCTTGGCCGACACCGCGGTGATGCGCGACGGCACGATCTTGCCGCGCTCGGAGACGTAACGCTGCAGCAGCTTCACGTCCTTGTAGTCGATCTTCGGCGCGTTGGCGCCCGAGAACGGGCAAACCTTGCGGCGACGGAAGAAGGGGCGGCGGGCGCCGCCACCGGCGGCGGGAGCGCCGGCTTCGGGAGCAGTGGTATCGGTCATGATCTCTATTCTCCCTTACGCTTGCGGCGCGAAGTCGTCGCGCGGGCGCTCGCTGCGCTCGCCACGTTCGCGGTCGCGACGGGCCAGAACCGGCGACAGTTCCAGGTCCAGCTCTTCGACGCGGATGGTCATGAAGCGCAGGACGTCTTCATTGATCAGCAGCTGACGTTCCATCTCCTTCACGGCCGCGGCCGGAGCGTCGATGGCGAGCAGGGAGTAGTGGCCCTTGCGGTTCTTCTTGATGCGATAGGTGAGGTTGCGCAGGCCCCAGTATTCGATCTTGGCGATGTGACCGCCATTCTCTTCCAGGAGAGCCTTCAGTTGCTCGTTCAGAGCTTCGGCCTGTTGCGGCGAGATGTCCTGCCGCGCGATGACCACGTGTTCGTAGAACGCCATGTTTTCCTTCTTCCGGCTTGGAAGGCGGCGCGGGCGACGGCGGAAGTCCGTCGACCACGATGGATCCTGCATGCCGAGCGGGAAATCCCGACCCAAAGGGCTGCGTGCAAGACCGCCATCCGTGAGAGGGCGCGCTAATAGCCGAAAGGGCGTCGGAAGGCAAGGAAACCCTTGCTCTTGCGCCTCCAAGGCTCTTTGAGGCTGACTACGGCCGAGCTCCAAGGGGGAATTTCGCGTGAAACGTTTCGTCGTCGTCGCCTTCGCGGTCGCGTGCCTGGCCGCCGGTTCGGCCCAGGCCCGCCAGGCGCCGCCCGCCGCCGCCGCCGCGGCTCCGGCCAAGGCCGCGCCCAGCCCTCGCGCCCTGGCCCTGACCAAGCGCTACATCGCCGCCCTGCACGTCGACGAGACGATGAAGCCGCTGATGCAGAGCATGATGACGCCGCTGATGGAGGAGCAGGAGCGCACGAACACCGACCTCACCGCCGAGCAGCGCAAGGCGCTGCGCGAGACCGTCGAGGAACTGGTGGGCGGCGATCTGATGAACGACGTCATCGACCGCATGACCCCCGTCTACGCCTCGATCTTCTCCGAGGACGAGCTCCAGGCGCTGGTCGATTTCTACGAGAGCCCCAACGGCCAGTCGATCGTCCGCAAGATGCCGTCGATGGGCCCCGCCATGGCCGAGGTGATGCGGGACATCATGCCGKAAATCCGCGCCAAGGTGACCGCGCGCATCTGCCAGAAGCTGGGCTGCGGCGCGACGGCGCCCGTCAAGAAGCCCGTCCATTCCTAGAATCGCCTCCCGCGCGGGCGCTCGAACAACTGTCATACAAAATTGCCGGTCGGGTTCTTTGGTCGCGCAAAGGCTTGTGCTATCGGGGGTTCATKGGGTTTCGCACGCTCGCTTGCTTGATCGCGGTCACGGCCGCGACCACGGTCCTCGCCGGTCCGGCGACGGCCCGCGAGGTGATGCGCAAGCCCGACCTGTCGGTCTGGGGCTCGGACGGCCACTTCCAGGGCTATTCGGCCGCCCAGACCCTGGACCTGTCCAGCGACGCCGAGAACGCCACCTTCACCGCCAAGGTGGCCGGCTCGATCGACGATMCKACCTATAATTTCGAACTGAACCTCAAGCAGAAGCCCGACGAGCAGGCCACCGCGAACCGCGCGCTGGGCGTCGCCGCCTCGTGGAACGCTCGCGAGGCGGCGATCCGCTCGTCCCTGGCGCGTTCGTTCGGCTTCGGCCTGCTGCCCAAGGCCAACTATGTCCGCCTGTCGATGGACATGAACGCCACCCAGCCGGTCTATGTGCGCGGCCGCCTGCCCGAGACCCGGGCCAATGTGCGGTCGGAACTGACCCTGGACGGCCGTCCGGTCGCCTCGATCGCCGTGGGCGGCGGCACGATGGGGCAAGAGGGCGTCGACTTCAGCCTGACCCGGCCGTTCGACATCCCCGCCGAGTTCACCGTCAGCCTGCGCGCCGCCGACGAGCGGGTCCAGGACGGGCGGCTGATGGTCAAGCTGGTCCGCACGACCTGGTGAGGCTCAGGCGGCCTCCGCCATGACCTCGCGCCCCGGACGGCGCACCGCCGCCGCGAACCGCTCCAGATAGCGTGGGTTCTCGGTGCCCATCCACTTGTCCCACCAGGTGAAATAGAGCCCGTAGTTCCAACCCGCCTGGGCGTGGTGCAGGTCGTGGTGGGTCACCGTCGTCAACCAGGGCAGCAGCGGACGGCCGTCGCGGGTGGCCGGAAACAGCTCGTAGCCGCTGTGGCCCAGGGTGTTGCGGACGATCTGGTGCAACATGAAAAGCCCGGCCACGGGCCACTGGGTGGGGACCAGCAGCATCCACAGCGGCACAAACAGCGCGTTGATCGCMGCCTCGCCCAGGTCGAAGCTGTAGGCGGTGAACGGCGAGGGGCTGTTGGACCGGTGGTGGCGGCGGTGGAAGGTCCGGAACAGCCGCCGGTCGTGGATCAGCCGGTGCGTCCAGTAGAACCAGGCGTCATGGGCCACGACCATCAGGGCCAGGCTGGTCCAGAACCAGACCGGTCCCAGGCCGCGGGCGATGTACGGGCCGGGCATCAGGCCAGCGCGGAACAAGGCGAAACTGATCAGGCCGACCGTCGAGAAGATCATGATCGAGCGGATCGAGCAGGCGAACTCGATCAGCAGCTGGCGCGCGGGCGGGCGGCCCTCGCGAATCTTGCGGCCGGCCAGGGGCGCGGCCAGCACGACCCACAGGGTCAGCCAGACGCCGACCGCGAAGGTCACATAGCGGCTAACGTCGGTGAAGGCGGCGTGCAGCCAGTTGTCGGCCATCGCAGCGAGATAGGGGAACATCGGACTTCCTCGGTTGGACGATGGCCGAAGGAAGAGGCAGGGCAGGTCGCCCGTCGCGCCGATCGCGAAATCAGGCGGACTTGTCGGCTTTCGGCGAGGGATCGCCGCTTTCGACCAGCCGCAGCCGGGGCGGCGCCGGGGTGTTGGCGGTCCGCCATTCGGTCGGGGTGACGCCGGTGGCCGCCCGGAAGGCGCGGTTGAACGGCCCCAGCGAGGCGAAGCCCAGGTCGTAGGCGATGGTCGAGATCGACTTCAGGGCCAAGTCGGGGGCGGCGAGGGCGGTCTTGGCCGCCTCGATCCGGCGACCGTTGACGTAGTCGGCGAAGTTGCGATGGCCCAGCACGCCGTTGATCAGCCGGCGCAGGCGATGCTCGGGCGCGCCGACCAGGGCCGCCAGGGCGGTGATCGACAGGTCCTCGCCGCGCCAGACCTCGTCATGGTCCATGGCCGTCTCCAGCCGCGACAGCACCAGGCGGTCGGCGGGCGAGAGGTCGTGGTCGGCCAGGGGCGCGGGACGCGGCGGCCGGTCTTCGGCGTCGGGGACGGCGGCCAGGGCGGGCTCGGCCCGCAACAGGGCGACCGAGCCGGCCAGGGCCAGGACGGCCAGCACCAGGGCCTGGGCCAGGCGTCCGTGGCCGAAACCCGTCAGGCCGGCACCGGCGGCCAGGTTCTGGACGCTGAGCAGCAGGATGTAGCTCGCGGCGGCCAGCATGACCGGCCCGCGCATCCGCCGGCGCTCGGCCACCAGGTCGCCGCGCCAGCCGCGCCAGATGACCAGCAGGGCGTGCAGCACGATCCCCGCCGAGGCCAGGTTGAAGACCAGCCAGAAGGGCCCGCAGATCGTGGGCGGCAGCGATCGCGCCAGCAGCCACCAGGCGGCCAGCCCCACAGCCGGCCACAGGCGATGGAGCGAGAAGCGCCGCTCGTCCGCGAACAGGGCGTAGGCCAGTGTCCAGAACAGGCCGGTGGTCGCCACCGACATCAGGCACAGCGGCAGCCAGGCCACGAGCACGCCGCCCGGACGGTAGCCCTCGACGACATGGGCGGCCGCGCACACGAAGAACAGAGCCCCCACCCAGCGGACGGGCGAGGGGCGGCGGTCCAGGGCCAGGCCCAGCCCCGTGGCGGCGAACCCGCCGATGGCGACGCCGCGCGCCAGCGTCTCGAGAAGGATCGTGTCGACCATGGCCGAGATCCTAGGCCTTGGCGGGCGGGACCGCTCCGGTCCCGCCGCGCCGTTTCCGGAAGAGTCTGGCCGAAACCCGGCCTACTTGTGCTTTCCGACCTTGTAGGCCTTCACCGCGTCCATGGTCTGGGTCACGTGGCCCTGGAAGTTCAGGTCGCTGTAGGCCAGCAGGATCTTGCCGCTGGGGGCGATGACGTAGGAGGTGCGGTTGGACAGGTTGTCCTTCATCGGCAGCACTACGTCATAGGTCTTGATCAGGGCCGGATTGGCGGCGGCCACCGCGAACTTGTCGCGGCAGTGCTCCTTGGAGAAGTCCTTGATGCGGTCGACATTGCCGGCCGTCACGCCGATCACCGTCGCGCCCAGCTTCTCGAACTCGGGCGTCGCCTCGGCGAACTCGTGGGCCTCGGCCGTGCAGCCCGAGGTGTAGGCGGCCGGGAAGAAGTACAGCACCACCGGGCCCTTCTTCAGCGCCTTGGACAGGGTGAAGCTGAAATCGTTGCCGGCCAGGGCGGCGGGGGCGGTGAAGTCGGGCGCCTTGTCGCCCACCTTGAGGGCGGCCAGGGCGGGAGAGGCGGCCAGCAGGGCGCCGCAGAGGGCGAGACCGGTGAGCAGGCGTTGCATGCGGAGGCTCCGAGGGAAGGCGAGGGCGCAGCCAAGTGCGTCATCGATTCAATAACCCCATTCTCGCGCCTTCCAAACGCCGACCTTCGTCCTAAAGTCCGAACCGCGAAACGGGAGGCGACCTTGGCGCTCGGCGAGACGGAAATCCCAACCCTGGCGGCCTGGGCGGGCGGGCCCGAGCGCTTTCGAGCGCTGTTCGAGGCCTTCTACGCCGCCGTGCCAGACGATCCGGTTCTGGCCCCGGTGTTCGCCGGCATGAACCCGCGCCACGCCGAGCACGTGGCCGCCTTCGTCACTGAAGTGTTCGGCGGTCCCAAGGCCTACAGCGAGGCCGGCGGCGGCCACGCCTCCATGATCGGCCACCATCTGGGACGCCATCTGACCGAGGCGCAGCGCCGGGCCTGGGTCGCGCTGATGCTGGACACCGTCGACGCGGTCGGCCTGCCGGCGGATCCGGAGTTCCGCGCCGCGTTCGTCGGCTATCTGGAGTGGGGCACGCGGCTGGCGGTCATCAATTCCGCGCCGGGCGTGGCGGCGCCGCAGGATGATCCGCCGATGCCGGTCTGGGGCTGGGGACCGCCGGGCGGACCCTGGCTGGGCTGACGCATCCGTCGTCGCGCTTCGCCTCGCGTCATGGTAGAGGTGAGCGACAGACGGAGGCGGCTCGAATGCGCGGCGCGATCCTTTCCCTGGCGGTCCTGATGGCCGCGGCGGCGCCCCTGGCCCAGGCGGAGACGCCGACGATCCGATCGTTCCGGGCGGTCTCGTCCTCCCGAGTCGCGATTCCGGCCACGCCGCGCCCGCCGATGACGCCCTCGGTCATGCCCAGGGCGATCCCCACCGCGACGCCGCCGCACTGTCCGCCGCCGCCCAAGCCGCCGCTGTCGGTCAGCATCCCCAAGCCCGACTACAACAAGCGGACCATGGCGCTGATCCAGCAGAACATCATCATGATGTCGGCGATGCGGGCGGCCCAGGCGTCGCGGCCCTGCGACCCGTCCTGGAGCGCCAGGAAGCTGGCCCGCCGGGGCTGCCCGCCCGCCCAGCTCACGCCCGAGCCGATGCTGGAGCCAGTCCCGCCGCCTCCGGCGCCGGATCGGGAGACCATCGCGACCGCCGCGCCGACGGCGATCGCCCTCGAAAACTGATCCTTGCCCGTGACGCGGTGATCCCATAACCCTCCCGCCCTTGGATTTGTAACGACGGAGCGGGCCATGAGCATCGCCTTCATCTTCCCGGGGCAGGGCAGCCAGACGGTCGGCATGGGCGCCGATCTCGCCCAGGCCTTTTCGGCCGCCCGCGAGGTCTTCCAGGAGATCGACGACGCCCTGGGCCAGAAGCTCTTCCAGCTGATGGTCGAGGGCCCCGAGGGCGACCTGACCCTGACGGAGAACGCCCAGCCGGCCCTGATGGCCGTCAGCCTGGCGGTGACCCGCACGCTGGAGAAGGAATTCGGCGTCGGGATCGACAAGGCCGCCTTCGTGGCCGGCCACAGCCTGGGCGAATACAGCGCCCTGGCCGCCGCCGGCGCGATCACCCTGGCCGACACCGCCCGCCTGCTGAAGCTGCGCGGCCAGGCCATGCAGCGCGCCGTGCCGGTGGGCGAGGGCGCCATGGCCTCGCTGATCGGCCCCAAGACCGACCTGGCCCTGGCCGAGGCCGCCGCCGCGGCCGGTTCGGAGGTCGGCGTCTGCGTCGTGGCCAACGACAACAACAACGGCAACGTGGTGATCTCCGGCGCCAAGGCCGCCGTGGACAAGGCCATCGAGAAGGCCAAGGAGCTGGGCGCGCGGGCCATCCCGCTGAACGTCTCGGCCCCGTTCCACTGCCCGCTGATGCAGCCGGCCGCCGACGAGATGGCCGAAGCCCTGGCCCGGACCACCATCGTCGCGCCCCGCGCCCCGCTGGTGGCCAACGTCACCGCCGCGCCGGTCCACGATCCCGACGTCATCCGCAAGCTGCTGGTCGAACAGGTCACAGGCCGCGTCCGCTGGCGCGAAAGCATGACCTGGCTGGCCAATGAAGGCGGCGTCACCCGCTTCGCCGAGGCCGGCGCCGGCAAGGTGCTGTCGGGCATGGCCAAGCGGATCGCTCCGGACGCCGAAGCCGTTCCCCTGAACAGCCCGGCCGACCTGGAAGCCTTCGCGAAATCCCTCTAACCCCCATTCTTCCTTGGGGAGGAAACCCAAAATGTTCGATCTCACCGGCAAGACCGCCCTCGTCACCGGCGCCACGGGCGGCATCGGCGGGGCCATCGCCAAGGCCCTGCACGAGCAGGGCGCGCATGTCGTGCTGTCCGGCACCCGCGAATCGGCCCTGGCCGAGCTGAAGGCCCAGTTCGGCGAGCGCGTCTCGACCGTGGCCGCGAATCTCTCGGACGCCGAACAGGTCGACGGCCTGGTCGCCAAGGCCGAGGAAGCCGCCGGCGCGCCGCTGGACATCGTGATCGCCAACGCCGGAATCACCCGCGACGGCCTGATCGTCCGCATGAAGGACGAGGACTGGGACACCGTGATCAAGGTGAACCTGGAAGGCTATTTCCGCCTGGCCCGCGCGGCCGCCAAGGGCATGATGAAGCGTCGTTCGGGCCGGATCATCGGCATCACCTCGATCGTCGGCGTCACCGGCAATCCGGGCCAGACCAACTACGCCGCCTCCAAGGCCGGCATGATCGGCTTCTCCAAGGCCCTGGCCCAGGAGCTGGCCAGCCGTAACGTGACCGTCAACTGCGTGGCCCCCGGCTTCATCGCCAGCCCGATGACCGACGCCCTGAACGAGCAGCAGAAGGCCGGCATCCTGTCGACCATCCCCGCCGGACGTCTGGGCGAGGGGAGCGATATCGCCGCTGCGTGCGTTTACCTCGCCAGTGACCAGGGCGGCTACGTCACGGGTCAGACCTTGCACGTCAACGGCGGCATGGCCATGATCTAGACGGGCCGTCTTTTCCTGGGCTCCGCGCCTTTCTGCTTGGAAAGACGAAAGCCCACATTTCTAATCGGACGTGCCGCTAGTCACTCGAAAAGGAACGTGATAGGCGGTGGCCCGACAATTCCCGTGGGGGCGAGGTTCGTCCGAGCGTCCCGCGGTACTGCAAGATTCAAAACGAGGGACTAACAGAATGTCCGACATTCTCGAGCGCGTGCGTAAGATCGTCATCGAGCACCTGGACGCCGATCCGGAAAAGGTCACCGAAAAGGCCAGCTTCATCGACGACCTGGGCGCCGACAGCCTCGACAACGTCGAGCTGGTCATGGCGTTCGAAGAAGAATTCGACATCGAAATTCCGGATGACGCCGCCGAGCACATCCAGACCGTCGGTGACGCCGTGAAGTTCATCACGGAAAAGACCGGCGCCTAAGGCGTCGGGTTCGCGTATTTCAGCGAACGGGACTATCAACCGCCGCGTCGCACGGGCTCTTGCCATCGTGCGCGCGGCGGTTTTCGTATGTGGCCGAGATTCGAGGCCTTGAATCAGGGGAAGCGTGGGGCTGTCCGAGTCGTCAGCATCCCCATATGACCGCGATGCGAAGGTTGGGAGTGATCCATGCGTAGAGTTGTCGTCACCGGGCTTGGCCTCCTGACCCCTCTGGGTCAGGGCGTCGATGTCACCTGGAAGAACATCCTGGCCGGCAAGTCCGGCGCGAACAGGATCTCGGCCTTCGATCCGACCGAATACGCCTGCCAGGTCGCCTGCGAGGTTCCGCGCGTCGACGGTCGCGGCGGCGGCGGTCCGGACGTCGAGGGATCGTTCAACCCCGACCTGACCATGAGCCCGCGCGACCAGAAGCGCGTCGACGACTTCATCCTGTACGGCATCGCCGCCGCGGACGAAGCGGTGAAGGATTCGGGCTGGGTCCCGGAGACCGAGGAAGACAAGTACCGGACCGGCGTGATTCTCGGCTCGGGCATCGGCGGCCTGTCGACGATCGCCGACACCGCCCTGGAGCTGGAAGCCAAGGGGCCGCGCCGCGTCAGCCCGTTCTTCATCTCCTCGGCCCTGATCAACCTGATCTCGGGCCAGGTCTCGATCCGCTACGGCTTCAAGGGCCCCAACCACGCCGTGGTCACCGCCTGCGCCACCGGCGCGCACGCCATCGGCGACGCCACGCGCCTGATCAAGTACGGCGACGCCGACGTGATGATCGCCGGCGGCGCGGAAGCGGCCGTCTGCAAGGTCGGCATGGCCGGCTTCATCGCCTGCCGCGCCGTGGCCACCGCTTTCAACGACACGCCTGAAAAGGCCTCGCGTCCCTATGACAAGGACCGCGACGGCTTCGTGATGGGCGAGGGCGCCGGCGTCGTGGTGCTGGAAGAGTACGAGCACGCCAAGGCGCGCGGGGCCAAGATCTACGCCGAGGTCATCGGCTACGGCCTGTCGGGCGACGCCTACCACATCACCGCCCCGTCGGAAGACGGCGACGGCGGCTTCCGGGCCCTGTCGGCGGCCGTGAAGGACGCCGGCCTGGCGCCGTCGGACATCGACTACGTCAACGCCCACGGCACCTCGACCATGGCCGACGGCATCGAGGCCGGGGCCGTCGAGCGCTTCCTGGGCGATCACGCCAAGAACGTGGTGATGTCGTCGACCAAGTCGATGACCGGCCACCTGCTGGGCGCGGCCGGCGCGATCGAGGCGATCTTCTCGGTCCTGGCGATCCGTGACCAGATCGCCCCGCCGACCATCAACCTGGACAACCCGGACGTGAGCGTCGCCATGAACCTGGCGCCGAACAAGGCCGTGCCGCACAAGATCGACGTGGCCGTGTCCAACAGCTTCGGTTTCGGCGGCACCAACGCCTCCGTCGTGTTCCGCAAAGTCTCGTGAGCCGGAAGCCCTCCTCCTTGAAGAACGGGCCCCAACGCCGGACCCCGCGTCCGGCTCCGAAGACGGGGGCTCCCCGCAAGGCCAATCCGCGCCGGCGCGAGACCGCGCCGGTCGGACGCCGCATCGCCGCCACGGGCGCCGGCCTGCTGACCATGCTGGGCCTGGCCGCCATGGTGGTGGTGCTGGTCGCCGTGTGGATCTACCAGGGCCCGGGCCCGGCCGCCCGTTCGGGCGACGTCACCACCGTCGTCCTGCGGCGCGGCGCCAGCCTGCCCGAGATCGCCTCCAGCCTGGAGCAGGCGGGCGTGATCCGCTCGTCCTCGCTGTTCCTGACCGCCGCCCAGACCACGGGCGCGGCCCGCAAGCTGAAGGCCGGGGAATACGAGTTCGCCTCCAAGGCCTCGCTCAGCCAAGTGCTGGCCAAGATCCGCGACGGCAAGATCGTCCGCCACCAGGTGACCATCGCCGAGGGCCTGACCTCGGACATGGTGGTCGACATCCTGATGCGCGCCCCGGAACTGACCGGCACCGTGCCGACGCCGCCGGAAGGCTCGGTCCTGCCCGAGACCTACCAGGTCCAACGCGGCGAGGACCGCGCGGCGGTGCTGCAGCGGATGATGGACGACCGCGACGCGCTGCTGGACAAGCTTTGGGCCGCGCGTCAGCCGGGCCTGCCGTTCGAGACCAAGGACCAGGCCGTGACCCTGGCCTCGATCGTCGAGAAGGAAACCGGCCTGGCCCGCGAACGTCCCCACGTGGCGGCGGTGTTCATCAACCGCCTTCGCCAGGGCATCCGCCTGGGCAGCGATCCGACGATCATCTACGGCCTGACCCGCGGTCGCCCGCTGGGCCGGGGCATCCTGCAGTCGGAACTGCAGCGCGAGACGCCCTACAACACCTATCTGATCACCGGCCTGCCGCCGACCCCGATCGCCAATCCGGGCAAGGCCGCCCTGGAAGCCGTGCTCAATCCGATGAAGAGCGACGATCTCTATTTCGTCGCCGACGGCACCGGCGGCCACGTCTTCGCCTCGACCTACGAAGAACACKAGCACAATGTCGCCAAGTGGCGGCAGGTTGAGCGGTCCAAGGCCGCGGCCCAGGAGGGCGCGAAGACCCCGCTCGCGGGAGGGTAGGATGGCGCTGTCGGGCATGACCGGCTTCGCCCGCGTCGAGGGCTCGCACGGGGCCTGGTCGTGGGCGGTGGAGGCGCGCAGCGTCAACGGTCGCAATCTCGAGACCCGCTTCCGGGGCCCGCCGGGCTTCGAGGGCCTGGACCGTGCGGCCCGCGACGGCGCCCAGGCCCGCTTCCAGCGCGGCCAGCTGACCGTCAACCTGCAGGCCAAGCGCGCCGAGGCCCAGGCCGCGGTGCAGATCAATGTCGAGGCGCTGGAGCGCTATCTGAAGGCCGGCGCGCCCTATGTGGCCACCGGCATGGTCGCCAAGCCCACCCTGGACGGCCTGCTGGCCCTGCGCGGCGTGGTCGACGCCCGCGACGAGGACGATGCCGCCGAGGACCGCGCCGAGGTCGAGGCCGCCATGTCCGCCACGATCGCCCAGGCCCTGGACGGGCTGAAGGCCGCGCGGCTGGAGGAGGGGGCCGCCCTGGCCCCGATCCTGACCGGCGCGGTCGACCGCATCGAGGCCCTGACCGTCCTGGCCTCGCAGGAGGCCGCCGGCCAGCCGGCCGTGCTCAAGGAGCGCTACGCCCGCAAGCTGACCGAGCTGATCGGCGAGGCCGCCTCGGAGGAGCGCATCGTCCAGGAAGCCGCCGCCATGGCCGTGAAGGCCGACGTGCGCGAGGAACTGGACCGCCTGGCCAGCCACGTGGCCGCCGCCCGCGCCCTGCTGGCCGCCGACGCGGCCGCCGGCCGTCGCCTGGACTTCCTCAGTCAGGAGTTCATGCGCGAGGCCAACACCCTTTGCAGCAAGTCGGCCCTGACCGCCTTGACCGCCCACGGCCTGGATCTGAAGGCCACGATCGAGCAATTCCGGGAACAGGTTCAGAATGTCGAATAACCCGCATGGACGCACGCGCGGCCTGCTGATGATGGTCGTGGCCCCGTCGGGCGTCGGCAAGACGTCGCTGACCCGCCGCCTGGTGGCCGACCACAACGACCTGCACCTGTCGATCAGCGCCACCACCCGCGACCCGCGTCCGGGCGAGCACGACGGCCGCGACTACCACTTCGTCACCCGCGAGAAGTTCCAGGTGATGATCCAGGACGACGCCTTCCTGGAGTGGGCCGAGGTCTACGGCAACCACTACGGCAGCCCGCGCGGGCCCGTGGTCGACGCGCTGGAGCGCGGCGAGAGCGTGCTGTTCGACATCGACTTCCAGGGCGCGATGAAGGTCCACGCCCAGATGCCCGACGACTCTGTGCTGATCTACGTCCTGCCGCCGTCGCTGGCCGAGATGAGCCGCCGCCTGCACGCCCGCAGCCAGGACAGCGAAGAGGTGATCGCCCGCCGCCTGTCGCGCGCCAAGGCCGAGGTCGCCGACTGGGAACGGTTCGACTACGTCATCCTCAACGACGACTTCGACAAGGCCTATTCGGACCTGGCCCACATCTATCACGCCGAGCGTCAGCGCCGGGCCCGCAACCCGTGGATCGGCAACCTGGTGGCCGACCTGCTGAAGGAAGAGGTCTGAGGGCTCGGCAAGCGTTGCCTTAAGTGCGCGCGTGGGTAGCATGCGGGCATGAAAGCGCTTCGAACAATCCTCGCCGCCGCCGCGTTCGCCCTGGTCGCGAACGGGGCCTGGGCGCAGGGCTTCGACTACGACGCCTTCCAGCCGACGACGCTGTCGAAGGCCCGGGCCGAATTCATCGAGGTCGCGAGCCAGCCCATTCCGGGCCGGCCGGGCGTGTTCCTGACGAGCTACTTCAATCAGGGCGGCCAACGTTGGCGGACCCCGGCGACCTATACAGGGCAGTCACGCCCCCTCGACGCGGAAGAGCTGAAGTTCATCCGTGATTGGCTGAAGAGCAGCCAGCGCGAGAACCTCGCCGGCATTTTCACCGACAGCTATCTCTTCACCCTGGACGGCGTGGAGTACTGGCTGCCGGTCCAGGGTCCAGTCGCGACGTTTTTCCCGAAGGAGCTCAAGCCCGGGGACAAGATCGACCTCTATCTGGTCGAGATCGGCGGCACGCGGCGCGGCGATCGCTGGCTCTGGCTGCCTCTGGTCTCCGAGTTCCGGACGATCGAGGAGGGGCGCTAGCCCGCCAGCAGCGCCCTCGCCAGGGCCTGGAACCCCGCCACGTCGATGGTCTCGGCCCGGGCGTCGGGGTTGATCCCGGCCTTTTCGCACAGGGCCGCGCCGCCCAGGCCCTTGAGGCTGGAACGCAGCATCTTGCGGCGCTGGCCGAAGGCGGCGGCGGTGACTTTCTCCAGAGCGGCGACCAGGGCCTTGTCCGGCGCTGGCGCCAACGGGACCAGCCGCACCACGGCCGAGGCCACCTTGGGCGGCGGGGTGAAGGCGCGGGCCRGCAGGTCCATGACCACCTTGGCGCTGCAGACGGTCTGCGAGACCACGGCCAAGCGGCCATAGGCGTCGTCGTCGGTGTCGGCGGCGATGCGGTCGGCGACTTCCTTCTGGAACATCAGGGTCATCGACAGCGGCCGGAAGGGACCCGTCAGCCAGTTGATCAGCAGCGGCGTGCCGACGTTGTAGGGCAGGTTGGAGACCATATGGGCCGGGCCGCCGGCGATGGCGGCCATGTCGACCTTCAGGGCGTCGCCCTGGACGAGGGTCAGACGGCCTTCGGCGGCCGCGCCCAGCTCCTCGAGCAGCGGGACGAACCGCTTGTCCATTTCCACGGCCACCACGCGGGCGCCGGTCTCCAGCAGGGCGCGGGTCAGGCCGCCKGGGCCGGGGCCGACCTCGATCACCACGTCGCCTTCGCCCACCTCGGACAGCCGGGCGATCTTGCGGGTGATGTTCAGGTCCAGCAGGAAGTGCTGGCCGAAGCTCTTGTTGGCCAGCAGGTCATGCTCGGCGAGAACCTCGCGGAGCGGCGGCAGGTCGGCGAGGCTCATCGGGACTCGAGGGTTCTAGCGGCTCAGAGACTCAGGCGATCGAGCGCCGGTCGGCGATCTCGGCGGCCAGGCGGATGGCGGCGATCAGGCTGTCGGCCCGGGCCAGGCCCCGACCGGCGATGTCGAAACCCGTACCATGATCGGGCGAGGTGCGCACGATCGGCAGGCCCAGGGTGACGTTCACCCCGGCCCAGAAGTCCAGCATCTTGACCGGGATCAGGGCCTGGTCGTGGTACATGCAGAGCACCGCGTCGTAGGTGGCGCGGGCCTCGGCGTGGAACAGGGTGTCGGCGGGAGCGGGGCCCTTGACCTGCACGCCCTGCGCACGAAGGGCCTGGACCGCCGGCTCGATGATCGCCGCTTCCTCGCCGCCCAGGGCCCCGCCTTCGCCGGCGTGGGGGTTCAGAGCCGCCACGGCCAGGCGCGGGACGGCGATGCCAAAGTCCCTGCGCAGGGCCTCGACCGTCACCAGGCCGGCGTTGACGATCGCCTCGATGGACAAGGCCGAGGGAACCGCTGAAAGGGGCGTGTGGATGGTCACCAGGGTGGCGCGCAGGTCGCGGGCCGCCAGCATCATGATCGGGCCGTGCGGCGGCTGGCGCTCGCCCACATGGGTCAGTTCGGCCAGGAACTCGGTGTGGCCGGGAAAGGCGAAGCCGGCGTCGTAGAGCGGGGCCTTGGCGATGGGAGCGGTGACCAGGCCGGCCACGGCGCCCGACAGGGCCAGGCCCGCCCCGGTCTCGATCCAGCGGATCACCTGCGGCGCGTGGGCGCTGGACGGCTGGCCGGCCACCACGGGGGCCTGCAATGGGATGTCGAGGACGGGCAGGGCCTCGCCGAACACCTTGATCGCCTCGACGGGCCCGGTCACGGCGCGGACCTTCACCCCGCCGCCGGCCGAGGCCAGCAGCTGGGCGTCGCCCACCACCATGAACGTCGGCCCTTCGGCGCGCAGCACCGACCAGGCCTTGGCGATGATCTCCGGCCCGATGCCGGCCGGATCGCCCGCGCTCAGGGCAAGGGCGGTCGTCTTCACCGGGTCTCGATGGTCGCCGAGTTGCGCAGGTCTCGCAGATAACGTTTGGAGATCAGCGCAAGCTGTTGGCCGCGCAGGCGATTTTCGATCTGGTCGTGGGTCGGGGCCTGGGCGCCCGACTGGCGCTTGCCGCAGACCGCGATCAGGTGCAGGCCCGCATCGGTGCGGATCGGGTCGGAGACCTGGCCGACCTTGAGGCTGTTGGCCGCTTCCTGGAAGGCCGGGGCCAGATCGGTGATCTCGGCCTCGCCCAGATCGCCGGCGACCGCGCCGTCGACCTTGCCGGCCGTGGCTTCCAGGGTCTCGCAGCTGGTGATCTTCGGCTTCAGGTCGACCAGCAGCTTGTTGGCGGCGTCGACCTGGGCCTGGGGCGCGTCCTTGGGCAGGGCCACGGCCACCTGCTTGAGGTCGACCAGGGCCGTCTTCGCGCCCGAGCGCTTGTCGCGCAGATAGATGATGTAGACGCCGTCGCGCACCGGGACCGGGGCCGACAGCTGGCCGGGACGCAGTTGCTCGAGCGCCGCGTCGACCTCGGGCGGCATCTCGCCGGGGCTGACCCAGCCGGCGTCGCCGCCGTTGGCCGCGGTCGGCGAGGCCGAGAATTGACGCGCCACGGCCGGGAAGGGGGCGCCCTGCTGCATCTGGGTGATCAGCTGCTTGGCGCCGTTCTCGGCCACTTCCATGCCGCCCACGCGCTGGGCGTCGATGAACACTTCGCTGACCTGGTACTGCGGCTTGCTGGCCGCTTCGGCCTGGCGGCGCTCGAAGGCCTTGATCTGGTCGTCGCCGATGCGCAGGCGCGAGCCGTAGCKGCCGCTGATCCAGGCCTGCCAGCTGCTGTCGGCGCGGATCTGCGCCTTCCAGGTGTCGATGCCCACGCCTTGCGCCGCCAGCTGCTGAGTCAGCTGGTCGGCCGTCATGTTGTTGCCCTTGGCGATGTCCTGGATCTGCTCCGCAACCTCCTGGTCGGTGGAGATGATCGTGATCTTCTGAGCCTTCTCGACCCGACGCAGCTCCTGCATCTGGACGTGCTCGTCGATCAGCGACCGCAGGGCTTCCTGCTCCAGCTGGGGCAGGTTCTCCTGGGTGGGCTGCATGCCCGAGGTCACCATCAGCAGGCGCATGCGCTGCATCAGGTCGTAGCTGGAGATGATGTCGTCGTTGACGACGGCGGCGACGCTTTCCGACAGAGGGTTGGCGCGCGGCGCGGCGGCCGCGGCGGACGCGTCCGCCGACGGAGGCGCGGCCTCCTGGGCCTGGACCGCCGAACCAAGGCTCGCCACGGTCAAGGCGAGGATGGAAGCGGTGCAGGCCGCCAGTTTCGTCACGCTACGCGCAGACCGCATCGGTATTGTCGTTCCTCTAGACGCGTCCAAAGGAAGGCGCGCGCTTAATCGCGCGTCCCCCGACGCGGTGACATTCTAATCGCTGTACAGTGTGTCGCCCAATGTGGCGAGCGTTAGGCGCAGCACCACGGATTGATCGGCCCTCAGTTTCAGACCGTTGGCGGTCTGGGTGTAGCGATCCTCGTTCTGGTAGATCACATCCAGGCGGACGCAGTCGTCGGTGTAATAGACGCCCAGGTCCCGGCGGGTCCACGACCACTTGCTGTCGGTCACCGGCAGGCCGAAGGCGCGGGCGTCCTGATAGGACAGGCGGCCCAGGGCGGTCACGCCCCAGTGTTCGCGGATCTTGTAGTCGCCGATGAAGTCCAGGTTCTCCTGGCGCAGGCCCGAGGTGTCCTTGTTGTCCTTCAGGTAGCGCAGGGAGGCGAAGCCCTTCGCGCCCGAGGCGTCGAGGCCGGCCTCGAGGCGGTTCAGCTTGCTGGTGTCGTCGTCGAAACGGGCCCGGGTGAAGGCGCTGATCCCGCGGATCGGCGTGACGGTGGCCGCCACGATCCAGTCGGAAGCCTTCTGGTCCAGCCCCGCGCGGGTCGGCATCAGCGGATCGACCTTGGTGCGCAGGCTGCGGCCCAGCAGGACGCTGCCGCCGCGGCCGTCGGCCAGCTTCAGGGTGGCGCGGCCGCCGACGTTCATACGCGTGCCGCCTTCGTAGAGGTCGAAGCCGGGCGACTTGTTGACGTCGAACAGGTTGGTTTCGTCGAGCTCGAAGTTGGTGCTGTCTTCGTTGAAATAGATCGGATTGCCGGCGGGGTCGCGGGCGACGACGATCGGCACGCGCGAGCTGTCCGAACCGGTGGCCAGCTGGACCAGGGGCTCCAGGACCACGCTGCC
The DNA here is from genome assembly GCF_056665975.1 of Caulobacter sp. 05T431. Taxonomy (NCBI): domain Bacteria; kingdom Pseudomonadati; phylum Pseudomonadota; class Alphaproteobacteria; order Caulobacterales; family Caulobacteraceae; genus Caulobacter; species Caulobacter sp. 05T431. The sequence continues at coordinate 42,261 of NZ_JBFTKU010000009.1, read as the reverse complement.
GCCGTTCTTCAACGGCTTGAACAGCGGCAGGCTCAGATCGACCCCGGCCACGCCCAGGCCGCGCGAATAGTTGATGCTGGTGGTGTCGCCGGCGACCATGGCGCTGGTCGGGATGAACACGTCGCTGACGCGATAGGCGTCGCCCCGGGCCTGGGCGAAGGGCTCCACCCGCAGGCCCGGCCCCAGGATCATGCTGGCGCGCCAGTCGCCCTCGACCGTGCCGCGGGCGGAGTCGACCCCGGCCTGGCCCTTGTAGGCGGCGTAGGCGTAGGGCGGCTCACCGAACTGCGATTCAGAGCGGGTCAGGACCACGCCCGAACCCTGCAGCCGGAGCCGTCCGCCCAGAATGGGCGATTCCGGCGACCAGCGGCCTTCGACCAGCGGTCCGATCACGGGGAAGGCGCCGCTGTTCTCGAACTGGTTGGCCAGGCCCGCGGAGCTGACCTGGACCACGCGCAGGCCCTGCACCGACACCATCGAGGCCGAGAACCAGGACCGGTCCGTCTGGCGCGTGGTGTAGATCTGCGACATCAGGCGATGGTCATCGGGCGAGAACATGCCGCGCTGCTGGTAGACGTCGCTGATGTCGTAGTCGTCGAAGATCAGGGCCTGGGAAGCGCGCTCGGCGGTGAAGCCCCACTTCCAGTTCTGGTCGATGTCGAAGGCGCCCTTGGCCAGGATGTAGCTCTTGGCCGTCGCCTCGCCGAAGCGGTCGCCGTGGTTGTCGAAGTCCTTGTCGTAGGTGGCGCCGACCCGCGCCTCGACGTAGCCCGAATAGAAGCGCTTGCGGTAAGTCGCGTTCAGGAACGGGTTAACTTTCGTGTTGATTTGGGGGTTTACGACCAAATCCTGAGACGGCGAGATCACGAACAGATAGGGCTGCTGGTACACTAGGCCGCGCTTCTTGGAGACGGCGATCTTGGGCACCAGGAAGCCGGAGCGCCGCTCGGTCTCGGGATCCGGATGCCAGAACACAGGCAGGTACATCAGGGGCGCGCCCCACATGCGGATCGTCGCGCCGTGGTAGTAGACCAGGTGCTTGGTCTTGTCCTGGACCACCTTGTCGGCCTGGATGCTCCAGGTCGGCTTCGGCTTTTCCGCGCACACCTGGCAGGGCGTGTAGATGGCGCGGTTCAGCTCGGTGATCTGGTCGTTGCGGCGCACGGCGCTGTCGGCCGCGATCTTGATGTTCTTGTCCAGGCGGGCCGACACGTGGCGGGCGAAGCCGGCCTTCATGTCCTTGTCCATGGTCATGTCGTCGGCGAACTGGGCGGTGCCGTCGGCGTTGATCAGGGTCACGTGGCCGTGGGCGGTGATCACCTCGGTCTTGGTGTCGTAGACCACCTCGTCGGCGCGCAGGGTACGCCCCTGGTAGCGGGCCTCGACGTCGCCGCGGGCGATCATCTTCTGATTGGCGTCGTCGCGGATCAGCAGGTCCGATTCCAGGTAGTAGCCCGTGTCGCCCAGGCCGTCGTCCACGGCCGGCGACGGCGCGGGCGCGGCCGGGATCGTGGCGAGCGGCTGCTGCGCCTGCGCCGAGCCGCTCAGGGCGAGCCAGGCCGCACCGGCCAGCAGGACCGCGCGGCTCTTCTCTTTCGCCCCCCAGCGAAGCTCCAACATCAACGACCTCGATCCCGACACAGACTCAACCATCCTCGGTATAGCAAAGCAGAGTCAGACCCGCCAAAAGCGCCACGATCGGCGGCGTCCAGGCTGCCATGACCGGCGTCAGCACGTCGGCCTTGCCCAATGCGCCACACAGCTCGTTAAAGAAGAAGAAACCAAAGCCCAGCGTCACGCCAGCCCCGGCCAGTCCCGCCAGCCCGCCCAGCCGCATCAGCCGCAGCGAAAAGGCGGCCGCCAGCACCGACATCGCCGCGAACAGCAGCGGCGTGGCCAGGACCTGCTGCAGCCGCAGGCGGAAGGGGATCGACGAGAAACCCGCCGCCTCGGTGCGCTTGATGGTCTCCGGCAGCYGCCAGACGGCGATGGCCTGCGGGTTGTTGAACCGTTCCGACGCGGTGCGGTCGTCCAGGTTGGACGGCATGGTGTAGGAATCGGAGCGGATCGCCCCGGCGCCCGGCATGGCCACCCGCACCCCCGACAGCTGCCAGAAGCCGGGCTCCAGGCGCGCCTCGTCCGCCTCGATGCGGCGGGAGAACTGCAGGGTGCCGTCCGGCTGCACCGCGTATTCGAACAGCGAGACGCCGCGAAGGCGGACGCCGCCGTCGACCTGGTCGCGGGCCCGGGCCCGGATGACCACCTGGGTCTTCTCGTTGCCCTGGCGCAGCCACAGCCCCTTGGGCGCGGCCTTCAGGTAGGTTTCCATCAGCGCGTCGCGCGAGGTCTCGAACTGGGCGCTCATCGCCGAGGTCAGCGGGTTGAGCAGGGTCAGGGTCACCACGCCCATCACGAAGGCGGCCACGGCGGCGGGCATGATGAAGCGCCAGGCCGACACCCCGGCCGCCCGCATGGCGATCAGCTCGCTGCGCCGGTTCAGGCCGACGAAGGCGCCCAGGGTCCCGAACAGGAAGATAAACGGCGTCAGCACCAGGATCGTGGCCGGCGCCTGCAGCACGGTCAGGAACAGCAGCTGGGCGAAGCCCACCTCGGCGCGGGTGCCGACGTTCTTGGAGATGTCGACGAAGGCGATCAGCATGACCAGCACGCTCACGACCGCCAGGGCGGCGGCGAGGCCTCCCAGCGTCTTGCGGAGCACATAGCGCTCGATCATGCCGATGCCGATCATCCGACCCCCAGCGGCTGGAGATCGTCATGCGCGCCGATGGCGATGTAGCGCTTGACCTTCTGGCGGAAGATCTGGGCCAGGCCCCACCAGATCGCGGCCAGGGGCACGGCGTACTGCAGCGGATTGAGCCACAGGTCGTTGTCGCAGGCGGCCTTCACGCCGAAGCCGAGGATCTGGACCATGGCGGCGGCCGCGCCGACCAGGGCGATGCGCTTGCCGTAGCCCATGCGGCTGAACGAACCGCCGATCACCGCCGCCACGGCCATCGACATCATGGCCATGTTGTAGAGCGGGCTGGCCAGCCGCCAGTGGCCCTCGGACAACAGCTTCTCGCGGTTGTGCTGCTCCCAGTCCTGGGTCAGGTCGGGGAAGAACAGCTCGTGCGGATAGCGGTCGCCGATCTTGTAGTGCAGCAGCTCGTCGCTCTGGAACAGCGAGCTGAGGTCGAAGGTGTATTCGTCCCACGACAGGTACTGCAGCACGCCCGCGCTGGAGAACTCCTGGTTGGAGCCCTTGCGCAGGATCAGCACCGGCAGGCCCTTGCGTTCGGCGATGACGCCTTCASGGGCGGTGTAGGTGACGGCGCCGCCGTTGGCCTTTTCCTGGTGGATGAAAAGGTTGTGGATGATCTGGTCGCGATCGATCGTCTGGGCGTAGACGGTCAGGCCGGGGCCCGGCTCGGTGAACTCGCCCGGACGCACAAGGGTCGAGGCCAGGTCGGACTTGATGTCGAAGAAGGTCTCGCGAATCGCCCGCGAGCTCCAGGGCGCGGCCCACAGGCTCATGACCAGCGACAGCAGGGTGGCGAACACCGCCAGGCGCATGGCCGGCGAGATCACCCGCCAGCGGCTCATGCCGCCCGCGAAACAGACCACGATCTCCTGCTCGGTGTGCAGGCGGTTCAGCGCCACCAGGGTGGCCACGAACAGGGCGATCGGCAGAATCATGCCCAGCAGCTGGGGCAGGGCCAGGGCGATGATCTTCAGGAACACCGTCGCGCTCTGCCGCTGCTCGATCAGGACGTCGAACTCCGACAGGCTGCGCGCCAACAGGGCGAGCGCCACCAGGGCCAGGGTCGCCAACAGCGTCGGGCCCAGCAGCTGGCGGAAAAGATAGCGTTCGATCAGGCGCATCGACGTTGGGGCAGGGGACCGGCTCGAAGGGGGACTTGGGCGGGAAAGGAAGGTCTGGGGCGGGAGAGCAGAAAGGACGGAGTCGCGCGGCGCGCCCCCAGGACGGGTCCCTTCTACACGGCGTGTTCGCGTGCGCACAACCGCTCAAGTCAGGCGAGAAAGCGGCGTTCGTTACCATTCGGCGCCCGCCGCGCCGACGGCCTCTAAGATTGGTGCTTTTCTTCGGTTCGGGTTTGCGTCAATCCAACGGCTGAAGGTCCCGCCAGGGCTCCATCGGTTTTCAGGAGCGCGCCATGCGTATCGAGTTCGTCACCGCCGACACCCAAGCCGGCGCCAACGCCGCCCTGGCGGTCCTGGCCTACGAGGCCGCCGCCCTGTCGCCGGAGGCCAAGGCCGTCAACGAGGCCACGGGCGGCGCCCTGGCCCGCGCGGTGGCCGGCGGACGCTTCACCGGCGCCAAGGGCCAGACCCTGGACCTGATCGCCCCTGCCGGCCTGGACGCCGCCCGCGTGCTGCTGGTCGGCGTCGACGGCGACGGCGCGGTCGAGCCCGAGACGGTCGAGATCGCCGCCGGCCACGCCTTCCAGGCGCTGAAGGCCTCGGGCGTCACCGAACTGGTGCTGAAGCTGGGCGGCGACGCCGAGACGGCGGCCCGCGCGGCCTTCGGCGTCAAGCTGGCGGCCTATCGCTTCGACAAGTACCGCACCACCGAGAAGGCCGAGAAGAAGCCCTCGGTCGGGGTGGTCAAGGTGGCCGCCGCCGATCCGGCCAAGGCCCAGAAGGCGTTCGCCGGTCTGGAAGCCCTGGCCGACGCCGTCCTGTTCAGCCGTGACCTGGTCTCGGAACCGGCCAATATCCTGCACCCGGAAGAATTCGCCGCCCGCGTGAAGGGCCTGGAGACGCTGGGCCTGGAGGTCGAGATCCTGGGCGAGGCCGAGATGGCCAAGCTGGGCATGGGCTCGCTGCTGGGCGTGGGGCAGGGCAGCGTCCGCGAGAGCCAGCTGGTGGTGATCAAGTGGCTGGGCGCGTCCGACAAGTCGGCCCAGCCGGTGGCCTTCGTCGGCAAGGGCGTCTGCTTCGACACCGGCGGCATCTCGATCAAGCCGGCCGACGGCATGGAGGACATGAAGTGGGACATGGGCGGCGCGGCCGCCGTGGCCGGCGTCATGCACGCCCTGGCCGGCCGCAAGGCCAAGGTCAACGCCATCGGCATCCTGGGCCTGGTCGAGAACATGCCCGACGGCAACGCCCAGCGCCCCGGCGACGTGGTCACCTCGATGTCGGGCCAGACCATCGAGGTCATCAACACCGACGCCGAGGGCCGCCTCGTGCTGGCCGACGCGCTCTGGTACTGCCAGGACCGCTTCAAGCCCAAGTTCATGATCGACCTGGCCACCCTGACTGGCGCGATCATCATCTCGCTGGGTAACGACCTGGGCGGTTTGTTCAGCAATAACGACGGTTTGTCGGAAAAACTTCTCGCCGCCGGCAAGGCCGAGCGCGAGCCGCTGTGGCGTCTGCCGATGCCGGCCGCCTACGAGAAGCAGATCGAAAGCCCGATCGCCGACATGAAGAACATCGGCGGCCGCCCGGCCGGCTCGATCACCGCCGCCCTGTTCCTGCAGAAGTTCGTCAACGGCCTGCCGTGGGCGCACCTGGACATCGCCTCGGTGGCCTGGAAGAAGCCCTCGACCGACCCGACCGTCCCGGACGGCGCGGTGGGATTCGGCGTGCGGCTGCTGAACCGCCTGGTGGCGGACTCCTACGAAGGCTGACCTTGACCGACGCGTCCTGCGACATCTGGTTCTACCACCTCGAGCGCAGCCCCTTGGAAGAGGTGCTGCCCGGGCTGCTGGAGAAGACCCTGGGACGCGGCTGGCGGGCCCTGGTGCGTGGCGGCGATCCCGCCCGCCTGCGCGCGCTGGACGCCCATCTCTGGACGTTCAGGGACGACAGCTTCCTGCCGCACGGGCTGGACGACGAGCCGATGGCCGACCGCCAGCCGGTGCTGCTGAGCGACAAGCTGGACAACCCGAACGGCGGTCAGGCGTTGTTCCTGCTCGACGGGGCCGAACCGGGCGATCTCTCGGCGTTCGAACGGTGCATCCTGCTGTTCGACGGCCGCGACGAGGAGGCCCTGCGCCTGGCGCGGGGTCGATGGAAGGCCTTCAAGGGCGCGGGACATCCCGTKTCCTACTGGCGCCAGGGCGCCGAGCGCGGATGGGAGAAGCAGGCATGAAGCGTTTCGCGTTGGGCAGCGTCATCCTGATCCTGGCCGCCTGTTCCAGCGCGCCGCCGCCGCCCGCGCCGATGCCGCCGCCGGCCACGCCGACCGCGCCGCCGGCCATCGCCCTGCCCAAGCCGCCCGAACCCGAGAAGGACCAGTGCGGCCTCAAGGACGCCCAGGCCTTCGTCGGCAAGAACCGCACCGAGCTGCCCGCGCCGGTCGATCCCTCGCGCTGGCGCGTGGCCTGCACGACCTGTCCGGTGACCATGGACTACCGTCCGGACCGGCTGAACATCCTGTTCAACCCCGACACCGGAGTCGTCCAGCAGGTGAAGTGCGGCTAGGGCCGCGACGCCTTCGACCAGACGTTGTCGGCGTCCCCGGCCGTGGGGCTAGACCCCAGGGTCGGTGGGTGTTTCGCCCGATGGCTCCGCCCCGGGTGAAGTGGCAGCGTGGCCGTTATGGGCTGCGCGTTCCGTCATCTCCTGTGGCTTCCGTTCGCGGTGATCGCGAGCGCGTCCCCCGCCTTGGCGGAGATCGACCAGGACGTCCTGGCGGTCCGCACGGAGGTCCGGCCGCAATGCCGCGTCCAGGCCGGCGACCTGGACCTGGGCCTCTACCACCCCGACCAACCCTCCCGGGCCACCTCGTCGATCGAGCTGCAATGCACGCCGGGCGTGGTCGCGCGCATCGCCCTGAGCGGCGGCCAGTCGGGCGACCCGATGAACCGCGCCATGCAGGCCAAGGGGCAGCTGCACTACCAGCTCTACAAGGACGAGGCCCGCACCCAGGTGTTCGCCGACCGCAACAGGACCGAGATGCAGGACCTGAAGACGACGGGCCTGCCGCAGCGCGTGCTGGTCCACGGCGAGGCGCCCGCCGGCCAGTCGGTCCCCGAAGGGACCTACGTGGACATCGTCGTCGTCACGGTCACCTATTGAAAGGACATGCCATGCGATCCCTGACCCTGTCGGCGTTCCTGGCCATGGTGCTGAGCCTCCTGGGCCTGCTGCTCGGCGCCCGGCAGGCGGCGGCCCAGACCGCCACCGACACCTTCCAGGTCCGGGCCCAGGTCACCAAGACCTGCACGGTCGTGGCCAACGACCTGGACTTCGGCATCTACAATTCCTCGCAGCAGAGCCGCGCCTCCACCGACATGACGGTGCAGTGCACCCCGCTGACGGCCTTCTCGGTCGAGATCGGGGCCGGCGGTTCGGGCAACCGCAACGATCGCTGGATGAACGGCCCCGGCGTCAACCGACTGCGCTACGGGCTCTACAAGGACGGCGGCTACACCCAGCCGATGATGACCACGGGATCCGACTTCACCGGCGTGAGCGATCCCCAGGGCACCCCGATCCGGTACCAGATGTACGGCCAGATCGTGGCCAACCAGAGCGTTCCGGCCGGTGACTATCTCGACACCGTGACCGTGACCGTCACCTACTKAGGGAGAACGGCAATGAAGGCATTTTGGGTTGGCTTCGCCGCGGTCGCGTCGTTCGCCTGCACCCTGGCGGCCGCCCCACCGGCCGCCCTGGCGGGCTCGGTCGAGCTGTCGCCGATCACCCTGCAGATGGTCGGCAAGGAACGCACCACCACCTTGCGGGTCCGCAACACCGAGGCCCAGCCGATCACGCTGCAGCTGCGCGCGGTGGACTGGGAGCAGTCCCAGGGCGAGGACGCCTACACCCGGTCCCAGACCCTGGCGGTCAGTCCGCCGGTGTTCACCCTCAAGCCCGGCGAGACCCAGACGGTGCGCGTCGTCGTCGAGGGGGTGGACACGGTCAAGACCGAGAAGGCCTATCGCCTKATCCTGGACCAGATCCCGGAGGGCCATCTCAAGGGAGACGCCGGCGTCGTCGTGCCGATCCGGGTGCTGCTGCCGGTGTTCCTCACCCCGTCGGCCGGCTCGCGGCCCAAGCTGTCCTGGTCGCTGAGCGCCTCGCCCTCGGGCGGCGTGCTGACGGCAAAGAACACTGGCGACGCCCGCGAGCGGCTGGTCGGCCTGAAAGTGACCAGCGGCGCGACCGAGATCTCGAACGAGCAGGGCCTGAGCGGCTACGTGCTGGCTGGCTCCAGCCGGAACTGGACCTTGAGCGGGGCGGGGGCGGGGAAGGCCACGGTCTCGGTCACCGGGGAGGGCCTGTTCGAGCCGATCAAGGCCGACGTTTCACCCTAAGCCGCGCCCATGGGATCGTGGCGGCGCGGGGCCTTGGCGATGAGCTTCTGGGCGGTCGCCGCCGCCGGGCGGACCCAGGTTCCGCCCCCGCCGACCTCGGCGATCCCGGAGGCGACGATCGATCCTACCGCGCCGATAACCTACTATCTCGACGTGCGGATCAACGACTGGCCCGTCCGGCTGGTGGCCAGGTTCCGTGACGAGAAAGGCCGCCTGTCGCTGCCCGCGGACCAGTTCGAAGGCCTGGGGTTCCGCCTCGACGAGGCCTGGGTCACCCGGGAGGGCGAGGCTCGGCGCGTCTATCTCGACAAGGTCCCGGGCCTGTCCTGGCGGGTGGACTCCCAGGCCCAGATCATCGCGATCACCGCGCCGTTCGAGATCCTGGCGCCCGAGAAGCTGGCCGTCGCGCCCGGCCCCTTGCACGTCGAGGCGCAATCGGGACGCGGGGCGCTCCTCAGCTACGACCTGTACGGCGAATGGGCCGCCAAGCCCAATGAGGGCAGCTATGGCCGCAGCCTGAGTTCGGCCCTGGAAGCGCGGCTGTTCTCTTCGCGCTACACCCTGGTCTCGACCGGCGCCGTCGCCTGGTCGGAAGCCTCCACCCAGGCCATCCGCTACGAAAGCTACCTGKCCTTCGACGACCAGGAGCGGGCGCGCACCCTGCGGATCGGCGACGGCACCAGCCGCGCCCTGAACTGGAGCCGGAACCTGCGCTTCGGCGGCGTCCAGTACCAACGCAACTACAGCCTCCGCCCCGACCTGGTCATGACGCCGTTGCCGGAATTCACCAGCGGCGTGACGACGCCGTCGACCCTGGACCTCTACATCAACGGCGTGAAACGCTATTCCGGCGCCGTGCGGCCCGGCGCCTTCCAGCTGGGCCAGCTGCCGGTCCTGACCGGCTCCAACAGCGTCACCGTCGTCGTCACGGACGTCGACGGGCGCGAGCGCGCCGTGAACCTGCCGTTCTACATGAACACCCAGATGCTGGGGCGGGGGATCACCGACTTCAGCTTCGAGGCCGGAGCGGTTCGCCGGGATTTCGGGATCGAGAGCGGGAACTACGGCCAGACCTTCGTCTCGGGCGTCTGGCGGCGGGGCCTGTCCGACGCCCTGACCGTGGAGCTCCACGGCGAGGCGGCCAAGGGGCTGGCCATGGGCGGTCTCTCGTTCGGCGGGGCGGTGCGGGACCTGTTCGCGATCGGCGGATCGTTCGCGGTCAGCCACAGCCCGGACGGCGACGGGACCCTGTGGGCCATCGGCTTTGACCGCACGACCCCCTGGTTCAGCTTCATCGGTCGCCACGAGGAGGCCTCGGCCGGTTTCAAGGACATCGCCGCCGTCGCGGACGAGCCGCACACCCGCAAGCGCGACAGCGCCGCCGTCGGCCTGAGCATGGGCAAGGGCGGGACGCTGAACCTGGCCTACGTCTCCGAGACCCGGGCCGACGGCGTGAAGACCCCCGTGGCCACCGCCAGCTACTCGGCCGACCTGTTCGGTCGCCGCGCCCGCCTGATGGTCACCGGCTACGGCGTCCTCGACGAGCACGACCAGTGGGGCCTCGGGGTGACGCTGTCCGTGCCCCTGGGGCGGCGGGGCCTGGCCACCGCCGGCGCGCACCAGCGGCCGGAGGGCCGGGCCTACGAGCTGGAGGCGCGGGGCACGACGATGGACGACCGCCTGATCTGGCAGATCCGCGACGTGGAAGGACCGACCCCGAACCGCTCGGCGGAGCTGCGCTGGGACGGCTCGACCCTCGACGGCCAGGTGAGGGTCCGAAACGACGAGGTCACCACCACCTTGCAGGTTGAGGCGGCCCAGTCGCTGGTGCTGTTCGACGGCCATCTGTTCGTGGCGGATCGGGTCGATGACGCGTTCGCGGTCGTGCGGGTGGGGAAGAGCGCCGGCGTCGAGGTGTTCCGCGAGAACCAGCCGGTGGGCCGCACCGACGCCGGCGGCCGGCTCTTCGTGAACCATCTGCGCGCCTACGAGAGCAACGGCCTGTCGATCGATCCCGCCGGCCTGCCGCTGGACGCGGTCCCCGACACCACCAGCAAGACGGTGGCGCCCCGCCGCGGCGCCGGCGCGCCGCTGGTCTTCGAGGTCGTCGAGGAACGCTCGGCCCTGGTGGTCCTGATGACCAAGAGCGGATCCGCGCCGCCGGCCGGCGCCGAGGTCCGCCTGGGCGACCGCGTCTTTCCCATGGGCTACGGCGGCGAGGTCTACTTGCGGGGGCTGGAGGTGGGGCGCAACCTGATCCGGGTGCTGTGGCGCGACCACGATTGCCAGGTGGTCGTCACCGTCCCGGATCAGCCGGGCGAGATCGTCAAGCTGGGGCCCTACGCATGCACGCCCTGACCGTCCGAACAGCGTCCATCGCCGCCCTGGTCCTGACGTTCGGCCTGGTCCTGGCCCCGGCGACGCCCGCCGTCGCCCAGTCCCACGCCGGCGCCTGCAACATCACGGTCCTGGAGCTGTCGTTCGGCGAGTACGACGTCTTCGCCTCCAACCGGACCCGGGCGGTCGCGCGGGTGAAGGTGGACTGCGGGGGCGTGAGCACCAAGATCCGGCCGACGATCGAGCTCAGCGCCGGCATGTCGCAGGATTTCGGCCGTCGGACCCAGGTCTCGGGCGCCAATGTGCTGGTCTACAACATCTATGCCGACCAGGCCCTGACCCAGATCGTCGGGGACGGTTCGTCCGGAACGACGGTCCTGTTCCCCGAGCTGGTGGGCGGCCCGGGCGGCAGCGTCAGCAGCGTCGACCTGTACGGCGCGATCGAGCCGCGACAGTTCGTACCACCGGGTTCATACTTCGACAGCGTATACGTGACGTTGACCTTCTGAGGGGTTGGATGAGCCATGATCCCGGTTCTCGTCTCCTTCCTCGCCGCCACGGCGGCCGTCGCCGGGCCCGGGGCCCCGCCTTCGAGGCCTTCCGCCATGTCGGGCCTGATCAGCACCGGCCAGATGATCGTGCGGGCCAAGGTCGTCGACCGCTGCGAGGTCGGCCCCGGCGGCGCGGTCTGCCAGGGCGGCGCGACAATCAAGCCGCTGGCGGTCGACCGGCCCACGAGCGTGCGGGTCGACATCGTCTTCTGACAATCTAGACAACGTTGTCATCGGTGACCTAAAGTGGCCTGACCAGTTCGCCCGCGAGAGGCGACGTCGGGAGATCCGCCCAGATGAAAGCCTTGTTCGCCGCCGCGGCGTCGCTCGCCCTGTTGTCCGTCGGGACCGCCCATGCTGACGGCTACCTCCGGGCCAAGGAGAAGCGGATCGTCGACGAGACCGGGCGGCCGGTGATCCTGCGCGGCATGGGCCTGGGCGGCTGGATGCTGCAGGAAGGCTACATGCTGCGCCTGGGCGAGCTGGGCAAAGGCCAGGAGCACGTGATCCGGGCCGAGACCGCCAAGCTGATCGGCCCCGAGCGCGAGGCCGCCATCCACCAGGCCTGGCTCGACAACCACACCACCAAGGCCGACATCGACGCCATGGCCGCCATGGGCTTCAACTCGGTGCGCCTGCCCATGCACTACGGCCTGCTGACCCTGGCCGCCGACCAGGAACCGGTCCCCGGCCAGGACACCTGGAAGGAGGACGGCTTCAAGCGCATCGACGACCTGCTGGCCTGGACCAAGGCCAACGGCATGTACCTGATCCTGGACCTGCACGCCGCGCCGGGCGGGCAGGGGAACGACCTGCCGATCGCCGACCGCGATCCGTCCAAGCCCTCGCTGTGGCAGAGCCCCGAGAACCGCCGCAAGGTGGTGGCCCTCTGGCGCAAGCTGGCCGCCCGGTACAAGGACGATCCCGCGATCGGCGCCTACGACCTGCTGAACGAACCCAACTGGGACTTCGACGGTCCCGGGGGCGACCACGGCTGCAAGGACGAGAAGCAGACAGCGCTGTGGGACTACTACAAGGAGCTGACGGCGGCCGTCCGCGAGGTCGACAAGCGCCACATGCTGATCCTCGAGGGCAACTGCTGGGGCAACAACTACAAGGGCCTTCCCGCCGTGTGGGACGACAACATGGCCCTGTCGTTCCACAAGTACTGGAACGTCAATGACGAAGCCTCGATCGCCACGGTCCTGAAGCTGCGCGAAGACACGGGCCTGCCGCTGTGGCTGGGCGAGAGCGGCGAGAATTCCAACGCCTGGTTCCGCGACGCCATCGCTCTGGTCGAGACGCACGAGATCGGCTGGGCCTTCTGGCCGCTGAAGAAGATCGGCTTCAACCAGCCGCTCGAGGTGACGCCCAACCCGGGCTACGCCAAGCTGGTCGACTATTGGACGAAGAACGGCCCCAAGCCGACCGCCGACGAGGCCTATGCGGCCCTGATGACCCTGGCGTCCAAGGACGTCCGCTTCGAGAACACCATCCGCCACGACGACGTGGTCGACGCCATGATCCGCCAGCCGCACGACGCCACGACGCGGCCGTTCAAGGATCACCGGATCGGGGCCAAGGGCGGGAGTTTCGCCGCCGTCGATTACGACCTGGGCGCGCTGGGCCAAGCCTATGCCGACCGGGACACGGCCAACTACCACGTCTCGACCGGCGGCCAGCGCACGTCCTGGAACAACGGCCGCACCTATCGCAACGACGGCGTCGACATCGCCCGCGAGGCGGACGGGAGCGCCTATGTCGAGGACTTCGTCGACGGCGAATGGCTGAAGTTCACGGTCGTGGCCGACAAGGCGGGGACCTACGACCTGGCGGTCTCGGCGCGCGGCGAGGGCGGCAAGCTGTCGGCCTCGGTCAACGGCGGCGCGGCGGGGTCGGTGGTCGCGACGCCGACCGGCGCGGCGTGGACGACGGTCCGCCTGTTGAAGGTGGCCTTGCTGGCGGGCCGGAACACCGTGGTCTTGCGTGCGGACGGCGCGGCGGCGCAGATCCAAGCCCTGTCCCTCAAGCCCCAATAAACCGCTCATCCCGGCGAATGCCGGGACCCAGATCCTAAAGCTGGGCGGTTGATTGGAAGGGCGCGGCGTTGGTGGCGTCAGCCACGGCGCCATTCCATCTGGGTCCCGGCATTCGCCGGGATGAGCGGATTGAAAGAAGCAGCGCTATCGCGACCCAACGCCCGGATGCAGCGCCGGCTCGCCGTCGAACACGCCCAGATAGCCCAGCTCGCCCAGCAGGGGGGTCATGGTGTCGGCGTAGTCGTCGGCGTGCTTCAGCAGCGGCGCGGGGCGGCCGGTCTGGTCCTGCAGGCGGTAGACGGTCCACATCTTGCCACGCGGGGCCGGGGCGCCGGGCTGCAGATAGCGGTGCTCCCAGCCGACCAGGGCCGGGCTGCGGCCGATCTCGATGTCGAACGGGCGGTCGCGGAAGGCCAGGTCCATGTCCAGACGCATGGCGTCGGCCAGGCGCTGGTCCAGCCATTCGCCGAAGGCCGCCAGCACCGAGGTGGCCGACAGGCCTTCCGGATTGGCGACGATGTGATTTCGGGACGCGGTTCCTGAACTCATGCGGACAGGAATAGGCCGCCGGGTCTCTCGTTTTGGCTAAGAGACGTGGTTTAGGCTCGTTTACCACAATCAGGGCGCGAGCCTGGGCGCGGAAGGTCAGGCCTCGGCCTCGGCCAGCGCCTCGGCCAGCTCCATCCAGGTCGCCTCGGCTTCGTCCAGCTTGGCCTTGGCGTTGTCGCGGCGCTTGGTCAGCTCGGCCACCTTGGCCGGGTTCTTGTAGAGCTCCGGATCGGCAAGTTGGGCGTCCAGCTCGTTGAGCTGGCGGGTCTGGCGGGTGACGACCTGTTCGGCGGCCTCGATCTTGCGCTTCAGCGGCTCGACGGCGACCGTCTTCTTGGCCGGCGCCCCGGCGGGCTCGGCCTTGGCCGGTTCGCGGTCCACCTGGGTGGGCTTCACCGCCTGCTTGGCGCGCTCCAGCACGAACTTGGCGTAGTCGTCCATGTCGCCGTCGAACGGCTTGACCGAACCGTCGGCCGCCAGCCACAGGCGGTCGGCGACCAGCTCCATCAGCGAGCGGTCGTGGGTGATCAGGATCACCGCGCCCATGTAGTCGTTCAGGGCGTCCAGCAGGGCCCGGCGGCTGTCGATGTCCAGGTGGTTGGTCGGTTCGTCCAGGATCAGCATGTGCGGGGCGTCCATCGCCACCAGGTTCAACAGCAGGCGCGCGCGCTCGCCGCCCGACAGGCTCTCGACCTTGGTCTCCTGCTTCTCGAAGCCCAGGCCGAACTGGGCCAGCTTCGAGCGGCGCGAGCTCTCCGACGCTTCCGGCATGGCCCGGCGGATGATCTCCAGAGGGGTGTCCTCGGGATCCATCGCCTCGATCTGGTGCTGGTGGAACCAGCCGACCTTCATCTTCTTGTCGCGGTGGAACTCGCCGACCTGCACGCCCAGGGCCCCGGCGATCATCTTGGCGAAGGTCGACTTGCCCGCGCCGTTGACGCCCAAGAGACCGATGCGGTCGTCCAGGTCCATGCGCAGGTTCAGGTTCTTGAGGATCGCGCGGCCGGCCTCGTAGCCGACGCTGGCCTTCTCCAGCCGGATCAGCGGCGGGGGCAAGGGGCGTGGCGGCGAGGGCAGGGTGAAGGGTGCGACGCGCTCCTCGATCGTGGTGGCCACCGGCTCCATCTTGGCCAGGCGCTTCATGCGCGACTGGGCCTGGGCGGCCTTGGAGGCCTTGGCCTTGAAGCGGTCGACGAAGGCCTGCAGGTGGGCGCGCTCGGCGTCCTGCTTGGCCTTGGCCGACAGCTGCAGGCGGGCCTTCTCGGCGCGGCGCTTCTCGAAGTCGTCGTAGCCGCCGACATAGAGCTCCAGCTTGCCGCCGGCCAGGTGCAGCATGTGGGTGCAGCTGTTGTTCAGCAGCTCGCGGTCGTGGCTGACGATCAGGGCGGTGTGCGGGTACTTCTGGAGCCTGGCTTCGAGCCAGAGCGCGCCTTCCAGGTCCAGATAGTTGGTCGGTTCGTCCAGCAGCAGCATGTCCGGCTCGGCGAACAGGGCCGCGGCCAGGGCCACGCGCATGCGCCAGCCGCCCGAGAACTCGGCCATCGGCCGCGCCAGGTCCTCCTGGGTGAAGCCCAGGCCCACCAGGATTTCCGAAGCCTTGGCCGGGGCGGCGTCGGCGTCGATCTCGATCAGCCGGGCCCAGATCTCGCCCATCTCCTCGGGCTCGGCCGTCTCCAGGCGGGTCAGCAGGCCGTGGCGCTCCTCGTCGGCCTCCAGCACCGTCTCCAGCAGGGTGAAGGGCGTGGCCGGGTGTTCCTGGTCCACCGAGCCGACGCGGGCGCTCTTGGGCAGGCTGATCTCGTCGTCGCCGGCCTGCAGATGACCCAGGATCAGCTTGAACAGGGTGGACTTGCCCACGCCGTTGCGACCGATCAGTCCGACCTTGGCCCCGGCGGGCAGACTCACGCTGGCGTGGTCGAAGAACCGCCGACCCCAGGCGTCGAAGGTCAGGTCGTTGATCTGGAGCATTTGATTTTAAGGTTACGCGGCGGGTTGGCGGGGAGGAGGCGCCCGGCTATAAGCCCGCAACCTCCCAATCTACAAACTTTCTCTGTGAGATTTTCGGATCATGACCGAACGCACCTTCTCGATCATCAAGCCCGACGCCACCCGTCGCAACCTGACCGGCAAGATCAACGCCGTGATCGAGGAAGCCGGCCTGCGTATCGTGGCCCAGCGCCGCGTGAAGCTGAGCGAAGCTCAAGCCAAGAAGTTCTACGAAGTCCACGCCGAGCGCCCGTTCTACGGTGAACTGGTCGCCCAGATGACCGCCGAACCGGTGGTCGTCCAGGTGCTGGAAGGCGACAACGCCGTCCTGAAGTACCGCGAAGTCATGGGCGCCACGAACCCGGACAACGCCGACGAAGGCACGATCCGCAAGCTGTTCGCCCTGTCGATCGGCGAGAACTCGGTCCACGGTTCGGACAGCCTGGAAAACGCGGGCATCGAAATCGCCCAGTTCTTCAAGGACGAAGACATCGTCGGCTAAGGCTCGCGCCTTACCGATCCGAAGAGGCCGGCGGAGCGATCCGCCGGCCTTTTTGTTTGCCCGCTGGACATCCGAGCCCGGCTCGTCCTCCAATCCGCCTCAGGGAGCGGCGTGGGGACGATCAGTTTGCCAGGGCGAAGGATGATCCTGCGGGGCGTGGCGGCCGCCGCGTTGCTGGCCGCGCCCGGCGCGGTCCGGGCCCAGGCCCCAGTTCCGCCCAAGGCCACGCCGGTCGAGGCGGTGGCCGTCTCGCCCCAGGCCGCCGGCCGCTGGCTGCGGGCCGAGGGCGAGCACGTCATCGTCTATTCCGACGAGGGGCCCGAGATCGTGCGGCGCACGGTCGAGGACCTGGAGGCCTTGGACCAGATCCTGCGGTCGATCTACGGCAAGGCCGGCGATCCGGCGGCGCGCAAGTTCCCGATCTATCTGGTCCGGCCCGTCGCGCGCGGCGCGGCGGTCAACGAGACCTACCAGCGCTTTCTGCCCGGCGCGACGACCGGCTCGCTGTCGATGGACGTGGCCACCACCGACGACATCTTCGCGGTCGTGGTCCGCGACAACTTCCGCTTCTTCGGCGTGGCCGACCGGACGGCCGGCGACGACAGCGTGCTGTGCGCCTACGCCTTCCACTTCTTCAGCGAGAACTTCGCGTTCCGCCAGCCGCGCTGGCTGAGCAAGGGCGCGGCCATCTATTACAGCGCCATCGACATCCGGCCCGACAGCGTGGTGGTCGGCGCGACGCCGGCCCTGTTCGCCGACGATCGGGTCATGCGCGACCTGGGCAGCATGCCGGGCCTGATCGCCGAGGCCGGCGATGACCGCACCGATCCGGGCCGCTACGACGCGCGCTCGGCCCTGCTGGTCCGCTATCTGTGGGCCGATCCCGACCGCAAGGCGCGGCTGGCGACCTATCTGGATCGCCTGGAAGCCGGCGCCCGCGACCCGAAGGCGACCTGGGCCGAGGTCTTCGGCCGGCCGGTCGGGAAGCTGGAACCCGCCTTGCGGTCCTTCCTGCGCGAGGCTCCGGTCACGACGACCCTGGCCCGCCCCCAGGGACCGCCGCCCGCCGTCACGATCCGCCGGATGCCGGCGGGCGCCGACGATTTGATCCTGGAACTGCAGCGGCTGAAGGCCAATCCCTATCCCGGCCAGGCCGACCCGCTGCGGCGGATCCGCAAGGCGGCGGCCAAGCGGCCGGACGAGCGCTACAGCCGCCAGGCCCTGGCCCGGGCCGAGATCACCCTAGGCGACCGCGACAAGGGCGAGCGCCTGCTGGAGGCGCTGCTGCAGGAGGACGGCGGCAACCTGGAGGCCCTGCGGMTGATGGGGACCAGCAAGCTCTATCGCGCCGCCGCCGACAAGGCGCGCGCCGCCCCGCTGCTGGCCGAGGCCCGCGCCTACCTGACCCGCGCCGACGCGGCCGAGCCGAACGACTACCAGACCCTGTTCCTGCTGGCCCAGACCATGTCGCCCGACGACACGCCGTCGCCGGAGCGGCTGGCCCTGCTGCGGCGCGCCGTGACCCTGGCGCCGGACGTGGCCGAGATCCGGATCGTGGCCGCGGTCGCCTTCCTGCGGGCCGATGATCGCGAGACCGCCTTCTCGCTGCTCAAGCCGATGTCGGCCGACCCGAACGGCGGACTGGCCGCGGCCCAGGCCCGCAAGGTGCTGGAGCTGATGGCCAAGGCGGGCGCGGGCTCATGAAGGATTATCGCCGTCGCGAGATCGCCCTGGCGGCCGCCCTGTCGGCCGTGGCCGGCTATGTCGACGCCGTCGGCTTCCTGAAGCTGGGCGGCTTCTTCGTCTCGTTCATGAGCGGCAATTCCACCCGGCTGGGCGTGGGGATCGCGACCGGGGACTGGGCGATGGCGCGCACCGCCCTGATGCTGATCGGGCTGTTCGTGGTCGGGGCGACGCTGGGCGCCCTGGTGGCGCGGGCGGCGGGCGAGGGGCGGCGGTCCTGGGTCCTGGCCCTGGAGGCCGGCCTGCTGGCGAGCGGCGCCGGCCTGATCGGCCTGGGCTTCGGCCCGGCGGGCGCGGGCGCCGTGGTCCTGGCCATGGGGGCCGAGAACGCGGTGTTCCAGCGCAACGGCGACGTCGGCCTGGGCCTGACCTACATGACCGGGACCCTGGTCAAGATCGGCCAGCGGATCGCCGCGGCCCTGACCGGCGGCGACCTCTGGGCCTGGGTCCCGTTCGCGTGCCTGTGGCTGGGCCTGGCCTCCGGCGGGGCCCTGGGGGCGTTCGCCTATCTGCGCTGGGGCGTGCTGGCCCTGTGGGCGGCGGCCGCGCTGGTCGCGATCCTGGCCGCCGCCCAGGCCTGGCGGGAACGTCGGGCGGCCTAAGCCTAGGCCGCCGGCGCCTTGGCCGCCTCGGCCGCGCGCAGCAGGCGCAGGACGTTGCCGCTCCAGATCTTCTCGAGGTCGGCCTTGGTGTAGCCCTCGGCCAGCAGGGCCTGGGAGATCTTCCAGTAGTCCGACGCGTCGTTCAGCCCGACCACCCCGCCGCCGCCGTCGAAGTCGATGCCGATGCCCACGTGGTCGACCCCGGCCACCTTCAGGGCGTGGTTGAGGTGGTTCATGAAGTCCTCGAACGTCGCCTTCTTCACCGGCCACTTGGCGTCGATGGCGTTGCGCTCGGCCATGAAGGCGGCGCGCTGCTCCTCGGTCATCTTGTTGCGGGCCCCGACCTTGGCCATCAGGGCGGCCATGGCGGCCTCGCGCTCGGGGACCTTGGGCGTGTCGATCAGATAGCTGGAATAGGCGTCGACCTGGATCACCCCGCCGCTGTCGGCCAGGGCCTTGATGCGGGCGTCGTCGACATTGCGCGGATGGTCGAACACCGCCTTGCAGCCCGAATGGGTCAGGATCACCGGGGTCTTGGACAGGGCGATCAGCTGGTMCAGCACCTCGTCGGACGAGTGCGAGCCGTCCAGCACCACGCCCAGCCGGTTGGCCTCGGCCACGAACTGTTTCCCCAGCGGCGACAGGCCATGCCATTCGGGCTTGTCGGTGGCGCTGTCGGCCATGTCGTTGTTCTTGAAGTGCGCCAGGCCCGAGATCCGCACGCCCATCGCATAGAAGCTGGACAGCAGGGTGACGTCGCCGTCGATCGGATAGCTGTTCTCGATGCTGATGAAGACGACGCGCTTGCCCTGGGCGGCGATCGCGGCGGCGTCGTCGGCCTTCAGGGCCAGGCCGAACTTGTCGCCGTGCCGGGCGACCATCTCGCGGATCTCGACGCCGCGGATCAGGGCGGCGTCGCGAGCCGCCCGCGTGGCCTCGGGCGTGCGCGGGCCCTGGGGCGTGTAGATGGCGAAGAAGCCGCCGTCGAGGCCGCCCTCGACCATGCGCGGATAGTCGATCTGGGAACCGTCCTTGGCCGCGTCGTGACGGTCCAGGATGTCCCAGCCGGGTCGGCCGAAATTGGCCGGGGTGTCCAGGTGGGTGTCGAGGGTCAGCAGGCCCTCGTGGATCTTGCGGGCCGAGGCGGCGGTTTCGGCCGCTTGCGAGGACGTGGCCAGGGCCAGGGCCGAGACGGCGGCCAGGAGCAGGGTGCGGGTCATCGGGGTACTCGAAGCTGTCCGGCCGGCCTCTCGCGAGACCGGCCGGAACGTGGACCTAGAAGTCGGCGGAGAGGGTGAACTGGATCGTGCGGTGCGAGCCGGGCCGGAAGCTGGCCGGGGTGTTCACCGTGGTGCTGATCGTGCCCAGATAGTCCTTGTCGAAGATGTTATCGACATTGACCCGCGCCTTGACCTGCTCGAACGGACCGGCCGCGAAGCCGTCGCCGAGGTCCAGATAGGCGTTCCAGATCGTGTAGCCGCCGGTGGTCTCGTTGTTGACGAAGTTGGTGAAGCGGTCGTCGATGTGGCGGGCCGAGAGGTTGAACACCACGCCCTCGGTCGGCTGGACCGTCACCCCGCCCTGGAACAGCCATTCGGGGAAGTCGGGCACCGACTTGCCCTTGGTCAGCAGGGTGATCGGCGCGGCCGTGGCGCTGGAGCGATAGCCCGGGACGTCGTCCTGGAACTCCGACTTGTTGTACGAGACGTTGGCGTTGAAGAAGATCTTGCCGTCCAGCAGCGCCGGCTTCCATTGGCCGCTGAACTCCACGCCCTGCGCCTCGACCGCCCCGACGTTCTGGTAGAAGCTCTCGATCGTCCCGCCGCCGCCCGGCACCTCGGTGTTGAACTGCTGGAGGCGGTTCTTGAACTGCGTCTTGTAGGCCACGATCGAGGCGTTGAAGGTCTGGCGGTTGGCGCGATAGCCCAGTTCCAGGTTCTTGGAGGTCTCGGGCTTGGGCGCGACGACCGTCGGGCTGGCGGCCGAGAACACGTCGTCGGCGCCGCGGGGCAGGGCCATGTTCTCCGAATAGGACGAGAAGATCTGGTCGCGGCTGTTGATGTTGTAGACGACGCCCACCTGCGGCAGGAAATCGTCCTTCCACTTGGCCGTCAGGGTCGGCTTGCGCTGTGCGATGTAGTCGCCCGGATTGCGGTAGCCGGTGATCTTGTAGTCGATGTCGGTGGCCTTGAAGCCCAGCTCGACCTTCAGCTTGTCGTCGACCAGGCTCAGCGTGTCCTTCAGGAACAGCTGGGTGGTCTCGCGGGTCGAGACGTAGTTGCGCTGCAGGTGGACCGGCTCGTTGAACAACGGGGCGCCGTCCGGATTGCCGTCCTGCACGTTGTAGCGCGCCTGGGTGCGGTGATAGTCGTCGTCCTCGAGCCAGACCCCGGCCTCGAACTTGTTGAAGCCGGCGCGCCAGGCGACCTTGCCCGTCACGCCCTTGCGGGTGCCGTCGATGCCCGACAGGCCGTACTGCAGGCCCTTGGGCGCGGTCAGGCCGGGCACGATCAGCCGCTCGGCGTTGTAGCTGGCCAGCGAGGTGGCGTAGGCCTCGGGCGAGACGCCATAGCCTTCCTTGTCCTCGTAATAGCCGGTGGCGGTGACGTCGATCGCGTCGGTGATCGGGGTGTTCAGGGTCAGGCCGTAGAGGTGGTCCTGCCGGCTGTTGACCGCGAACTTGTAGTACTGGGCGTAGTTGGCGTTGGAGTAGGGCACCCCGGCCGTGGTCTGGGGCAGGCTGGAATCCGTGGCCGCCGTGCCGAACGGCGTCGAGAGCGGCACATTGCMCAGATAGGCGAAGCTGCGCCCCTTGCGACCGAACACGTCGCCCGCGGTCCCGGCGTACTGGGCCTTGGTGATCGACGGGCTGTCATAGTCGAAATAGTCGTTGTGCACGGTCTGGAAGCTGATGTTCCCGCCGTTGGGCAGGGCGTAGTTGATCTTGCCCTCGTAGTGCTTGCGATCGATCGTGCCCGGACCACGCCACAGGTCGCCCTTGATGATCGAGGCGCTGGCATAGGCCGAGAAACCGGCGTGTTCGCCGGTCTCCAGGCGCAGGAAGCTCCGGCGCAGGCTGTCGCTGCCCAGGGTCTGGCTGATCGAGCCGCCGGCGGTTTCGGAGGGCTTCTGGGTGAAGTAGTCGACGATGGGCCCCAGCGAGGCGTAGCTGGGCAGGGCGACGTCACCGGCCCCGGCCGAGGCGGTCACCCGCAGCAGGTTCTCGTTGTCGACATAGCGATAGATCGGGCTGCCGCCGAACTGGTCGCTGCGGCCCATCGGGATGTTGTCGAGCAGGAAGCCGATCTGCTGGAAGTTAAAGGCCCGCACCGAGACCGAATTGCCGAACTCGTACATGCCCAGGGCGTCATTGGCCTGGACGTTGAAGCCCGGCAGGCTCTCCAGCATCTTCAGGCCGGTGATGCCGGCCGGCGCCGACAGCAGCGCCTCGCGGGTAATCGACACCGTGGCGGTCGCGTGGTCGGTGCCGATGGCGACGCTGGCCTCGGACACCCGGGCCCCGGTGACGACCAGTTCGTCGACGGTCGAGCCCTTGTCGGCCTCCTGGGCCAGGGCGGGCGTCGCGCCCCCTAGGATCGAAGCGGCGAGCAGCAGGGCTCGGAACCGGCCCGAGGCCGGCGAAAGGCGCGTGTTCGTCATGACTATCCCCAATCATTTTTGACTGAGGACAAGCTCGACGGTCGGTCTATCGCGGTAAATTCAGAAAAGCTGCTTTTGATGACAAAATATAGGCAAGTTCAAGATGTACGCAGTGATGTATAACTTATKAACATTGAAAATGTTCTATATTGCTACTTCAAATGGGTATCTCACGAAAACCGCATAGGTCATCGTGTGAGGGCCGAACAGACTTTTTGAATTGGGTCGTATGGACGGGGGTCTCAGGTCATCGGCAGCCAAGAGGTGTCGTGACGGACCGCCATGGCCCGCCTTCCGCACCCCCGCTGTCCTTGGCGCCTGAGAGATTCAGCGGCTCGACAAGAGGCCGCCTTGCTCCTTCGGCGAGGGCGCACGCAGACGCGCCCTGCTTTCCAGCGTTTCGAGGCCGTCGCGGTCCTTCTGCTTGAGCGTTTCCGGGGCGGTTTCGCCTTCAGCGCCGGGCCAGGGCCCGATCTCTCCCGCGAGAGCCCCGACAGGAGGATCCGCAACAGGCTTTGCGTCAATTCATGCGCGCGCCCGGTGGCGATGTCGGCCTGGGGCGCCGTCTCGAAACGCAACCTTCGCCGCTTTTCACGGCGTCGAACGCGCACGAGTTCGCTCTCGTGCAAGTCGGGACGCCGCCGATATCCGGACGGGCTCAGACCTCCAGCGGATGGCGGATCATGTAGTCGGCGCGCTCGCGGATCGACGGGCTTCGATCGGTGGTCATGCGGGCGACCAGCTGGTCCACGTCGCGGATGGAGGCGCGGCGCTCGATCAGCGCGTCGGCCGCCACCCGCCGCACGACAGCGGACCGGTCGGCCAGGCCCTGACGGATCAGGGCCTCGGGATCTTGGTCGACCGCCAGGTCGCGGCTGTCCGTCAGGACGATGCGTTGGCGCACGCCGTAGGCCTTGTCGATCCATTTCCAGCCGAGGCCGACGGGCCAGCTGGCCTTGCGGTCGATCAGGCATTTCAACGCCGTCGCCCGGACGGACGGCTGCACCGCGCCCCGAGCCAATCCGGCCAAGTCGCCGTCGAATCCAGGGTATCGCAGCAACTGCCGCAATCGGGTCGCCAGCGGCCCGCTCGCGCGTGTCATGAACAGCGGCGCGACCCGCGCGGCCACTTCGGGATTGGCGAAGACCGCATCCAGCGCCTGGCGCTCCTGCCCCCACCTTTGCCATTTGAAGGCCTTGTCGACGAGGTCGATCGCGGTTCGAGCCGTCAGCTCGGGGGAGGCGAGGGGAAAGAGCCGTTCCGCGCAGCGAACGGCGGCGGCTCGGACCGGTTCAGCCCAATCGTTGAGCCGGAACGCGATCGCCGCGAAGGCGAATGGCGTGGCGGGCGGATCGGCCAGGACGTCCAGCGCCGTTTCCCGAATCCGACCGTTGGAATGAAACAGGAAAAGCCAGGCATAGCGCGGATCGGCGGCCATCAGTTCGCGCTCCGACGGCGGAGGCGCGGCGGGGCGGAGCAGGTCCAAGACGCCGTTCAGCTTCGTCCGCGCCGAACGAGGCCAACCGAGCCCCATCGCGGCGTTGATCTCGTAGGATGCGCGCGAGACCGCCTCGGCCGGCAGATCCCCGAGATGGGCCAGCACCTGCTCCAGGCTGGCGCTATCCGGCGCCGGGCCCGAGACCAGCCGGTCCCCGAACGCCGACAGGCTCTGGCGCGCGCTCAAGGATAGGAGATAGTCACGCTTCATCACGGCAACCTAGCCGCGCGACGCCGACCGGCGAAAGCGGAATGTCAGAGCCCGCGCACGAACTCGGCCAGGGTCGCCGGATAAAGCTGGTGCTCCTGCTCCAGGACGCGGTCGCTCAGCATGTGCTCGGTGTCGCCCGGCAGGATCAGCACGCGGGCCTGGCCCAGGACCGGGCCTTCGTCGACGCCGGCGGTGACGAGGTGGACCGTGCAGCCGGCCTCGACCTCGCCGGCGGCCAGGGCGCGGCCGTGGGTGTCCAGGCCGGGATAGGCGGGCAGGAGGGAAGGGTGGATGTTCAGCATCCGGCCTTCCCAGGCGTTGACCAGGAAGGGCGTCAGGATGCGCATGTATCCGGCCAGGGCCACGACCTGGATGCCGCGTTCGCGCAGGGCCGCGTCGATGGCGCGCTCGTGGGCCTCGCGGTCCTTGCCGAAGTCGCGCTGGTCGACGGCCAGGGCCTCGATCCCGGCGGCGGCGGCGGTGACCAGGCCGCCGGCTTCCGGCTTGTTGGAGAGCACCAGGGCGATCTCGAACGGACAGGCGGGGTCCTGTGCGGCCCGGACCAGGGCCTCCATGTTGGAGCCCCGGCCGGAGATCAGGACAGCGACTTTTGTTCTTGGGCTCATCAGGTCGATCCTCACTCCTTCTCCCCTTGCGGGAGAAGGTGTCAGCGAAGCTGACGGATGAGGGGTCGAAGGCGAGGTCAGCTGCGCGGCGGCGCGTCAGAGAAACCCCTCATCCGACCCGCTACGCGGGCCGCCTTCTCCCGCAAGGGGAGAAGGACAAGCTCAGGCCTGGACCAGCTGCCCGCAGATGAAAGCGTCTTCGCCCGCGTTCAGCAGGGCGGCCAGCACCGGTTCGGCGTCCGAGGCGGCGACCACCAGGATGAAGCCGACGCCGCAGTTGAAGGTGCGGCGCAGTTCGTGGTCGCTGATGCCGCCCTCGCGCTGCAGCCAGTCGAAGACCGGGGGCAGGGGCCAGGCGTTCCAGTCGAACTCGGCCTTCAGGCCCTCGGCGACGCAGCGCGGCGGGTTCTCGATCAGGCCGCCGCCGGTGATGTGGGCGCCGCCCTTGACCCGGCCGGACTGCAGCAGCGGCAGGATCGACTTCACATAGATGCGGGTCGGGGCCATCAGGGCCTCGGCCAGGGTCTTGCCTTCCGCGAACGGGGCCGGGGCGTCCCAGGCCAGGCCCGAGCGCTCGACCACGCGGCGCACCAGGCTGTAGCCGTTGGAATGCGGGCCCGACGAGCCGATGCCGATCACCAGGTCGCCGGCCCGCTGCTTGTCCAGCTTGGGCAGGACGCCGTCGCGCTCGACCGCGCCGACCGAGAAGCCGGCCAGGTCGTATTCGCCGTCGCTGTACATGCCCGGCATCTCGGCGGTCTCGCCGCCCACCAGGGCCGAGCCGGCCAGCTTGCAGCCTTCGGCGATGCCGGCGACCACGCTGGTGGCGGTGGCTACGTCCAGCTTGCCCGTGGCGAAATAGTCGAGGAACAGCAGCGGCTCGGCGCCCTGGGCCAGCAGGTCGTTGACGCACATGGCCACCAGGTCGATGCCGACCGTCGCGTGCATGCCGGTGTCGATGGCGATGCGCAGCTTGGTGCCGACGCCGTCGGTGGWGGWGRCCAGCAGCGGGTCCTCGTAGCCGGCGGCTTTCAGGTCGAACAGGGCGCCGAAACCGCCCAGTCCGGCCTCGGCGCCGGGGCGCCGTGTGGCCTTGGCCAGGGGCTTGATCGCCTCGACCAGGGCGTTGCCCGCATCGATATCGACGCCGGCCTGGGCGTAGGTGAGGCCGTTCTGGGGGTCGCTCATGCGTTCGCTCTGGCTCGAAAACGGCCCAAGGGACCGTTTAGACAAGGAAAAGTTGACGCCCAACTCATGCTTTAGCTTGCAGACTCGGGGGTGCGCGAGGCTATTAGCAGCCGATGACGACGATCACCACTACCGCTGAGCTGGCGGCGTTCTGTAATGAGCTGAAGGGACAGCCCTTCATCGCCGTGGACACCGAGTTCATGCGCGAGACCACCTACTGGCCCAAGCTGTGCCTTATCCAGGTGGCTTCGCCCGACACCGAGGCCTGTATCGATCCGTTGGCGGACGGCATCGACCTGACGCCGCTGCTCGACGTGCTGCGCGATCCTTCGATCCTGAAGGTATTCCACGCCGCCCGTCAGGACGTCGAGATCTTCAACAACCTCAACGCCATGCCCACGCCGCTGTTCGACACCCAGGTGGCGGGCATGGCCGCCGGGTTCGGCGAGCAGATCGCCTACGACGCCCTGGTCCGCCAGATGCTGAAGGTCGAGCTGGACAAGTCCAGCCGCTTCACCGACTGGGCCCGCCGTCCGCTGAGCGAGAACCAGCTGACCTACGCCATCGCCGACGTGACGCACCTGGCGACCCTGTTCCCCATCCTGCGCGACCGCCTGGAAAAGGCCGGCCGCCTGGCCTGGGTGGAAGAGGAGATGAAGGCGCTCAACGATCCGGCCGCCTACGACGTCGATCCCGAGAAGGCCTGGCGTCGCCTGCGTCCGCGCAAGACCGCCGCCAAGTACCTGGCGGTGTTCAAGGCCGTGGCCGCCTGGCGCGAGCGCACCGCCCAGACCCGCGACCAGCCGCGCGGCCGCATCCTGAAGGACGAGGCCATCGACGAGCTGGCCACCCAGGCCCCGACCTCGCTGGAAGGCCTCAACACCCTGCGCAGCGTGCCCAAGGGCTTCGGCGGCTCCAAGTTCGGTCCCGACCTGCTGGCCGCGATCAAGGCCGCCCTGGCCGATCCGGAAGGCTACGCCCCGGTGCTGGAGAAGTCCGGCCCGCCGCCGCCCGCCTCGGCCGGCGCGGTCGTCGAACTGCTGAAGGTGTTGCTGAAGGCCCGCGCCGAGGAAGCCGGCGTCGCCTCCAAGCTGATCGCCACGGTCTCGGACCTGGAGAAGATCGCCGCCAACGACGAGGCCGACACGCCCGCCCTGCAAGGCTGGCGCCTGGAGGCCTTCGGTTCGGACGCCCTGAAGATCAAGCGCGGCGAGCTGGCCCTGGTGCTGGACGGCACGCGGGTGCGGGTGGTCGAGGTCCGCCGGGCCCCGCCGAAGGCGTAACAATCAATCCGCTCATCCCGGCATTCGCCGGGATGAGCGGTGTTTTTCTCAAACCGCCCCGCGCTCCATGGCCGCGGTGATCGCCTCGATCAGCTTGCCGGCGTCGACGGGCTTGGCGACCACGCCGTCCATGCCGGCCTGGGCGTATTCCGCCACCTGGTGGTTCATGACATTGGCCGACAGGGCCAGGATAGGGGTCGGCGACAGGCTGTGGGCGCTCTCGCGCTCGCGGATGGCCCGCGTGGCCTCGATGCCGTTCATCACCGGCATCTGGACGTCCATCAGGATCAGGTCGAAGTCGTCGGCGTGGAAGGCGTCCACGGCCTCGCGGCCGTTGGCCACGGTGTGCAGGTCCACGCCCGCCGGCTCGAGCAGGGCGCGCAGGATGAACTGGTTGGTGGCGTTGTCCTCGGCGGCCAGGATGCGCAGCGAGCGGATGTCGCCGTCGGCCGGCGCGGGAGCCAGGTAGTCGGCGGCGTCGGCGCGCACGAACGGCAGGCGGAAGACAAAGGTCGAGCCCTTGCCGGGGGCGCTGTCCATGCGCAGGGTCCCGCCCATGCGCTCGACCAACTCGCGCGAGATCGCCAGGCCCAGGCCCGTCCCGCCGAACCGCCGGGTGGTCGAGCTGTCGGCCTGGACGAACTTCTCGAACAGGGCGGCGATGCGTTCGGGCGCGATGCCGATGCCCGTGTCGGCCAGGGTGAAGGTCAGGCCCTCGGGCGTGGCCTCGACGGCCAGCCGGATCCGACCCTCGGGCGTGAACTTCACGGCGTTGGAGGCCAGGTTCGACAGCACCTGGCGCAGACGCACGCTGTCGCCGCACCAGGTCCCCAGGGCGTCGGGCGCGATCTCGGTGACGAAGGCCACGTCCTTCTGATCGGCCAGCAGGGCGAAGGGGCGGCAGGCGGCGGCCACCGTCTGGCCCAGGTCGAAGACGTGGTCGTCCAGCTCGAACCGGCCGGACTCGATCTTGGACAGGTCCAGCACGTCGTTGAGGATGGCCAGCAGGGTCTCGCCGCTGTCGCGGATCATCTTCAGGTGCTCGCGGTGCGGCGAGCCCAGGCCGCTCTGCTCCATCACCTGGGCCATGCCCAGCACCCCGTTCAGGGGCGTGCGGATCTCGTGGCTCATATTGGCCAGGAACTGCGACTTGGCGAGGTTGGCGGCCTGGGCCCGGTCGCGGGCCTCGACCACCTCGGCCAGGGCCTTCTTCTCGCCAGCCTCCGAAGCGTCCAGCTCGCGCAGGACCTGGCGGACGCGCAGGGCCAGGGCGGCGCCGGCCGCGATCAGCAGCAGGACGCCGGGCAGCACCAGCGGCGCGGCCTCGCGCACCGCGTCGAGACCCGGCTGCTTGGGCGCCCAGGCCAGCCAGCCCAGCGGCTCGCCGCCCGGTCCGCTCAGGGCGATAGCCGCGCCCCGCGCCGGCTGAGCGTCGACGAGACCCGGACGGCGGATGCGCATCTCCTGGGCCAGGGCGGGCAGCAGGTGGCGATCGGCCCGCTGGGCGCAGATCACGATCATCGCCGGAGTCGCGCCTCGAGGCCGCGCGGCCTTTTMCGGCGTGACCGTCGACAGGGCCACCAGATAGACGCGGCCGTCCGCCCGGACGACGCCGTGCGCGGTCTCGGCGATCGTCGCGGCCGTGAGATCGGTCGGGCGAGGGCGCCTGGCCGCGGCCGTCTCCTGGCGACGGACCTCGGCGATCAGGGGCGCGACGGCGGCGACCAGCGCGGCCTGGCTCTCCGGCGTCGCCCGGCCCTGGTCCACCCAGGCGTAGAAGGGGCGGTTTTCGGAATCCAGCACGATCGACAGGTCGTCGCCGCGGTTGTTGGCGTAGTAGGAGCCCATCTCGGAATCCATCCACCCCAGGTCGACGCCCGGGCGGATCGTCTCGAAGGCCTGGTCCCAGACCGCGGCGGCGGCCACGTCGCTGTCCAGGCGCAGCAACGACCGTTCCAGGGTCTGCCGGACGACGAGGTGCTCCTCGCGGGCCTGCAGGCGGTCGACGGACACGGCGGCGAAGGCCAGCAGGGCGCAGCCGCCCAGGACGACGATCGTCACGACGATCGCCCCCAGGGCCAGCAGGCTGCGCACCGCACGGCGTCCCGCCGGCATGCCGTTCAAGATGTCTATCCCCCTGCCCATGGCCCCAGATTGCATGCGCGCGTGTTCAAACGGTAAAGGTTGCGCGCTTTGCGTAACGCTGTTCCGCCGCCGGTGTTCCGGAAGGTTAACGGGCGATCTGCGGCAGGAGGCCGCCGGCCGCCAGGGCCAGGCAGCCCAGGATCGCGACGTGGAACACCAGGCCGACGATCACCGTGCGCTTGACCGACCAGCGGGCGTCGGCGGCGAAGGCGCGGGCCAGGTCGTCCTGCAGGCGGCGAGCCGGACCGAGGACGGAGACGTCGCTGTCGTTGGCCAATCGCGGCGCGGGCCGCGAACGCGGCGGCGGAAAGGCCAGGCTAGGGTCCTCGAGACGTTCGACTTCGAAAATCCGCTGCTTCTGCATGGATATGCTCCCCGTTTCTGAGGTGGAGCTTGCGATGCCCGTGGATAACAAACCGTGCTCGTCGACCAAGGTTCGGTGCGGCGGCGTGTCGCGGCCCCGCCGAAGTCGGAACGAAGGGGCAAAAAGAAAGGGCCGGTCCCTTTCGGAACCGGCCCCCTTCAGGCGATGGCTTCGAACTTAGTATTCGAAGCGGACGCCCACCTTGAACGTCCGGCCGACCAGACCCGGATAGTGGAAGGTCGTCAGGAAGTTGGGAGCGCTGGCGTAGGCGGCCGGAGCCACCGGCGCGCGGGCGTCGAACAGGTTGCCGACGTTGCCGTACACCGTGAAGCCTTCCTTCACGCGCGCGGAGGCGTTCAGGTCGACGTTCACGAAGCGCTTGATGTAGCAGAACTTGTTCCCGATCGTGGCGTTGCCCGGCGAGTACAAGTTGTTGGTCGCGCAATCGGTGCCGGCGCGCTGGTCCTGGGCCACTTCGGCGATCTTGCCGACCCAGTAGGTGGTCGCCGACACGGTGTAGCGGCCGAACTCGACCGAGTTCTGCCAGTTGCCGCGCCAGTCCGGCGTGCCGTTGCCCGACGACAGCTGATACGGACCCAGGGTGCCCGCGTACTTCTGCACGCCCTTGCTGGTGTGCAGGTCGTACTGGATCACGTGGGTGACCTCGATACGGCTGGTGAACTTGCCGTCATACGGCAGGTTGACCTTGGCCGTGGCCGAGAAGTCGATGCCCGAGGTCAGCGAGTAGTTGGCGTTGACGAACGGGGCGTTGATGATCAGCACGCGGGGCAGGGCGCTCGGGAACAGCGGGTCGATGGCGTCGACCAGGTTGCACGAATAGCCCGCGCCCACCGCCGCGACCGCCGCGCACGCGTCGGTGACATTGGTCTTGGAGTAGTAGGCGGCGCGCGCGTCGGCCATCAGCGGGCCGGCGACGATCAGGTCCGACTTCTTCACGTTGTAGTAGTCGACCGTCATGCTGAGCCACGGGAAGGGCTCGGCGATCATGCCGACGGTGTAGCTGCGCGAGGTTTCCGGCTTCAGGTCCGGATTGCCGACGTAGCCGCCGCCCAGATTGTACTGTTGGGCGTAGGGGTTGGTGTTGCCGCCCGAGACCAGGCCGCCGTGGGCGAGCTGGAACGAGTTCGGCGGGGCGTAGGTCGAGAAGCCGGCGTACTGGCTGCGCGGACCGGATTCAGCGAAGGTCGGCGCGCGGAAGCCTTCCGAATAGGTGCCGCGGAACGCCACCTGCTTCACCGGCGTGTATTTCACGCCGATCTTCGGCGAGAAGTGGCTGAAGCCTTCCGAATAGTCGTCGTAACGGCCGCCCAGGTTGACTTCCAGGTTGTCGAGCACCGGGGCCAGCAGTTCGGCGTAGACGGCCGACACCGTGTGCTCGCCGAAGGCCGACGAGGTGGTCAGGGTGTAGGTGTCCAGCTTGGCGTTCTGGTTGTTGTTCTCGAGCTTTTCCTTGCGGACCTGGGCGCCGACGGCCAGCTGCATGTCGCCGCCGGGCAGGGCCCACAGGCGCTTGGTGACCGAGGCGTCCAACGACACCATCGACGAGTGCGACGGGGTGGTGATGGTCGGCGAGATGAAGTTGCGGACCGCCGCGGTGTTCTGCGACGGGTTCACGAAGTTGTAGGCGCCCGTGTTGATCGCGTTCATCAGGTTCGCGATGTTCAGGAAGCCGAACTGGTCGATGCTCAGGTTGTCCTTGGCCCCGACCGCTTCGACGCGCCAGTTCCAGTCACCGTCGATGTCGCCCTTCAGGCCCGCGGTGCCGCGATACACTTCGTTGGTGCGGTCGCTGCCGGCCGGCAGGTCGCCGAACAGGTAGTAGATGCGCGCCGCGCCGTTCGACGGATCGTTGGCGTAGGCGGCCGCGTAGGGGTTGTTCGGGTTCAGGCGACGGCCGGCCGCGGTCGGGTCGGCGCAGTTGGCGCCCGAGGTGCAGATCCAGACCGGCAGCACCAGGCCCGGGTTGTTCGAGGCCAGGGCGGCCGCGCCGCCGAAGGGCTGCGTGTTCCGGATGGCGCGGGGCTGGTTGATGATGCTGACGAAGTCGTACGAGTAGCTGCCGGTGACGTAGCCCTCGACGTGGTCGCTAAAGCGTTTGCTGATACGGCCGTTGACCGCGTAGCGCTTCTGCTTGGGCGCGATCTGGTTGTACTGGTCGACCAGGTTGTACTTGCAGCCCGTGCCGCGCGCGCCGCCGGTGGTGACGGTGTAGCTGCCGTTGGCGCAGTTCGTGTTCAGCGAGGTGTAGTTGCTGTACGGCTGGGTCGCGCCCGAGGAGTCGACATAGGTGCCGTCCGCGAACGCCAGGACGCCGCCCGACAGCGGGTTGTTCAGGTTGCTCTGGGTGGTGCGGACCACCACGGCGTTGGGGCTGGCGGTGTTGATCGAGTCATCGCCGCGGTTGTTGTCCAGGCCGCCGATCGAGGTCAGGTCCTGGGTGTTGTAGGGGAAGCCGCGGTCGTGGCTCGCGACGCGACCGTCCGTCTGGTATTCGCCGTTGATGTAGACGTTGAAGCCGCTGGCCGAATAGTCGCCGTAGCCCAGCGTCAGGTCGAAACGCTTGTGCTCGGCGTCGCCGCGGTCGGATTCGCCCGCTTCGGCGCTGCCGGCCACGCCCTGGAACTGCGGCTTGAGGATCAGGTTGACCACGCCGCCGATGGCGTCGGCGCCGTAGGTCGACGAGGCGCCGTCCTTCAGTACTTCGACGCGGTCGATCAGGCTGAACGGGATGCTGTTGAGGTCGACATAGGCGTTGTGGCCGTCGTCGTTGATCGGGAAGTTGGTCGAACGCAGGCCGTCGATCAGGACCAGGGTCGAGGACACGCCCAGGCCGCGCAGCGAGACGGCCGAGCCGCCGGCGCTGAAGCCGCTCTGGAAGCCGGTGCCGATCGAACCGGCGCCGTCGGCCGAGACCGAGCGGATCGCGTCGGTCGCGGTCGTGAGACCGGCGCGCTGCAGGTTCTCCGAGGTCAGCACGGTGACGGGCGAGGGGGTTTCGGTGTCCGTCCGACGGAACAGCGAACCGGTGACGACGATCTCTTCGACCTCGTCGGGGGCGGCGGCGGCCGGAGCGGCCGTCTGGGCGCTGGCCGAGCCGACGGCGAACAGGCCGGCGGCGACGCCGCAGATCATCGACGACGCAAGCAGGCGCTCACGCAAGAGTTTAGTTGTCAAGATACATCCCCAATGTAGTGACCACGCCGTTCGAGGCGCGAACGAGTCACCGACTCAGCTTTTCTGACCCCGGCTTTAGAACGGCTACAGATCAACGAGACGCCGGGTCAACAATCATTGCATTAATGAAATGTAACGTGGTTCTTTTGTCACATAAGAGCGACTTATCGTGTCACGATAGAAACATTGGACGCGATATCGTTTCTCGATAGTGGCGCGCGCGCGGACGTAGAGCAGGCCGCAACGGACGGGTGGTCACAGCCTATGCGCGTGGAGGGGCCGGCCGGCTACAGCGCGGTGATCTTCAGCTTCAGGCCCAGCAGGGCCGCCAGGGCGCCTGCTCTTTTGGCGGTCTGCTCGCCCAGCAGCAGGTCGGCGTAACCCGGCTCGGCGGTCAGCAGCAGGTCGCCCTTATCGATGACCAGGCGCGAGCGGGCCAGCAGGGGCGCGCTTCGGCCGGACAGGTCGCAGCCCAGACGGATAGCCGCGCCCACGGCCCGGGCGCGCTTCAGTCGGGCCGGCGAGAGCAGGCGCTCCAGCACGTCCACCTCCGGCGGGGTGAAGGCCGTGGCGTGGCGCGCGAAGGCCGCGGCGGCCAGGAAGGCGCGTTCGGCGTGGGTCTGGCCGGCGATCGGGGCGCGTAGCACCTGCTCGAACACCAGGTCGGCGCGATGGTCCGGGTGCAGGCGCGCGCCCAGGTCGGCCAGGCGGCAGGCCGCCGAGACCAGGACCGCGTCGCGCTCGCCGAAACAGGGCGGCAGCTGGTCCAGGGCCGGCGTCAACCAGGCGTCCAGCGCCGCGCCCAACTCGTCGGCGACGCCTTGCCTAGCCCCCAGCGAGGCGCAGCCTTCGATCAGCGGGTCCAGCCGGCGCACGCCGGGCGGCATGGCCTCGAACAGCAGGCCCTCGCGCACGCCGTAGGCCGAGATCTCGATGCGCTTGAGGTCCAGGCTCTCGATCAGCTGCTCCAGCACCACGGCGGCGTAGGGCAGGGTCTCCGAGCGCTTGCGGCTCATGCCCTCGATGCGCTCCAGCGAGCTCTTAGACTGGTGGGCGACCAGGCGGGCGGCCTCCAGGGCCTCGGCGCGGCCGATGCTGTACTGGTGGACGACATGCAGCGGATAGCCGTTCAGCCGCATGTGCAGCAGGGCCAGGTTGCGCCAGGCGCCGCCCACGGCGTGGAAGACGTCGGTCTTGAACGCCTCGGCCACCGGGGCCAGGCGTTGGGCGCACAGGCGGCGCACCTTCTCCAGGTCGAAGCCGTCCGACACGCCCAGGCTGAACGGGCCCAGGGGCAGGGTCACGCCCAGGCCGGCGCCGGTGGCCTCAAGGCGGATCAGCTCCAGGCTGGCGCCGCCCAGGTCGCCGACCACGCCGGTGGCGTCGGGCGCCCCGGCCAGCACGCCCAGGGCGGCGTAGCGGGCCTCTTCCTCGCCCGACAGCACGCGGGTGGAGAAGCCGGTCTCGGCCTGGATCTGGCGGACGAAGGCCGCCCCATCCTTGGCCTCGCGCACGGCGGCGGTGGCGGCGATGAAGGTCTCGGCCGGCTTGACGGCCTCCAGCACGGCGCGGAAGCGCTTGAGCGCCGCCAGGGTCTGGGCCACGCCCTCGGGGTTCAGCTTGCCGCCGTCGCCCAGGTCGCGCCCCAGGCCCGCCAGGACCTTCTCGTTGAAGACCGTCCAGATGGCGCGGCCTTCCAGCCGGTACACCACGAGGCGGACCGAGTTGGAGCCGATATCGATAACGGCCGCGTCGCGCGGCGCCGCAAAAGGCATGGGGGTGGTTTAGCGCATTGGGCGGGGAGGGGAAGGCGCCGCACGGAAAAAGCTTTCGCCCGTCGCGCGGAGCCTCCCTCTAGGACAACGGATGGGGCGAAACCAGCGGCAAGGGCTCGTTCAGGGTCTTGCGGCAGGCCCGCACGCGCCAGCCGGACGGGGCCTTGTCGAAGTAGCAGGCGCCGAAGCTGACCGGCCGGCCGTGCTCGCGACGGCCGCCCTTGGTCATGGCGTAGGTCGAGTCCGGGCTGACCAGCAGGTGCTCGACCGGCTTGGGGCGGGCCGGGCAGCGGCCCCACGGGCGGCCGTGCTCCATGATCTTCCAGCCCGAACGGTAGATCACCCCGGACTTGAACAGCGCCTTCTCATGCGCCTTGGCCCAGGCCAGGTCGGCGGCGTCGCCCGCCTGGGTGTCGCCGGGAACCGCGGGCAGGGCGAAGATCGCGCAGACGTCGGCCTGCTGGGCGGGGCGCGGTCCGCAAGCCGTGAGGCTCAGCGTCGCCAGGACGGCGAGTACGGACCGCCTCATCCCCGCTTGCGCGGGCCCACGTGGTCGAACGCCTGCGGCAGGTCCTTCACCTTGTGGCCCCGGCCCGACAGGCTGGGATTGGTCATGAAGTATTCGTGGGCCGAGAAGGCGCCCTTGCGGTCCCAGGCCGGGTCGCGGGCGTAGTGGCCCTCGCTGTCGAG
Source organism: Caulobacter sp. 05T431 (assembly GCF_056665975.1). Taxonomy (NCBI): domain Bacteria; kingdom Pseudomonadati; phylum Pseudomonadota; class Alphaproteobacteria; order Caulobacterales; family Caulobacteraceae; genus Caulobacter; species Caulobacter sp. 05T431. Next base: position 7,027 of record NZ_JBFTKU010000009.1, on the reverse strand, counting down.
GTTCCAGCTCTGGGCCTCGTCGTTGAGGTTGGCGACCATGATCTGGTTCAGCACCTGCTGGTGCACGGTGGGGTTCTCGACGGGGACCAGGCTCTCCACCCGGCGGTCCAGGTTGCGCGGCATCCAGTCGGCCGAGCTGATGAAGACGCGGGTCTGCGGGCTGGGCATGGCCCCGCCGTTGGCGAAGGCCACGATGCGGGCGTGCTCCAGGAACCGGCCGACGATCGACTTAACCCGGATGTTCTCCGACAGCCCCTTGATGCCCGGCCGCAGGCAGCAGATGCCGCGCACCACCAGGTCGATCTGCACCCCGTCMTGGCTGGCCGAATAGAGGGCGTCGATGATCTGCGGGTCGACCACGGCGTTCATCTTGGCCCAGATCGCCGCCGGCTTGCCGTCGCGGGCGTTGCGGGCCTCGGCCGCGATCATGGTCAGCAGGTCGGGCTTCAGCGTCTCGGGCGAGAAGCTGAGCTTCTCCAGCCGCCCAGGCTGGGCGTAGCCGGTGATGAAGTTGAACAGCTTGCCGCCGTCGCGCCCCAGGGCCGGGTCGCAGGTGAACAGCGACAGGTCGGTGTAAACCCGCGCCGTCTGCGGGTGGTAGTTGCCGGTGCCGAWGTGGCAGTAGGTGCGCAAGCTGCTGTCGCCCTCGCGCCGCACCACCACCGACAGCTTGGCGTGGGTCTTCCAGTCGACGAAGCCGAACACCACGTGCACGCCCGCCCGCTCCAGATCTCGAGCCCACTTCAAGTTATTTTCTTCGTCAAACCGAGCCTTGATCTCGACCAGGGCCGTGACGTTCTTGCCGTTGTCGGCCGCCTCGATCAGGGCCGCCACGATCGGGCTGTCCTTGGACGTGCGGTACAGGGTCTGCTTGATSGCCWGSACKTTGGGGTCGCGCGCCGCCTGGCGGATGAACTGGACCACCACGTCGAAGCTCTCGAACGGGTGGTGGACCAGGATGTCCTTCTCGCGGATCGCCGCGAAGCAGTCGCCGCCGTGGTCGCGGATGCGCTCGGGGAAGCGGGCGTTGAACGGCTTGAACTTCAGGTCCGGACGGTCGGGCGGGATCAGCTCGGCCATCTGGGCCAGGCCCAGCTTGCCGTCGACCAGCACCACGTCCTCGGGCAGGGCGCGCAGGCCCTCGATGATGAAGGCGCGCAGGTCCTCGGGCATGGTGGTCTGGATCTTGACCCGCACCACGCGGCCCAGCCGACGCTTCTTCAGCCGCGCCTCGAACTCGCGCACCAGGTCCTCGGCCTCTTCCTCGATCTCCAGGTCGCTGTCGCGGATCAGGCGGAACAGGCCGCGACCCTCGACCTCGTAGCCGGGGAACAGGTGGTCCAGGAACAGGATGATGAAGCTTTCCAGCGCCACGATCCGCCGCTCGCGCTTGCGCATGCTCTTGGCCGGGGTCTGCGACAGCTCCCAGAACCGCTGCACCTGGCTGGGCACCGGCACCAGGGCGTACAGGTGCTTGTCGTCGGCGATGCGGCGCAGCTTCAGCGCCAGGCAGAAGCCCAGGTTCGGGATGAACGGGAACGGGTGGGCCGGATCGATCGCCAGGGGCGTCAGCACCGGGAACATCCGGGTCAGGAAGATCTCCTCGGCCCGCTCGCGGTCGGCGCCGACGATGTCCTTGGCGTCCAGCAGCTTGAGGCCCTCGCCCCACAGCTCGGCCCGCACCTCGCGCCAGATCTTCTGCTGCTCGGCCATCAGCTCGGCGGCCGAGGCGTTGATCCGCGCCAGCTGCTCGCCCGGCGTCAGCCCGTCCTGGCTGACCACCCGCACGCCCTCGCGCACCTGGCCCTTCAGGCCGGCCACGCGGACCATGTAGAATTCGTCGAGGTTGTTGGCCGAGATCGACAGGAACCGCAGCCGCTCCAGCAGCGGGTGGCGCGGATTGCCGCTCTCCTCCAGCACCCGCCAGTTGAAGGCCAGCCACGACGTCTCGCGGTTGAAGAACCTTTCCGGCGCCGCCAGCAGCTCGTCGTCCAGCCGCAGGCCCGCCAGGTCCGGCGCGGCCGGCGAAGGCGCGGCGGGCAGGTCGAGGGCGGTCGCGGCGTCGGTCATGAGGAACTCCGGTTTACCGCATACAGAGTGAAGGACGGTGGTGACAGGAGCAAGACAAACGCCCCTCACACTCGCGGCGTCGCAAGCTTTGCCTGGAAGAAGTTCCTATGTTCCTAAACGCTTGAGGTTTCACCACTTGCCCCCACCTGACCGCTTCGCGGTCTGTCCGCCCCCATAGGGGGCGGATGCGCGCGCCGGACGCCGCAGCGCGGCTTCTTCCCCCTGTGGGGGAAGACGATCGCGAAGCGATCCGTAGGGGGCAAGTGTTCGCCGCCTCAGTCTTCCTCGTCATCCACCCCGAAATCCAGCACCGACAGCGCCAGCGCCTTGTTCACCTCGCGCCCCTGCTCGATGGACGCTTCGTCCAGGGCCGCCACCGCCGCCAGGACCTCGGCCGCCGAGCGGGGCAATCGCGCCATCAGGTAGGGATAGAGGTCGCCCGCCGGCCGGATGCCCGCCGCCTCGAAGGCGCGGCGCAGCACGGCCTCCAGCACGATGTCGTCGGGCTCCATGACCCGGGCCACGGTCAGGGCGTTCAGCCGCGAGCGCAGGTCGGGCACCGCGGCCTCCCAGGCCACGGGGGCCAGGCGGCCGGTCAGCAGCAGGCTGCCGCCGTCGACCCCGGCCATGTTGATCAGGTGGAACAGGGTCTCGTCGTCGACCAGGTCGCCCTCGGACCGGCGGTCGGCGTCCTCKACCAGCAGCGGCCGGCCGCGCAGGGCGGCCAGGTCCAGAGGCACATTGCCGGTGGAGGCCGCCTCGATCGTCACGGCCCCGGTCCGCGCCGCCCAGTCGCGCGCCAGGTGCGACTTGCCCGTGCCCGCCGGCCCGACCAGGGCCATTCGCCCGTCGGGCCAGGCCGGCCAGGCGTCCAGCCCCTCCAGCGCCTCCAGATTGGTCGGCGACGACGCGAACGACTCCCGGTCCCAGCAGGGCGGGGCGGTCAGCGGCAGTCGGAACTGACGGGGCAAGGCGGGGTCCGGGGCGGTTTACTCTGTTGCCGGAGATATAGGCCGGGTTGTGGGGGAGGGCGAGGGCGTGAGGTGTGGTTGGCTGGGGATGAGGGGCGGGGAGGTGTGGATGGGACATCTCTTCTAACAGTTGCAGCGTCACCGGTATGCGTGGCAGCAATTGAAAAACAGGTGCTCCGGGGTTGAAACATGAGCGATCTAGATCCGAACGAAATAGCGATCGGCGTTGCCGGACATATCTTGGACAACGCGTTCAATGGCTTGGCTGAAGCCGCGACCTCTCAGTTCAAGAAAATAGAAACAAAATTGAAGAAGGGATTTTCCGATTATATATCGGCTAGCTTAAGGAGAACAAATAGCGTTAAGACATTAATACATCCAGACGAAGCAGTTGATATCGGTAGTATTTATGTACCACTTACTTATAGAGTAGGAAAAAAAACGAAAAAGGATGGAGATATCATTGCAGATATTTTTTCCGGACGCAAGGTTCTTGTAAGCGGTACTGCCGGTGGCGGAAAGTCTATGCTTATTAAATATGTAAACACCTTCCTCCTTACTAATTACAAGAACAAGTTACCGATATATTTTGAACTTAGATCTCTCAATTCTCTTGGTGGTCAAGATTTAATTGACGCCATTCACGCATCCGTACGCACGCATATTAAATCCATGTATAAAGAACTTCTAATTGAATACATTAGATCTGGAAAAGTTGCTTTCATTTTGGACGGATTTGATGAAATAGATCATGATATGAGGTTAAAATATGGGGAAGAAATTCAAAATATAAGTAGCGAAAACCCAAAGCTTTCAATTCTTGTTACATCGAGGCCGGAAGACAATCTTCCCGGTCTGGAGGAATTCACTGTATATAACTGCCAGGGCATGTCAAAACTTCAATCAATGACCTTGCTTTCTAAAATAGAATTTGATGATGAAAAGAAGACCAKCTTCATTCATCAAGTAAATGATTCATTGTACGCAAAACATAAGGAATTTCTATCAAACCCCCTAATGACCACAATGATGCTTTTAACCTATTCATATCATTCTGATATACCGGATAAGATTCATATTTTCTACCAACAAGCGTTCGAAACGCTATTTCAACGACACGATAGAAGTAAAGGCGTTTACACAAGAAAGTCTTATACAAAATTGCCTATGGATGAATTTCAAAGAATCTTAGAGCACTTTTGCGCTTCTTCGTATATTTCGTCGGATTTTAGCTTTGATGGCGACAAAATTCGAAAATATATATCCAATTCCATTTTATACAGAAAATCTTCTGTAAACACGGAAGAATTTCTGTCTGATCTTAGAGAATCTATCTGCTTAATACAGACAGATGGCGTTGAATTATCGTTTGTTCATAGATCTTTTCAGGAATATTTTACGGCTAGATTTATTTCATCACTTCCTGATGATAAAATTGGAAATGCAATAGATACAGTCTCAACGAGATCCGAAACCGACTCTGTCATTAAAATGATATATTCTATAAACAAAGATTCGTTTGAAGAAAATTGGGCTTTACCAAGACTAAAAACTCTCGTTGAAATAGCAAATGGTGGCGACAAAGAGCGCAATCTTGTCTCCGTATTTCCAAGAATCTTTCTTCAATTGGCAATTTTCCCCTCTGGAATAACACTCTCTAATAGTTCTGAAAAATGGGGAAACATAGCTATAACACTCTGGTCCGTTTACAATATGCTTCATAATGGAGGAACCACCGAGACATCAGATGTTATTAAATCAGTGAACAATGTCAGACCGAATAGGAAGTTATATTCTGAATTGATAAATCTGTCTGGTGGAAATAGCAGGATTTTTGATGTCATAGTCGGAATAGAGGTGGCTGAAGAATCGGAGAAGGATAGAATGGTGGCCATTATAGACCCGTCACTTATGTCTATCGACTTGTACAACACCTTCCATGTAGAATATTATATACGAAAGGAATTTGACCTATGGGAATCCCATATTTCAAGGATTGAATCCGAATCTGAGGCGCGAAGTCGTTCATTTAGTTCGATATTTGATGCCTAGTCAGATTTTATCTACCTCCATGCTGACCTCCGACCTCGCCGCCTGGCGCGCCCGCATCACCAAGCCCGCCGGGCCGCTGGGGAACGCCTCGCGGGCCGTGCAGCGGAAGATCAACACGATCATCCCGGAGAAGGTCCACGCCGCGATCACCGCCGCCATGGAGGCGATGACCAAGGCGATCCTGACCGGGGCCGACTTCGCCACGGCCTCGCCGCTGCGCGACGCCACGCTGGAGCAGCGCGAGGCCAAGGTCGTGGCCGCCATCCAGGGCTGGAAGACCGCCGCCGGGGCCGAGGGCGGGGTGGCCGGGGCGGGCGGGTTCCTGCTGGCGGCGGCCGACTTCCCGCTGCTGATGAGCTTCAAGCTCAAGCTGCTGTTCGAGATCGCCGCCCTGTACGGCCATGACGGGAGCGTGCTGAGCGAGCKGCTCTATATCCTGCACATCTTCGAGCTGGCCTTCTCCGACGTCGAGCATCGCGTGAAGGTGCTCGAGGCCATGGACGACTGGGACAGCCGCGAGCACCCGACCGACCTGAAGGCCTTCGACTGGCGGTCGTTCCAGCAGCAGTACCGCGACCACATCGACCTGGCCAAGCTGGCCCAGCTGCTGCCCGTGGTCGGCGCCCCGGTCGGGGCCGTGGTCAACTGGCGGCTGACGGCGCACCTGGGGAAGACGGCGATGATGGCGTACCGGATGCGGTGGCTTGAAAACCCTCTCCCAGAGGGAGAGGGCGGGGCCCGCGCCGGAGGCGTGGGAGGGTGAGGGGTTACACCCTGTCCGATTTCACACCGAACGCCCTGCCGGCGCGCCGGTTGACGGTTTAACCCCTCACCCTCCCACCGCTGCGCGGCGGGTCCCTCCCTCTCCCTCTGGGAGAGGGTGTAAGGTGACCCCATGCCCTTGCCCACCACTCGCGCCAGCCGCCTGATCCCCGCCGCGCCCGACGCCGTCTGGAACGCCCTGATGGACCCCGAGATCCTGGTCCGATGGTTGCCGCCCGGCGACATGACCGGCCGGATGCACGCCTTCGACGGACGGGTGGGCGGCGGGTTCGAGATGTCGCTCTACTATCCCGAGGGCGAGACCGGACACGTCGGCAAGACCGCCGAGCGCGAGGACCGCACGCGCGTGCGCTTCGCGGCCATCACGCCGGGCCGCCGGGTGGTCTGGGCGGTGCTGTTCGACACCGACGACCCGGCGCTGAAGGGCGAGATGACCATCACCGTCTCGCTGGAGCCGGCCGAAGGCGGCACCCGGGTGACCTTTCTGTCGGAGAACCTGCCGCCGGGGTTGCGGCCGGCGGACAACAAGGAGGGCTCGAAGGAGAGCCTGAAGAAGCTGGCGGCGTGGTTCGGGGGATAGGGCGCGCCTCGCGGCAAGGCGCCGCCGCCTAAATCCCCTCTCTCATAGAGAGAGGGAGGGGCCCGCCGCGAAGCGGTGGGAGGGTGAGAGGTTACAATCTCTCAGGACAAGGCTCTAACGAGGAGCGGCATGACTTGGCGGTCGTAATGAGGGAGGAAGTCTGGATTCCCTTGGAGGGGCTCGGCAGCTCGGGATTTGCCGGCAGGCGGTGAAACCACTCACCCTCCCACCGCCTGCGGCGGCGGGCCCCTCCCTCTCTCTATGAGAGAGGGATTCTGATGAGCCTATCCTATGCGGATAGCGAATGAAGTTCAGCGATTTCAATAGCCTGAACTTTCTCGACCCGATTTGATCCTCACCCTTCCCGACGCCCGTATCCTGTTCCCACCTCGACGCGGGAAAGGGCGCATGGCCAGCGACCGATGCGGCGGCGGGGGGCGATCGAGCGGGAAGCTCTGTCGGCGGGCCCTTCTGCTTGAGTAGAGGCGGGACCCAAACTTCAGTCTCTGGTGCCGGTCGGGCGTGGTCCACAGATACGACGTGACTGAAGGTCGATGAAGCAGCAGGCGGG